>NZ_CP019630.1:3315000-3629933 GCF_001999245.1 Roseibium algicola | reverse complement strand
TTCGCGCCACGGCTACGACATGATCATTTCCGTCGTCGACGATGCCAAGGAAGAAGACGCCTACAGGCAGATCGCTTCACGCAAGAAGGCCGACGGCGTGATCATTCACGGCCCCGCAAATGACGAGCGCAGGCACAGGCTTCTGAAAGAACTCAATCTGCCCTTCGTCGTTCACGGACGCATCCCGGGTGCCGAGGAAGAAACATCGTGGATCGACATGAACAACCGGCGGGCCTTCGAGCGGGCGACGAACCTGCTGTTGGACCTCGGCCACACCCGGATCGCATTGCTGAACGGTCTGGAACATATGGACTTCGCCAACCGGCGCCGGCGCGGCTTCGAGGAAGCGCTGGCAGCACGGGGCCTGACACCGGACCCGGCCTTGATGCGCAGTGCGGACATGACCGAACCCTACGGCTGCGACAATGCGATGGAGATGCTGAAAAGTGACAATCCGCCGACCGCCTTCCTGATTTCGTCCATGATATCGGCGATCGGTGTCGCCCGCGCTGTCGGCCAGTGCGGATTGAAGACAGGCAGGGACGTGTCCATCATCACCCATGACGATGCCCTGTCTTTCCTGCCCAACAGCGGCGAAGTGCCGATTTTCACCTGCACCCGCTCCTCGGTTCGCTACGCCGGGGAAAAGGCTGCCGAGCTGCTCCTGAACATGATTTCCAACCCGGCCAGCAAACCGGCGTCTCTGCATCTGGACGCGGAGCTGATCATCGGACAGTCCACCGGCCCGGCCCCCGCCGCGCCAAAATGATCAAACGTGGCTGAGCCCGCAATCCTGCAGCACATCCTTCATCCGCAGCATTCCGTTGAGACGGTGTAACCGCGCAGTCTCCGTGGCGCTGTCGGTGTCACCGTCCCGGATCGCCTGCACAATCTTGCGATGATCGGCAGCATTTGAGGCCGGTGCCTTGTTCAGGCGCAGCAACACGGTGTTGGCCCGGTAGACCTGATCGAGAAACCCCTCGATTTCAGCTTCCAGACGCAGATTGCCGCTCGCCTTGGCCATCAGCCTGTGGAACCTGTCATCGTGAACGGCCCAGGCCTCGATGTCCTGGCGTTTCAGCGCATCATCGGCGTCGTTGAGCACTTCTTCGATTTCCGCGAGCGTCTCGTCGCCCGCCTTGCGGCAAGCGGTGCCTGCGGCGAGGGCTTCAAGCGCCGAAAGGATCTGGTAGATCTCGCAGATGTCCTGCAGCGAAATCGGCAGAACCTTTGCTCCCCGGCGGGGCACGAGATCCACCAGACCGTCAGCCTCCAGCCGGATAAGCGCTTCGCGAACCGGCGTCCGGCTCATGCCCAGCCGTGTCGCGATGTCCGGTTCCGGCGCCTGAAATCCGGGCGGCAATTGCCCGTTCAGGATCTCGGTTTTCAAGCGTTCATAAGCGTTGTCGACGCGAGTAGATCTGGCTTTCGTTGGCATTGCGGGATGCACCCGTTCTCCTGACGTGTCTTAAACAGTTTGCATTGTCCCGCACCTCTCGCTCGAGGCCGGAGCGGCATTTCTGATCGCTGAAGGCATTGCCCTCCGGCGCGGCCGCCCTGTTTTGGAAGCAAATCAATGCCGTATTGCTAATTATATCGATAGAATTTTATCCATCCCCATGCCCTCAGGGCACCCGAGCAGAGTCGCGACCTTCCGGATCCGCTCATTCGCTGGATTTTGCACGAATTTCGGGCTTTCTTGAGGCTGAAAAAATATTGTCAAAAATTACGGTGACTTAAGGACATGCTCCAGTTACCGAAGCGTCAAGTCAGTGCTGCAGAACGCGCCACTACCTGAAAATGCCGCGCTTTTGGCGGCAGATGTTTACGAATTCACCTCACTCAGACAAAGGGCAGGTTTCGCCACGCTCTTCAGAAGCAGCTCTTCCGCTCCAATTGCACGCTGGCAAACCGGAAGCGGCACCTATGCGCCCCAAAGCCGCTTGTAAAACAGGTCAATACTGACAATAAAAGCCACCAATTGACCGGATACTTCATACGCAATTACAACAATACCAGATTAAACAATGAGCAATACTTGAAATACTCCGAAAAAACACAGTTTGTTATGCTTTTTAAGCTTTCATGAAATCAACCGTCGGTGGGAGCTTTTATGGAACGCGTCGCAACAGTTTTGTCTTTTGAGCATGACCATGCTCTTTTGACACTTGCGATCGCAACGTGTCTCTTCGGATGCGCCTTTTCCTTCCTGCTCCTTGCGAAGGTCGACCGCGATGCAAGCCCTGCGCGGTTCATCTGGCTCATCTGGTCTGCACTCGTCGGCGCCTCGGCAATCTGGGCGGCCCAGATCATCGCCTTTTCTTCGGTAAAGCTTCCCGCGGAATCAGGGTACCGACTTCAAACGGCTCTGCTTGCCCTGCTTGTCGTCTTTGCCGGCCTCCTCTCAGGTTATGCGCTTGCTGTGCGGCGAAACATCCGGCTCGCACCGGAACTTGGCGGCATCCTCTTTGGCCTTGCCATTGCAGGAATGGGTCTGACGCTGACGACGGCCAGGGAGATCGCCGGTTTACCTGATACGAGCGAAGCCTTCGGCCTTTGGACATTTCTGTTCGGAACGTGCCTTGGGGCAATTGCAATGAGTTTCGTTCCGCAGCTGCAGTCCAGACGCGCATTTGTAAGTGCAACGCTGTTCCTTTTCCTGTCGGCAGTTTCGATACACATGCCGGTGCATTCCCCGGCCACGCCCCTTCGCGAAGTCAGTTTCCCGCGCGAAATCATGCTCATGTCCGAAAGGCACATGATGGTGATGTCGCTGGTCATCTTCGGTCTATGCACCTTTGTGGCTGCAACTGGTGCGCTGCTCGACCGGTACAGGAAAAACGCGGCCAGGCGAGCCTATAAACACCTGTCGCTGCAGGATTCTCTGACACGACTTCCAAACCGGCATTTTGTGCAGAAGGCTGCGGCAGACCTTCTGGAAAAGGCCGAACTGGAGGGCAAGACATGCGCCGTCGTGCTGATCAGCCTGGACCAGTTCAAGGCCATCAACGACCTTCACGGCTACGAAGTCGGCGACACTGTCCTGTGCACCCTGGCCAATACACTGAAAAACAACCTGAGCGACAGGGTCTTCATCTCCCGCTTCTACGGTGACGAATTTCTGGTCATCAATCCGTCGCTCGACACATTGGATGACGCCGTAGACTTCGCCCGTCTGGTTCGCTCCCTTGCCCGAAGGCCTGTTCAGTGGAATTCCTACCGCCTGTCCATCCGCTCCAGTATTGGCCTTGCCGTGTTTCCGCGCGACGGCAAGGACCTGAACAAGCTGGTGCAAAGGGCAAACCTTGCTGCCAAGCAAGCAAAATCGATCGGCGGCAACCTCATCCAGCCCTATGTCACGGGCATGGAGGAAACCAATCGCTGGGAGGCGGGCCTGGCGGCTGACTTGCGCAATGCAACGCTCGAAAACCAGCTCAACCTGGTCTTCCAGAAACAGAATCTGACAAAGACTGGCGAGTTGATTGGCTACGAAGCGCTGGTCCGGTGGCGTCACGCGGAAAAAGGTCCGATTCCGCCGGAGGACTTCATTCCGATTGCCGAACGGTCAGGCATCATCCTGGATATCGGCAATTGGGTTCTCGAAGCTGCCTGCAAGGAAGCTGCCTGCTGGGAAAATCCGGTAACGCTGTCGGTCAACGCTTCCCCGCTGCAGTTCTCCCGTTGCGATTTTGCCGGTCTCGTTTCCACCGTGCTGATGAAGACAGGCCTGCCCGCAGAACGCCTGGAAGTAGAACTCACCGAATCCACCCCGATCGAGGATCACGAACGGGTTCACGAGACGATCCTCTCGCTGCGCAAAATGGGGGTGCGCGTTGCCATGGACGACTTCGGCAAGGGCTATTCCTCGCTCAACACGCTGCAAGCCTTTCCCTTCGACAAGATCAAGGTCGACAGAGCCTTCACCCAGTCGCTGGAAACCAACCCCCATGCCCGGGCAATCCTGCGCTCTGCCGTTCTGCTCGGCCATAGCTTCAAGATCCCAGTAATCGCCGAAGGTGTCGAAACGGAACGACAGCTGCAATTCCTGCAACAAGCCGGATGCCTGCAGGTGCAGGGCTTTCTGTTCGGGAAACATCTACTGCCTTCGCAGATCAAAAAGTTTCACCCGAGCTTAGACCGAACGGGAAGCTGACTTATCACTGAATTCAACTTAAATTATTATCAAATTAAACCTTGATATTAATATCAATATCCTAAAAGAAGCGACGTCAAACAAATATTACCCTAGGTAATTACTGAAAATTCTTGGCCATATTCTCTAATCTCAACTTACTTTTGATTAACTATAAAATTTTACCTTAAGGGCAGACAACGATCACGGTGCTGCAATGACGACCTTCCCTGCCCCTGCCAAACTGATGCTCGGATTGAAAACCCGCCTTGCCGGTCTGCTGGCAGGCGCGTCACTGATCAGCCTTTCCTTCGCCAGCGCAACCGTATCCGCCCAGTCGCTTGAAGAAGCCATGGGGTCGGCCTACGCCATCAACCCGGGCCTCAAGGCGGAACGGTCGCGTTACGAAGCGACCAATCAGGACGTCTGGACCGCCAGGTCCGAGTTTCTGCCGACGGTTACCGGCACCTACCTGGGGGAACAGAACGCCTTCCGCAGCGAACGCAGCGGCAACAGCGACAGGTCCTTCTTCCACGAGCTGGGCATCTCCATGTCCCAGACGGTGTTTCAGGGTTTCGCGGGTGTCAATCGGCTGAACCAGGCTCATGAGGAAGCGAATTCCGGTCGCAACCAGCTCATTGGCGCCGAACAGACGCTGCTGTTCAACACAGCCGATGCCTATCTGCGCGTTGTTCGCGATCGGGCGATCCTCGCTCACTTGCGGGCCTACACCAACGTGGTGCAACGGGAGGTGAACGCCGCCCGCGCCCGTTACAAGTCGGGAGACGCAACGCGCACCGATATCGAACAGGCGCTTGCCCGTCTCGGTGAAGCGCAGGGGAATTCCGACCAGGCGGTCGGCGACCTCGAAGCCTCCGAGGCTGTCTATGAGCGCCTGACCGGACAAAAGCCGGGCAAGCTCGGCTGGCCTGGCATTCCGCAGACAATCGAGCCCGCCGGTCTGGATGACGCGATCAACGTCGCGCTGCAGAACAATCCGTCCATCCGCGCCGCAACGGCAGATGCAAGGGCCGCACGTTACGCCGCACGCGCCGCAGTCGGCGACATGCTGCCGCGTGTCTCGCTGGAAAGCGAATGGCAAACCGGTTACCAGGGCAACCTTGGCAATCAGGACGAAGAAGACTTCCGCTTTGGCGTGCGCGTCACGGCCCCTTTCTTCACCGGAGGCCGCAACATTGCCGCGGTCAAACGCGCAAACTTCACGGCAGCCCAACAGGAATACGAGCTGGACGACATCCAGCAGATCATCCGCGAGAACGTTGTCCGTGCCATGAAGCAGCGGGCTGCCTCAAGGCTGAAGGTCAAGGCGGTAAAGCGCGCGATTGAGGCCAACCAGCGTGCGGTCAAGGGCCTGCAGGTGGAATTCGACAGCGGTCAGCGGTCCCTGCTCGATGTTCTGGACGGCGAGCGCGAACTATTGCTCAGCAAGGTCGACCATGTCCGGGCACGCTATGACAGCCGCATTGCGGACTTCTTCCTGCTGGCCAACATTGGCCGGCTGGCGCCGCAGCATTTCGGGATCATCGAGGAACGGCCGGCACCGGTCCCACGCCTCATGCCTGAGTTCAATACCTGGGACCTTCGCCTTGGACCGTCGGAGAACGATGTCTTCCAGTCAACCGTCGTCGAGGTCGTGACCAGCGACACCGTCTTTATCGAGACAGAACCACTGCCTCCGATTCAATAACCGGCAACACAAAAAGCGGGCGTAACTTGCCCGCTTTTTTCATTCCTGCTGATCAGTACTGAACGCCTTCCAGATCCGTGAAGTCGATGCGTCCGCCATCGGCAAACTCGATGTAGCCCCCCGAATCCTGCGAAAGGGTGATCTCGCCCGCCGCTGCATCGATGCTCTCGATGGAACCTTCCGTCATGGTGATGGACCAGTCGACACCATAGGTTCCGATATCGGTGCCATCGGCGGCCTTGCTCAGATCGACGATATCGATCCAGCTCCCGCCGGCGCCGCCGTAAATGCTGTCATGCCCGTCGCCGAGCATGTAGGCGAACAGATCCGACCCGTCGCCACCGGAAAGAACGTCGTCGCCCGCGCCACCCCGGATCACATCGTCACCAGCCCCGCCATAGATGAGGTCGTTGCCTCCCTGACCCAGCAGGATGTCATTTCCGCCAAGTCCGGAAATGCTGTCCACGAAATCGCCCCCAACAATCGTATCGGCATTACTTGTCCCGACCTCGCACAGGGGCACATCATCAAAGTCGACCACGTCCAGGGTAATTGTCTCGGTATCCGACAAGCCTCCGCTGTCGGTCGCGGTAACGTCTATCGTGATGCTTTGCTCCGTTTCGTAGTCGACTGCCGCGTCATCCTTCAGCTTCAGCAGATAGCTGTCGCCGTTGCTCACGACTTCAAACCGGTCATCCGACACCGTGAAGGTGTGCGTGTCGCCGATATCGGGGTCCACTACCGAAAGTTCGACAAGTTCGACACCTGCCTGATTTTCGGGAACGTGATATTCGTTGCCCGTACAGTCGTCGTCGTGGCCGTGATAGGTCTGACCATGGACACCGTCATCTTCATGATAGTGCCCCGTTTCCCCGTCCTTGATATGTCCCCAATGGCCATCATGATGATCGTCCCAGTGCTTGTTGCCCTGGTCCGGCCGGTAGATCGCGTTGCCGACGATCAGATCAGGCGGCGAGTTCTCAGTTACACCCGAAGTCACCGTCACGGGGAAAACCGCGCTCGACTGGGATCCGTCACTTGATGTGGCGGTGATCGTCACGTCGATGGTCTCGCCTGCAACCAGCGTTGCACCACTGGCGAGGGTCACCACACCGGTGTCTGCGTCGATATCAAACCGGCTGTCGTCGATGGAATAGGTCACAGTGTCTCCGGCGTCGGCATCTTCCGCGAATGCCGTCAGGCCGATCACCATTCCGGCAGCAGCTGTCGCCACAACCAGATTCTGGGCCGTATCGACATCCCTGACAGGCCCGATCGGCTCATTGTCGTCGGCAGGCTCTTCCGGCTCCACGTCGATGACGTCGATCACGATGGTTTCCGTGTCCGACAGCCCGCCGCTATCGGTAACGGTAACCTCAACGCTCACCTGGGTTTCGGTCTCATAATCGAGCGCCACACCGTCCTTCAGTTTGAGAATGTTCTCACCGTTGATCGATATGACCTCGAAGCGACTATCGGAAACCGTGAAGCTGTGCGTATCGCCGACATCGGGATCGAATACCGACAAGGTACCGATTTCCGCCCCCGGATCTTCTTCATAGACCGCGGCACGAGCAGTGGTTTCGAAAGTTGTCTGGTCAAAGACGACGTCGTCGAAATCCTCGTCACCCCCGCCGGCAATGTCCTCAAAGCCGATCCTGATGCCGCTTTCCACGGTGTAGTCGTAACCATCCGGATTGAGTGACCCGTTACCGGAGAAAAGAACATTGGCATCGGCCCCAACCAGCAGCGTCCCGTCAGGTCCGACGGCCTGCCAGTTCCCCTGACCGTCTTTCTGGAACGTCACCTTGTCACCGGCAAGAAGACCATTGTTCGTGTCTGCACCATCCGGGATCAGGAAATAGCCGATTTCGCTCGCTTCGACGCCTTCCAGATAGAGGGTCGCCGTATCGCCCGGCGTCAATTGGTTCTGGTTGACCCAGACGATTTCGCCGGCCACGGGATTGCCGTTGCCGTCCACGTAGAAGACACCCAGCACATTGCTGTGGCCGGCATATTCCTCGACAAAGGTCAGCGTCACGGAAACGCCCGGTCCAAGTTCCGGATCGAAGTCGAGGTCCGGCGCCTCATTGGCATCGGCAATCGCAATCGTGAAGGTTTCGGTCGAGACTGATCCGTCAGTCGAAGTAGCCGTCACCAGAACATCGATTTCCGGTTCGGTTTCCTTGTCGAAACTTGCCCCACTGGCGACGGTGATCACCCCCGACACCGGGTCGATCTCGAAGCGCGCGTCACCGCTGAGCTGATAACTCACGTTGTCGCCTGCATCCGGATCGTTTGCAAAGGCAGTCAGACCCACGACGGCACCTGCCGCGGCGTTTTCAAGAACCTGGTTTGCGCTGGCATCAATGTCGGCGAGCGGACCGATGGGAGAATTGGTGTCGTCGATATCGATCACGTCGATCACCACGATCTCCGTGTCGGAAAGACCGCCCTGGTCGGTTGCCGTCACCTCAAGGGTCACCTGAGTCTCGGTTTCGTAGTCGAAGGCCTGATCGTCTTTCAATTTGAGAAGGTATCTGTCGCCGGATACGACCACCTCAAACCGGTCGTCCGAAACCGTGAATATATGCGTATCGCCCACATCCGGATCGAATACTGACAAGGGTGCAATCTCTGCGCCGTAATATTCCTCGACGACCGCAGTGCGGTTGTCGGAAACGATGGACACACTGTCGATCAGCGCACCACCCAGGTTATCGGAACCGATCTCAACGAATGTCAGCGTATTGGAGCCGTCGCCGGATCCGCCAACGATGTCATAGGCATAGGACTGCCAACCCGTTCCCGTAGTGGCCGGGTCGATCGTGTCGATCAACTCGCCGTTCCAATAGACCTCGGCGACACTTTCTCCCACGCCGCCGCGCGACTTCATGTCGAATGTCAGATGATAGACCTGACCATCAAGCTGCCCCTCTATTTGCTGAGAAGCCCAGCCATTGTTCATGGCTGCAAGGTCCAGATGATGACCGCCGTCAGTCGCGCCATAAGTATTGTGCCCGGCCTCATGTACATCGACGTTGTCGTAGGTCCAACCCTCGATCGAAGTCGGGTTTTCGTACCAGCCGGACCCGGCTGGTCCGCCGTGAACCCCGTCATAGATTTCGAAGCTGCCGTTGACGACAAACTGTTCTGAGCCGTTTTCCAGATGAACGATCAGATCCGGTGCTTCATTGTTGTCTGTCACGGCCACGGTGAAGGTCTTAGTTGAGGAAGAGCCATCCGTTGACGTTGCGGTGACAGTCATCTCGATGGAAGGTTCTGTTTCCGCATCGAACGTCGCGCCATTCTTTACGGTGATGACACCTGTATCCGGATCGATCTCGAACCTGTCATCACCAGTCAGCTGGTAGGTGACACTGTCCGCCGGATCAGGATCCTCGGCGAAGGCGGTGATCCCGGCAAATTCGCCCCCATTGGCGGTCTCTGAAATGCTGTTGGCTGCCGGGTCGATGTCGTTCACCGGTCCAATATCGAACTCGTTCTCGTCGCCCACCGTGATCCGGAAGATACCGGTCGAGGTTGAGCCATCCGTTGAGGTGGCTGTAACCTCGATATCGATATAGGGGGTCGTCTCGCGGTCAATCACGGCACCATCGGCAACGGTAATAACGCCCGTATCCGGGTCGATATCGAACCGACTATCGGTGATGGAATAGGAAACTGTATCCGTTGCATCCGGGTCTTCAGCAAACGCCGTCACACCGACAACCGTGCCACCGGCGGAGTTCTCCTGGACGAAGTTGTCGGCTCCATCAACGTCCGTCACCGGACCTATATCGAACTCGTTTTCATCGCCAACCGTGATCCGGAAGATGCCGGTAGAAGTTGACCCATCCGTTGACGTCGCCGTCACTTCAATATCGATAAAAGGCGTCGTCTCGCGGTCAATCACTGCGCCATCGGCAACGGTAATAACGCCCGTGTCCGGGTCGATCTCGAACCGGCTGTCTGTGATGGAATAGGTGACCGTGTCGGTCGCATCCGGATCTTCGGCGAACGCCGTCACACCGACAACCGTGCCACCGGCAGAATTCTCCTGGACGAAGTTGTCGGCACCATCAACGTCCGTCACCGGACCGATATCGAACTCGTTTTCGTCGCCCACCGTGATCCGGAAGGTCCCGGTCGAGGTTGACCCATCCGTTGACGTCGCCGTCACTTCAATATCGATATAGGGGGTCGTCTCGCGATCAATCACCGCGCCATCAGCAACGGTAATAACGCCCGTATCCGGGTCGATATCGAACCGACCATCGGTGATGGAATAGGTGACCGTGTCGGTCGCATCCGGATCTTCGGCGAACGCCGTCACACCGACAACCGTGCCACCGGCAGAATTCTCCTGGACGAAGTTGTCGGCTCCATCAACGTCTGTCACCGGACCGATATCGAACTCGTTCTCGTCGCCCACCGTGATCCGGAAGATACCGGTCGAAGTTGAGCCATCCGTTGAGGTGGCTGTAACCTCGATATCGATAAAAGGCGTCGTCTCGCGATCAATCACCGCGCCATCGGCAACGGTAATAAGGCCCGTATCCGGATCGATCTCGAACCGACTATCGGTGATGGAATAGGTAACCGTGTCCGTGGCATCCGGGTCTTCAGCAAACGCCGTCACACCGACAACCGTGCCACCGGCGGAGTTCTCCTGGACGAAGTTGTCGGCACCATCAACGTCCGTCACCGGCCCAATGCCGAACTCGTTTTCATCGCCAACCGTGATCCGGAAGGTTCCTGTCGAGGTTGACCCATCTGTCGAGGTGGCAGTGACTTCAATATCGATATAGGGGGTTGTCTCGCGGTCAATCACCGCGCCATCGGCAACGGTAATAAGGCCCGTATCCGGATCGATCTCGAACCGACTATCGGTGATGGAATAGGTAACCGTGTCCGTGGCATCCGGGTCTTCAGCAAACGCCGTCACACCGACAACCGTGCCACCGGCAGAGTTCTCCTGGACGAAGTTGTCGGCACCATCAACGTCTGTCACCGGGCCGATGTCGAACTCGTTTTCATCACCAACTGTAATTCGGAAGGTCCCGGTCGAGGTTGACCCATCCGTTGACGTCGCCGTCACTTCAATATCGATATAGGGGGTCGTCTCGCGATCAATCACCGCGCCATCAGCAACGGTAATAACGCCCGTATCCGGGTCGATATCGAACCGACTATCGGTGATCGAGTAGGTGACCGTGTCTGTCGCATCCGGGTCTTCAGCAAACGCCGTCACACCGACAACCGTGCCACCGGCAGAGTTCTCCTGGACGAAGTTGTCGGCACCATCAACGTCTGTCACCGGGCCGATGTCGAACTCGTTTTCATCACCAACTGTAATTCGGAAGGTCCCGGTCGAGGTTGACCCATCCGTTGACGTCGCCGTCACTTCAATATCGATATAGGGGGTCGTCTCGCGATCAATCACCGCGCCATCAGCAACGGTAATAACGCCCGTATCCGGGTCGATATCGAACCGACTATCGGTGATCGAGTAGGTGACCGTGTCTGTCGCATCCGGATCATTCGCAAAGGCGACTACGCCGACAACGGTACCTCCTGCGGCGTTTTCCGTTACAAAATTGTCGGTGCTGTCGACGTCCTCAACAGGGCCGACCCCGGTGTTCCCACCATCGCCGCCTTCACCAGCACCTCCGCCTCCGCCGCTGGTTCCGTCACCAACCTGGGAGCCCGATGACTGAATGCCATCGCCGCCCAGATCGAATTGAGACAACGTCGGGTCGAGTCCACGCGCTTCCGGAACGGCACCGTCGCCAAGGCCGCCGTCATCGTTTGGACCACCATCGGCGGTTTCGGCCACTTCGGAACCGCCGTCCGGCAGTAGCGTGTCACCGGTTCCAGCTCCGCCCAATCCCTGACCCAGCCCCCCATGCGCACCCTGGCCGTCTCTGCCGCCGTCGCCGCCAAGTCCCTCGGCATCCTGGGTTGAAGCACCAGATCCTCGATCTTCGAGGGGCACAGCCTGATAAAGGTTCGCCAAGGTTGCTTCACCGGTATCTTCCGGTTCCACGGACAGGGAATAATCATTGCCACCGGCCGGACGGTAGGGATCGCCTGCTTGAGCCTCCATGCGTGCAGGCGACGGTTCTGATCCGCCGTTGGACTTTGCTGCGTTCTCCGTTGAAGAAGAAACGCCCGGTTTGCCTGCATTCGCTGAAGTATCGGTGTCGGCCATGACTTGCACGTGCTCCGTTAAAACCTAACGTCATCACGCGCAGGGTTACCTTAATAAAAACCAACTTCAATCTTCGAATTACATGTATAACTTGATGTAAATTTAGAATTTGCGGTATTTTTGGTAAACGATTTTGAAACAATTACGCGCCTTAATGTATTCAAGGAGGCGCTTACTATGGCATCTTTTATCACTGATACTTTTTCCAGTATCAAACTGCCGCAACTGGAGTTTTTTTCCTCCGAAACCGGAGAAAAAGTATCAACACCAAAACTCCCGCGCTCGGTGGTAACCGCTTCCATCCTGATCAATATCCTCGGCTTGGCGATGCCGCTGACCATCTTGCAGGTCTATGACCGGATTCTGCCAAACAAGTCGACCGACACGCTCGTCATCCTGATCGCAGGACTGGGTTTCGTGCTGGTGATCGATGCGGTTCTGAAAACGACACGGTCGTATCTGACAGGCTGGCTTGCAGCCTCTTTCACCCATCAGGCCAACGTCGAAGCGGCCAGACGTCTTCTGCACTCCAGAGCGGACATCAACTCTGAGGCGACGGTGACCAAACACCTGGACTCGCTGCGCTCGCTGCAAGCAATGGGTGACCATTACGGTGGTCAGGCCCGCCTCCTGGCAATCGACCTTCCCGCCAGCCTCCTCTTTCTTGCCGTCCTGTTTCTTATCGGGGGGCCGATCGGCTTCGTGCCGCTTGTTCTCCTGGCCTTGTTTGCCCTGAGAACCGCCGCTCTAAATACAAGGATCGACAGCCTGATTGAAAAACGCGCGGAGCAGGATCAGCGCAAATACGATTTCATCTTCGAGGTCCTGTCCGGCCTCAACACCATCAAGGCCATGGCCTTCGAGCCCGTCATCCTGCGAAGGTTTGAACGCCTGCAGACGCAAAATTCTCGCCTTGGCTACGACTATATCGATCTCACCAACCGGGCACGGAATTCCTCCGGGTTCTTCACCGTCCTCACAACCGTCTGCGTGGTGTCGGCCGGGGCCCTCATGGTTATGTCCGGGTTCATCAGTGTCGGGGCGGTTGCGGCCTGCACCCTGCTGGCAGGTCAGGTCGTGCAGCCCTTGCTGCGCGGCATCAACCACTGGACGGACATGCAGCGGGTCAAACATGATTTCCGCGAAGCGCGCGCCCTGTTCGATTTGCCAAAGGAAGAGCGATCAGGAAACAAGAACCTGGTAATTGTCGGCAACATCAAGCTGCAAAATGCCAGCTTCGCCGCGCGCAGCGATGCGATCGTGCCTGTCCAGAATCTGAGCCTGACGATCAATGCCGGAGAAACCGTTGCCTTTGAGGGCAGCGACGGCAGCGGCCGAACGACGCTTGCTCGCCTGATTTCCGGTGATATCGAACCGACCTCCGGCAAGGTCATGATAGACGGACAGGATTTGTACGGTGTCGACCACCGGTATCTGTGCCGGCACATCGCCTACGTCAGCAACGACGCCCAGATGTTCGCCGGCACGATCCTGCAGAACCTGACTCTCTTCGGATCTCGCGCGAGCCCGCAAAAAGCCCGATTGGCGGCGGACCTGATCGGCCTTGAAAAGGATATTCACCTGCTGCCGTTGGGCTACGACACAATGCTCGGCAACGCGATTGAAGAAAATCTCACCGACAGCATGGTACAGCGCATTGCCATTGCTCGCGCGCTCGCAGGCGAACCGAAGATCCTTATCCTCAACGATGCCAACGGCGCTCTCGACCACAAGAGCGAAGCCCAGCTCGTTGAAGCGTTGAAGCGGCTCAAAGGCCAGTTGACGACGTTGATCGTCAGCCACCGCCCTTCTTTCCGCGCCATTGCCGACAAGCAGTTTCTGATGGAGCACGGCCGGATTAGCGCCTTGCCGGACACGCCGAACACCCCTCGATACAAATTGCGGCGGCGCGAGCCAGCCGACACCAAAAAGCAGGCTTAGGAGCTGAACATGTCCCTGGCGGCTTTTGAAAACGCGGATTCGATCTTTCAGAACCTGAACCCGGCAGAGAGCCGGATGAACCTGGAAACCCGTGTCCAGCAGCATTCAGGCAGTACGATCGACCGCGCGTCTCCGGCAGAGGCCTGTTTGCTGCCCCTTCTGGAAGCCCTCGGCTGGGATGGCATGGAACGCCATCTCTTCGAAGCCCTGCCTCACCTTGAAGGCATAAAGGGCATCTTCGACCTTCGCGCCGTGCTGACCCGGCTGAACTTTCGGGTCACTCCGACCGGACGGTCCGCAAAGCAGCTGACCGCGGAACAGTTTCCCTGCCTGGTGAAACACGGAGACAATCTACTGGTCGGCCTGGGGCGCTCGAGCGACGGCCGGTTCCAGGCCTACAGCGGCGAGGCTCATCGCACGGTCGCCATTGCCTTCAGCGAACTCAAGGATGCCGAGATCTTCGTGATCGAGCCGGATGACAGCACCGAAAGCGCCGGTTTTCAGCACTGGTCCTCCCGCCTGTTCCATCAGTTCAGGGGCACGGTGCTGTCGATCATGACCGTCGGCCTGCTGTCGAACATCCTGGCGCTCGGTCTGCCGCTCTTTGTCATGAGCGTTTACGACAAGGCTATCGGCGCCAAATCCGTTTCCGTGCTGGTCACGCTGCTGATCGGCATTGCACTTGTGCTGATCATGGACTGGATGGTCAGAGGCACCAAATCGCATCTCCAGGCTTACCTGGGCGCCAGGCTCGACGCGGTGGTCGCCAACACCACCTTCCGCCATTTCCTGCATCTGCCGCTCCCCCTGATTTCGTCCGCCCCCATCGGAGCGCAAATCACCCGTCTGAAGCAGTTCGACGGCGTGCGGGACGTCTTTCACGGCAATCTCGCCAATGCGTTGATCGACCTTCCCTTCTCGGTGATTTTCGTCATGGTTCTCGGCTTCATTGGCGGGCCGCTTGCACTGCTGCCGGCTGGGCTGCTGGTGCTCTATGTCCTGTCGGCCATGCTCATCGTTCCGCGCATGAAACAGGCAATCAATCAGGCCGGCGATGCAAAATCGCGCATGCAGAACATCACCGTGGAGATCCTGTCGAAGCGAAAGGCCATCCGGGAACTGTCCGCCGACGACATCTGGGTCGAGAAATACCGGGCAATTTCCGCGGACTTTGCGCTGAAGAACCTGAAGACGAGGCAACTGTCGCAGGTCATGCAAGTGGTCTCGCAGATGTTCATGACCCTGTGCGGCATCGGGGTCCTCGGTTTCGGAGCCGTTCTGGTCATGAACCAGGACCTGTCTCAAGGCGCGCTCATTGCCGTCATGGCCCTTTCCTGGCGTGCGCTCAGCCCGATGCATCAGGCCTTCCTCAGCGTATCGCAACTGGGCCAGGCCCAGCAGACGATCGAACGGATCAACAGCCTTCTGAAAATCGAAATGGAACGCCAGCCCGGCAGGCTGCCGAGCCTGCACCGCCAGTTCCAGGGCACGATCCGCTTTTCCAACGTCGTGCTGCGCTACCCTTCCCGCCAGGAACCGGCCTTGCGCAATTTTTCGCTTCAGATGGAGCAGGGATCCGTCACCGCGATCACAGGCCCGAGCGGCTGCGGCAAGACCTCGCTGGTGCGGGCCGTGCTCGGGCTTTATCGACCCCATATGGGCGCTGTCCTTGTCGACGATCTCGACATCCGCCAGCTCGACCCGGGCGAATGGCGCAACTCCATCGGCTATGCACCGGAACACCACGATTTCTTCTACGGTACGATTGCGCAGAACTTCCGCATGGCCAATCCGCAGGCGGACAACGATCAGGTTCGCAAGGCCTTCGAGGAATTCGGCCTCAACGCCTATGGCGAAATTCTGCCCCAGGGTGTGGAGACCCGGTTGACCGGCCAGCTGATCGAAGTGCTGCCGGACAACGTCAAACAGCGCCTGCTGCTGGCCAGGGCCTTCATGCGCCCTGCCCCGATCTATCTGCTAGACAACCCTGCCGGAAATCTGGATTTCGAAGGCGACAAGTTCCTGATGAAGAAGATCGACCAGGTTCGCGGAAAGTCGACCGTCATCATCACGACCTACCGCCCCAGCCACATGCGCATGGCAGACAACATTGTCTACATGCAGAACGGCATGGTGGCGATGGCCGGAGCCCCGAAGGACATCCTTGAGGACGTGCTCAAGCAACAATCGAAATAACGTAAGGGGCCGTCGCCGGCCCGCTGCAAGACAACCGCCGAGGACTTTCCAATGGCAGCAAAAGACGATCCCGACACTCTCCGCAAGGCGGTCTACGGCCGCGTCGGCCTTCCGCTGGAATTGGAAGACGGCGTGCCCCCAGCCTTTTATTCACGCCTCCTCATGGGACTGACCATCGCGACCGGCTTCCTGTTGCTGTGGGCTGCCGTCGGCCAGATCCGGGAAGTGGCCAACACGATCGGGGAGATAGCGCCTGCCGGCCAGATTTTGAAAGTGGAGCACCTGGAAGGCGGCATCGTCTCGGAGATCCTTGTTGAGGAAGGCCAGCTGGTACAGGCGGGAGACCCACTCGCCCACCTGGAAAAACAGGATACGACCACGGAACTCGCCCGCATTCAAAGCCGTCTCAGCTATCTGGAACTTGAGGAACGCCGTCTGCTTGCACAGGAATACAGCGATGCCAACACCGTTGGCCTGCGCCTGGACCCGTCGGTGGATGGCCTGAGCACCCAGCAACGGGCAGCCTTGACCGCCAACCGCAAGGCGGTTGCCGACGAACAGGAAGCCTACACCGCGCGTGTCGCCCAGAGGCGTGCCGAAGTGGTCAGCCTGGAAGCACAGGTCGAACTTCAAAAATCACAGGTCGAACTGGAAAAGGAAAAATTCCAGATCCAGGAAGGTTTGCTGAAAGACGGCTACACGTCGCGTCGCCGCTTCCTGGAGGCCAAGGGGGATTTTCAGCGGTCGCAGGTCACACTGGAACAGCTGTTCGGCAATCTCGCACAGGCCCGTGAAATGCTGACCGAAGCCCAGGCCAGCCTCAGTCAGGCCGGCGCCGAAGTGAACCGGGATGTCGCCGACGAGCGCGCCAGGATTGCCCAGGAGCGCGACGAACTGAAACAGGAAATCGCCAAACTGAAAGACCGGCAGGACCGCCTGTTCGTTAAGGCGCCGGTGGCAGGTTACGTCAAGAGCCTTGGCCCGACCGGTCGTGGTGCAGTCGTCAATCCCGGCGATCTGATTGCCGAGATCGTCCCCCTGTCCGAAAACCTCGTTGCCGAGGTGAAGGTCAATCCGAAGGACGTCGGCCATATCAACATCGGCGACAGGGCCGACATCACGATCACCAGCTACGACCCGAACATCTATGGCACCGTGGCCGCGGAAGTGGAGACCATTTCCGCCTCGAGTTTCCAGGACGAATTCGGCGAATACTACTTCAAGGCAACCCTCGCCTTTCCCGGCCAGGTCATCGGCGCCGGTTCACACGAACGGCCGATCCGCCCTGGCATGCAGGTCAACGCCCAAGTGGTCACCGGATCGAAATCGATCCTCCTTTACCTGCTGCACCCTGTAACACGTGCGGCACGAACGATCTTCACAGAGCGCTGAAGTCGAGTTTTCCGGAAATCCTGAAGCCCCGGAAACACTCCGGGGCTTTTTCTTCTTGCAGGTACACCGAGGCTTCTTCCGAGAAAGAGTGGAGGTTGCCGCCCAGGATACAAAAAACCCCGGAGCGAACTCCGGGGTTTTGATGTTTTCACACTTCATTGGCTCAGTGGGTTGCCGGCGTCACCATCGCATAGATCGTGTCATGCACGTTGAGCACGCCGATCGGACGGCCATCGCTGTTGACGATGTTTGCCTCGCCCTCGCCCGTGTCGGCAAAGGTCCGGGCCGCTTCTTCCAGCAGGATGCCGCTGGAAATCGTCGGTCCGTTTTCCAGCGTCCGGGACGTATCCATGACCGTGTCGACCAGGATCACCCGGCCACGGTTCACTTCCTTGACGAAGTCGGCAATGTAGGCGTCCGCAGGCTTCAGAACGATTTCCTGCCCGGTCCCCTGCTGCACAACTGCCCCGTCGCGCAGGATCGCGATCCTGTCGCCAAGGCGCAGCGCCTCGTCCAGATCGTGGGTGATGAAGACGATGGTCTTGTGCAGCTCTTCCTGAAGGTCGAGAAGCACGGTCTGCATGTCCATGCGGATTAGCGGGTCGAGCGCCGAGAACGCCTCGTCCATCAGCAGAATGTCAGCATCGTTGGTGAGTGCGCGCGCAAGCCCCACACGCTGCTGCATGCCGCCGGACAGCTGGTTGGGATAGTGGTTCTCGAACCCTTCCAGCCCGACGCGGGCAATCCAGCGGGCCGCACGCTCTTCAGCTTCCTTGACCGGCACACCCTGGATTTCCAGGCCGTAGATGGCGTTCTTCATCACCGTGCGGTGTGGCAGCAGCGCGAACTTCTGGAACACCATCGCCGTCTTGTGGCGGCGGAATTCCCGAAGTTCTGCCTGAGACATCTTGCAGACATCGTCGTTGCCATAAAGCACTTCGCCATCGGTCGGGTCGATCAACCGGTTGATATGGCGGATCAAGGTGGATTTGCCCGAGCCGGAAAGGCCCATCACCACCTGGATCTTGCCACCTGGCATGGAGATGTTGATGTCGTTGAGGCCAAGCACATGGTTGAATTTCTCGTTCAACTCGGACTTGGACATGCCGTCCTTGACCTTCTTGACCATCTCCTTGCCGTTCGATCCGAAGATCTTGTAGAGATTCTTGATCTCGATACCCGTTGCCTCAGCCATGAACCACCTCCGAGTGTTTCTGAAGGCGCTTGCCGAAAGCCTGGGTTGCGCGGTCGAAGATGATCGCGATCGCGACGATGGACAGGCCGCTGAGCATACCTGCTGTCAGGTACTGGTTGTTAATGGCAACAAGCACTTCCTGCCCAAGTCCACGTACGCCGATCATGGAAGCAACAACAACCATGGAAAGCGACATCATGATGCACTGGTTGATCCCGGCCATGATGGTCGGCAAAGCCAACGGAAGCTGAACGTTCATCAGCTTCTGACGGGCGCTGGATCCAAAGGCATCAGCAGCTTCAAGCACATCCGTATCGACAAGCCGGATACCCAGATTTGTCAGGCGGATCATCGGCGGAATGGCGTAAATCACGACGGCTATCAGACCCGGGACCTTGCCGATACCGAAAATCATCACAACGGGAATGAGGTAGACGAAGCTCGGCATCGTCTGCATCAGGTCCAGGATCGGATTGACGAAACCCTGAACACGATCGGACCGCGCCATCACGATGCCGATCGGAATTCCCAGAACAATTGCCAGCAAGGTGCATACGGTAACCATGGCGACGGTGCGCATGGTGTCTTCCCAGAGCCCGAACACCCCGATGAACACCAGGGCCAGAACCGTTCCGACCGTAACACTGATCTTGCGGCTCAATAAGTAAACCGCCAGCGCGAAAACCGCGAGAATGATCGGCCAGGGCGAGTTGATCAGAAGGTTTTCGAGGAAGACCAGGAAATCTTGCAAGGGGTTGAAAAAGTTGTCGATATAGTCGCCGTAGGTTCTGGTGAAGCCTCTGAACGAACCGTCGATTGTCTTCTTGATCGCCAGCAGGTCTGTTCGACCCAGCGATGGAAATTCTATCCAATCCATCTTTGTTGTCCCGATGGTTTAGTTTTTGCCCCAAATGGTTGGGGCCGCACCATTGGAGCGGCCCCTGTTGTTTCTTTTGCCTGTCAGAGCGCGGCTTTCACTTTTTCAGCGACTTCCGGGCTGACCCACTGGGTCCAGACATCTTCGAAGTTTTCGAGGAAATAGTATGCGCCATCTTCGTTGGCAGCCTGGTTGTCGGTCATCCAGGCAAGAACCTTGCCGGCCGTCCGGTTATCCCAGGTGCGGCCCTTGATGTACTCCATGGCCGGGCCTGCCTTGTTGGCGAAGTCGTCGGTGACGACGGTAAAGACTTCAGACTTCACCCAGGAGTTCGGCTTCGGCTCCGGGCAGTCCTCGATCACGGTGCAGGTGTCCCACTCTTCCTTGTCATGCGGGACTTCGAAGTCGAGCAGGGTCATGTCGTACTTGCCGAGGATCGCGGTCGGTGCCCAATAGTAACCGAGCCAGCCTTCCTTGCGCTCGTTGGCTTTTGCCAACGCACCGTCAAGGCCCGCAGCGGAACCCGGATCGACCAGTTCGAAGCCGCCCTTGTCGAAGCCGAAGGCGCGGAACAGGTTGCCGGTGGTGATGCGGCAGTTCCAGCCTGCAGGGCAGGTGAAGAAGGCACCCTTGCTTTCGTCTTCCGCGCCGGGGAACAGTTCCGGATGTGCCAAGGCATCCTTGACGGTGTAGATGTCATGCTCTTCGGCGATATAGGTCGGGACCCAGAAGCCTTCGACGCCGCCTTCGTTCAGGATTTCACCGCCGATGATCAGGGAACCTTCGGCAACTGCCTTGTCGAGAGGCTCGCGCACGGCGTTGATCCAGAGTTCCGGAGCCATGTCCGGTTCGCCTTTTTCATTCATGGAGGTGAATGTCGGCATGGTATCGCCACTCACCAGTTCAACGGTACAGCCGTAGCCGTTTTCCAGAATGATCTTGTCGATCTGCGAAATAGCGCCTGCCGACGCCCAGTTCATTTCCGCAACGGTGACCGTGCCGCACTCTTCTGCCATGGCGGACGAGGCCATGCCGATAAGAGCGGTCGCGGCGACCGAGACAAACAACTTCTTCATGAGGATGCTCCTGTGCAGTCTGTTTGCTTGAGATTGAATTGGGCGCGGCGCGCGAAAGCTTCCGTGAAAGCAATCACCTCCCTGCGCGTCCAATGGAAAAGAATAACGAGTTGAGAACAGAATTGAGCCCTGAAGGCCTCTAGATTAAATCTTATTAATTCAGCCTTCATTTGACGCATATACGTTGTTCTTGCTCGAAATAAGCCTGACCGCCGTCTCTACTTGAGAAGAAGGTCATACTCGGTATTTGTACCGAGCTCAGGCCCAACGACCAATACAATTGCATTAAGAGGCTCCTAGCACAACAGTATAGTCGCAATTCTCATACCATTCATACGTCAAATTTCGTGAACATGCCTGCAAACGACATTTTAATGCCGGTATTCGTCATGACACATAATTTTCTTACTATGACAGTGATTCTTTTCACCCTTAAAAGGTGTTTAAACTCAATAAGATCAACCAGTAAGTGCCGAATTTAACCATGTGTACTGATGACCTGATCGCGCAACACCTTGTGCACGAGGTCGGCAAGTACCGGTGCGGCACAAGTGTGCTTTCGCAAGAAAACCATTTCGCGTCCGGCCCCGCCCTGAAGATCTTTGAAGGTCATCTCCGGACCATGCATCCGCAACCCTCGCCAGACGGGCAAAATCGCCTGTCCAGCTCCCTGAGACACCATCTGTGCGATCGTTTCCGGAGCATCGAGTTCACACAGGATGTGTTCTTCGCCAACCAACGCGCCAAAATCCGCCCAGAGTTTGCGGCCGCCCCACGATTGCCTGTCATAGACAATCCAGGGCAGTTTTCCTGCCTCGGATTTGGATAGATCGCGTTCGGGCGGCAAGGCATGAACGATAGCCTGCGCCTCCAGTGTTCTGCAGATGATGTCCTTGGGCAATTCAAATGGGGCGGCAACCGTAATGGCCGCGTCCAACGCCCCGCTGCGCAATCCTTCGTAAAGATCGGCCGACGTGCCGGGCCGAACGGTCAGCACCGCCTGAGGCGCCTTTTGCCGGAACTGCTGGATGACCGCGGGCACGTTGTCCGAAAGGGCCGTCGATACCGCCCCAAGCCGAAATGGACCGCTTAATCCATCAGCATCTATGCGGTTTGTCAGCTGCTCCGCGTCCCGCACAAGGCGACGTGCTGCGGGCAACAGCCGGAAACAGGTTTCGGTCGGCAGGGCTGCGTGTGCCGTTCGGTTGAGAAGCGTTGCCCCCAATTCGGCTTCCAGCACACGAATACGCTGGCTGACGGCAGCGGCCGTGAGCCCCTGCTGCCGCGCAGCCGCAGCAATGGATCCGGTTTCGGCAACGGCCAACAGGCTTTCAAGAAATCGGGTGTCCAAAACATTTTCCTTCGCTCAGAAGCAGAAAAACATCTTAAATGTTTTGAATCGGATCTGCTACTCAACATCCATTTTCAAAGGAGCCGAGCGATGCAACCCTGTTTTCACCTTGCCTATCACGTAACCGATCTGGACGAAGCCCGCGCGTTCTACGGCGGCCTGCTTGGCTGCAAGGAAGGCCGCAGCACGCAGACCTGGGTCGACTTCAACTTCTTCGGCCATCAGGTGTCCCTCCATCTCGGCAAGCCTTTCGAGACGACCAACACCGGCAAGGTCGGTGATCACATGGTGCCGATGCCGCACCTGGGCGTGGTGCTGGACATGGAGACCTGGAAGACGCTTGCGCAAAAACTGACAGACGCTAACCTCGCCTTCGTCATCGCCCCGACCGTCCGGTTCGAGGGCCAACCCGGCGAGCAGAGCACCATGTTTTTCAAGGACCCTTCCGGCAACCCAATCGAAATCAAGGGCTTTGCCGATGAAGCCGGGGTTTTCGCCGCATGAGGCCCGTCGTTCCCTTTGTTTCCTCTGCAAGCCCTGATGAGCGCCAGAGCTGGCGCGAAGCACTGCCGAAAGCTCTCGACGGCATCGCCGAGGTCAAGCTGTTCGAAGACCTGACGGAAGACCAACGATCTGAAGCGCGCGTTGCCATCGTCGCCAATCCCGACCCCGCCAATGTGGCGGCACTTCCCAATCTGGTCTGGGTACAAAGCCTGTGGGCCGGGGTGGAGCGCCTGATGGGTGAGCTTCCCGCAAACGGTCCGAAAATCGTCCGCCTGACGGATCCGCAAATGGCGGAAACCATGTCGGAAGCGGTTCTTGCCTGGACGCTTTACCTGCACAGGGGCATGCCCCGATACATTGCCCAGCAGCGGCAGAAGGTCTGGCAGGACCATGTACTCGAACGTCCACAGGAACGCACGGTTGGTGTTCTGGGTCTTGGCAAGCTCGGCGCAGTGGCCGCCTTGCGGATGAAAGCCAACGGCTTCAACGTACTCGGCTGGAGCCGTAACGAAAAATCAATTGAAGGCATAGCCTGCCGGCATGGTCGCGATGGCCTTCTGGAGGTGCTCGGCCAGTCGGATTTCATCGTCCTGCTGATGCCCCTGACCGATGAAACACGCGGATTGCTCGGCCAGGACGAGCTGAGCGCCTGCAAGAAGGGCGCCTCGATCATCAACTTCGCCCGAGGCCCTATTATCGACACTGCCGCTCTCATCAACAAACTCGACAACGGCCCGCTCGGCCATGCCGTTCTCGACGTCTTCGATGAAGAGCCCCTGCCACCGTCAAGTCCGCTGTGGGATCATGACAAGGTCACGGTGCTGCCGCACATATCCGCCCCGACCATCATCAGCACAGCGTCCAGGATCGTGGCAGACAACATCGGCCGGTATTTTGAAGACGGTACGGTTCCCCCAGCCGTCGACCGGGAACGTGGATACTGAAATTTGATCCGCTCTCCGTCGCAATAGTGTCAAGGATCAGCCTCTAATCAGGCGACAACCGTTTCGTCTCCTTCAAAGGTGTTTCATGACCGATCTCCCAATTCTTGGTGCCGCGCTGACAGTCGACGCGCTGGAAACCCATCGCAATCTGATGCTGGACAAACCGCGGGATCTGGAACTTCAGGACTTCTGGCCGGCAGAAGTGCTGAACGGCGACTGGAAACCGATTGTCGAGAAGGCCCGAAAACTGCTGGACGGCCATCAGGGCCGTGTCGGCATTCACGGCCCCTTCTTCGGCTTCACCGTCGACAGCATGGACGTGGATGTCCGCGAGATCGTACGCAAGCGCCTGTTGCAAGGACTGGAAGTCTGCGAGGCACTGGGCGGCACCCATATGGTCGTGCACAGCCCCTATACGACCTGGGACTACTACAACCTCGACAATTATGAAAATGCCCGGCAGCGCAAGATAGAGCTCTGTCACCTGACCATGAGCGACGCAGTCAAGCGGGCAGAAGATATCGGTTGCGAACTCGTCATCGAGAACATCGAGGACAAGGACCCTTATGCCCGGATAGAGCTTGCCGAGAGCTTCGGTTCACAGGCGGTGAAAGTCTCTATCGATACCGGACACGCTCACTATGCCCATGGCACGACTGGCGCCCCGCCGGTCGATTACTTCGTCAGGGCCGCCGGCAATCGTCTGCGCCATATCCACCTGCAGGACGCGGATGGCTACGCCGACCGCCACTGGACGCTTGGGCAGGGCACCATCAACTGGCACTCGGTGTTCGGCGCACTTTCCAAACTCGAGAGTGATCCCCGTCTGATCATCGAACTGCGCGACCATTCCGGCCTGCCGGCGTCAATTGCCAACATGGCGGCACTTGGACTGGCGCAGTAACCACCAGGACGGCACTGCGAGGCGGCGCAAAACCGTGCGCCGTCATTGCGGACAAGTGCTTCGCAGGGCACACGCCGAGCCGCAATGACGCCCAGGCGAAAGCCTGAGCGTCTGATTTTCTTGGCCTCAGCCCATCGCCCAGGGGCCGTGGTAGCCGCCGCCGTCCTTGTCGGTGCGCTCAAAGCCATGGGCGCCGAAGAAATCGCGCTGGCCCTGAAGCATGTTGGCAGTTGAGCGGCCGGTGCGCATGATGTCGAAATAGGACAGCGCCGCCGAAAGGGCCGGTACCGGCAAACCATGCAGCGCGGACTGGGCAACGACCTGGCGAAGCATCGCTTCGGTTTCCTTCAGCTTTGCCGAGAAGAACGGCGCCAGCATCAGGTTGCGTTCGGCGTCGTCGGACAGTGCGGACGACATGTCGTTCAGCATGGACGAGCGAATGATGCAGCCGTTACGCCAGATCTTGGCGATTTCCGGCAGGGGCATTGCCCAGCCATATTGTTTGGCCGCTTCCAGGATCAGACCGAAGCCTTGCGCATAACAGATGATCTTGCCGGCAACGAGAGCTGCTTCCAGCGCATCGATCGTCACGGCCTCGCGGTCCATGCCGCTCGGAGCTGCGCCAAATTCGGCTTCGCCTTCCTTGCGCTCCTCATACCGCGCGGACATGTTGCGCACGGCAACGGCCGCCTCGATGGCGCTTGCCGGGGTGCCCAGCATCAGCGCCTCGATGGCCGTCCAGCGGCCAGTGCCTTTCTGGCCTGCCTTGTCCAGGATGATGTCGAGCATCGGTTTGCCGGTGTCCGGATCCGCCGTCTTGGCAACCTTGCCGGAAATCTCGATCAGGTAGGACTGCAGGATGCCGCCATTCCACTTCTCGAAGACATCCCCGATCTCTGAAGCCGACATGCCGAAACCGTCGCGCATGACGCCGTAGACTTCGGCAATCATCTGCATATCGGCATATTCGATGCCGTTGTGGACGGTCTTGACCAGATGACCCGCGCCCGCTTCACCCAGAAAGGCCGCGCAGGGCGTTTCTTCGTGTTTTGCGGAAATCGCTTCCAGAATATGGCCGACCTGATCCCAGGCGTCCTTCGCACCACCGCCCATGATGGACGGACCGAAGCGCGCGCCTTCCTCGCCACCGGAAACACCGATCCCCATGAAGCGAGGGCCTTTTTCGGCAGCTTCCGCCGCGCGGCGGTTGGTGTCGTGGTAATTGGCATTGCCCGCATCGATGATGAGATCGCCTGCGTCGAGCAGTGGCCGCAGAGCCTCGATCTGTGCATCGACCGCTTCACCGGCCGGAACCATCAGGATCACCGCGCGCGGGGTCTTGATGGACGCGACGAAGTCTTCCAGCGTCTTGGTCGGAACCAGTTTCGGCGCGAGTTCCCCGGCCTTCGCCATGAATTGGTCAGTCTTCTCCGTGGTCCGGTTGAACACCGCGATCTGAAAGCCATGTTCGGCAATATTGAGCGCAAGGTTGCCACCCATGGTACCGAGACCGATCAGGCCGATTTCCGCGGCCGCGCCGTTTGAGCTCATGAACATGCCTTTCATAAATCGATTAATGTCTGGTGGGGCGGTGATAGCCGACAAGCTGCCCAACGGCAATGTCTGGTTGGGGCAAGACCGTGTAAAATCCGATCAGCCGAAAGCACTTGCCAGATGATCCACCAGCAGGCGAACGCGCTTGGGGATGAACCGTCGTGACGGCAGGACCGCAAAGAGCGGCAGCTCCGGCAGATCGACCGGACACGCAGCCTCGACCAACCGTCCATCCGCCAGGAATTCGGCACACATCGATTTCGGCAAGATACCCGCCACACCGCCATTCAGCACCAGGGCCAGCGCAAGCTGCAGGTTTCGCGTCCTGTAAACAGGGGCGCCTCCTCCTTGCCCTGCCTCCACCAGCACTTCGGCGGGATCGATCACCCGTCCTGACGTCAACAGCTCGCCGAACGACGCCTCTTCCATGAGCTCCGGCCGGGCAACAAGAACAAGGAAACTGGAGGCGATCTTGCGGACGATGACACTTTCCGATGCAACCCGGTTGCCGCGGAGGGCGAAGTCGAACCGCTCGCCGGTCAGATCAACGGGTCGATCGCTGACATGCACTTCGATCCGGACCTCCGGATATAGTAAGTTGAAGCTGGCCATCGCCTCTGCCAGAACATCCAGCGGCAGGTCGACCGGGACGGACACACGCACCATCCCCTGCGGCGCCTGTGCCGATTTCAGCTGTTCTCCGGCCTCCTCCAGATCCCGCAAGGCCGGCTGCACCTTTTCCCGGTAGGCCTCGCCTTCCACCGTCAGGCGCACCTGCCTGGTCGTGCGTTGGAACAGGGCGACGCCAAGCTCTTCCTCCAGCGCCTTGATACGAGCGGTCACTGTCGATCTCGGCAAGTCGAGCTGCCGAGCGGCAGCAGCGAAACTGCCAAGACCGGCCACTTCAACAAAGGTTTCCAGATGTGCCAACGTTGTCATTGCGCGACATTTTCAGCCAGATTGTTCATTTTTATACAGCTACACCGAACAATATCTGCGGTCTACCTACAACGCACCATCAACGGTCCCAAGAGGTATTCCCATGAAACGGCGCAGTTTTCTGAAGTCAGTCGGCACCATGTCGCTGGCTGCTCCGGCAATCTTGACCGGTGTTTCGTCCGCTCCCGCAAGAACCGCAACAGGATCTCCCCGGCTCGACATCACCTGGCTCGGCGGTGCAACCATGCTGATCGAATGCGGGGGCCTCACCCTCCTGACCGACCCGGCTTTCGGTGAAGGTGAGGAAGCATTCCGCATGGGTGATCCCAACGAGATGTTCGATCTCGCCACGGGACCCGACGTGGTGGCACACAAACGGCTGACCCCGTTTCGCGGTGTCGATCTTTCCAGGGTGGATCAAGTCCTGCTGTCCCACCTGCATGAAGATCATTTCGACCAGACGGCGGAAAGCGCAATTGCCCCGGACATGCCATTCCTCGTTCCCTCACATGACCGGGAGCGATTGACCGCAAAGGGGTTCACGCAGGTTCAGGTAGCCGACTGGATGAAACCTCACGTGATCACCAGAGGTGACGTCACGCTCTCGCTGACCGCACTACCTGCCGAACACTCGGAAAACCCGGAGATTGCCTCGCTGCTTGGCCCAGGTAATGGCTACTGGCTGGAGATCCGCCAGGGCGACTGGGCAAAGTCGGTCTATTGGACCGGCGATACCTTCCCGACGCCAAATGTCCTCGACGCGCTCAAGGGTTTCGGATCGCCGGACGTGCTCATTCCACATCTTGGCGGCGTCGGCACTTCAGGACCCCTCGGGCAGATCAGCATGGGCGCAAATCATGCCGCCGATTTCGTGGATAAGCTCCGGCCTGGCAAGGTACTGCCGATCCATCACTCCACTTACGCGCTTTATCTTGAACCCGTCACCAGCCTGCCGACTGCGCTTGCCGGCAAGACGCAGGGACTGGATCTTGTTTCGGAAGGCACCTGCGTAAGTTACGTCTGACCACGAAAACAACGGGGCACCGGCGTCTCCAAAGGAGATGCCGGCTGCCGCAAACGCCTCCAACAAACTAAACTTAGCCGGCAAAATTACCCGTAAAAATACTCGCTGTCTGAATAAAACTGTCATGTAGAGCTGATAGGCGATTTTCATCCGCAACCCTTTTGCTGCTCTGTGCAAAGGATCTGTCACATGAAAAAGCTTCTGATCGCAGCCGGCCTCCTGGCCGCGGCATCCGCCTCCGCTTACGCCGAAGATGTTACCGGCAAGCTCGTGCTCTACACCTCCCAGCCGAACGCCGACGCCCAGGCAACCGTCGATGCCTTCACCGCGGCGCATCCGGGCGTTGAAGTCGAGTGGGTCCGTGACGGCACCACCAAGATCATGGCGAAGCTGCTGGCCGAATTCGAAGCCGGCGCGCCGAAGCCGGACGTACTGCTGATCGCCGACATGGTGACCATGGAGAGCCTGAAGCAGGAAGGTCGTCTGATGGCGCATGAGGCAGCCGACGTTTCCGCCTACGATCCGGCGATCATGGACAAGGACAAGAGCTACTTCTCCACCAAACTGATCACCACCGGCATCATGTACAACACCAACGCGCCGATGAAGCCGACCTCCTATAAGGATCTCCTGAAGCCGGAAGCAAAGGACAAGCTGGCAATGCCGTCGCCGCTGACCTCCGGCGCCGCGACCATCCACATGACTGCGCTGACCTCCAACCCGGAGCTTGGCTGGGCCTATTACGAAGGCCTCGCAGACCAGGGCGCCAACCCGCAGGGCGGCAATGGCGGCGTCTACAAGGCGATTGCCGGTGGCGAGAAACTCTACGGCTTCGTCGTCGACTTCCTGCCGATCCGCGAAAAGGTAAAAGGCGCACCGGTTGAGTTCGTCTTCCCGGAAGAAGGCGTTTCCGCCGTCACCGAGCCGGTTGCGATCCTCTCCACTGCCCAGAATCCGGATGCCGCCAAGGCATTTGTCGACTTCCTGATTTCTGAAGACGGTCAGAAGCTTGCCGCATCCCAGGGCTATTTGCCGGCGCACCCGGGCGTCCCGGCTCCGGAGGGCTTCCCCGCTCGCGACCAGATCAAGCTCATGGATTTCGATCCGGCCAAGGCCCTGGAACAGGACCAGGCCGACAAGATGAAATTCTCCGAGATCTTCGGCGGATAAGGCCAACGCCTCCTTTCGACAACGGGCAGCGTGGCGGAAGCTTCGCTGCTTTTTTCCGTTCCCCCGTCATTCCGGACAAATGCAGCTTTGCTCATGCTGCTCCGGAATCCAGACATCAGCATGAGCAAAGCGAATACTGTTCCATTTGGAATTTGGCCGCGTCTCCGGCGCGAAACATGTCTGGATTCCGGATCATCGCTCGGCTACGCCTCACTTGTCCGGAATGACTGCGAGAAGCAACGGCAAATCCCTGTGCAGCTATCGAAGCTTTCCGAAAAGACCACCCTCCTCGCGCTTGTGCTTGGTGCAACGCTGATCTGCGGCCTGCCGCTGCTGCTTTTGTTCAAGACCGGGCTGACGAGTGATGGCGGTCTCGACCTCGGCCCGTTGATGGAAGCCGTGCAGAGCCGGTCGGTCCGAAGCGCACTTTGGCATTCCGTTGAGAGCAGTTTCTTGTCGGCACTGGCAGCAACCGCGCTCGGCACCCTGCTCGCACTGCTGATTGGCCTCACCGATATTCGCGCCAAGGGCCTGCTGGTCTTCCTGATCCTGCTGCCGATGATGATCCCGCCGCATGTAACGGCAATTGCCTGGATACAGGCGCTCGGCCCGGGCAGTCCGGTGTTGCGCTGGCTTGGGCTGGCTCCGGAACTCGGCTCCACCCACCCTCTCTACTCCCGCGAAGGCCTCGTCCTGCTTCTGACCCTGCAGCACAGCCCGCTGGTGTTCCTGCTTGTCCGTGCCGCGTTGAGGTCGTTTCCGCGCGAACTCTCAGACGCGGCCCGCGTTTCCGGCTCCGGAAGCTTCTTGATGTTGCGCAGGATCACCTTGCCGTTGCTCGCGCCATCCCTGCTGGCCGGTTTTGCGCTCGCCTTCGTTGCCGCACTTGGCAACTTCGGCATCAATGCCCTGATCGGCATACCGGCGCGCTACACCACCTTGCCCGTTCTGGTCTGGCGAAGGCTGGCAAGCTTCGGTCCGGATGTCCTGCCAAACGTGGCGGTCATTTCTGTTATCCTGGCCGTTGTCGCCCTTGCCGCAATCCTGCTGCAAGGTGTGCTGCAGCGGCGCCTGCGCACCAGCCTCATCGGTCTGCCGCAAGACCCTCTGGCGATCGCCCTTGGCCGCAAGCGTCCCTTTGTGGAAGCCACTCTCTGGCTGTTCGTCGCCTTCGTGCTGCTGCTGCCGACAGCCTCGCTGCTGGCGACCTCGCTGGTCCGCACTTACGGCCTGCCGCTGTCTGCGGAAACCCTGACACTCGAAAACTTCACCGAGGTACTCTGGCGCCAGTCCGTCACACTCAGGGCCTTCGCCAACTCAACTTTCATTGCCGGGGTTGCCGCGCTTGTCATTGCTGTCATCAGCCTGTTCTTGGCCTATTTTCTCGCCCATCGGAAACCGGCTCACAGAACCTGGGCGAGCCTTGCGCTCACACAGTCGGAAGTCGCCTTTGCCGTGCCCGGCCTGGTGATGTCGATCGCCTTCATCCTGGCGTTCATCCGCCCCCTGCCGCTTTTCAACATCTCGCTCTACGGCACCCTCTGGATCATCCTGATTGCCTATGTCTCCGTTTTCCTGGCGGTGGGCCTGAAACCGGTTGCCGCCGCCTTCCTGCAAATGGATGGTTCATTGGAAGATGCGGCTCGGGTGGCTGGCGCCGGGTTCTACCGGCGCATGACAAGGATCTTCACCCCGCTCGCAGCTCCCGCGGCTGCCTCCGGTGCAATCCTGGTGTTCCTGACCGCTTACAACGAGGTCACGGTCTCCGCCCTGCTCTGGTCCACCGGCAACGAGACCATCGGCACGACAATCTTCAACTACGAAGACGGCGGCTACACTACGCTTGCCGCCGCCATGTCGGTTGTGGTCGTCGCCGCAACGATTTTGATCATGCTGACAATGAATGCACTGGCCCGCAGGGTTCCGGCCGGGACGATCCCCTGGAAGGATTGAGGGATAGCCGAAACTCTTGTCATCCCGGGTCTGCGCTGCGCTTTGCCCGGGGTGACAACAAGTAACAAAACTCACTCCGGCAACACCCAGCCGCGCAGGATATCGAGCTGCAGGAGCTCGCCAGGTTCCGCCTTTCGGTGAAGCACCATGAGAAGCAATTGCGAAAGGCCTTTCAGACGGACGAAAACTTCCCAATAGCCACCCCGGTAGATCGTCCGTTCGACCGTTGCCTCGAAGCCGGAAGTGCCCGTTGCGAGCACCAGATGTTCCGGCCTGAGCAACAAAGTTGCAGGGCCCGAAATTGTTTGGTCAGGGCAATCGACGACCGCGATAACATTGCCGAAGCGCACTTGCGCCTTGCCGTTTTCAACTCGCAGCACATCCACCGGAACGAGGGTGCTGCGGCCGATGAAACCGGCAACCTTCTTCGAATTCGGACGGCGGTAAAGCGTGTCGGGATCGTCCGCCTGCAGGATGCTGCCATCCCACATCACTGCCACCTTGTCGGCAAGGGCCATTGCCTCGCGCTGATCGTGCGTAATGAAAAGCGTCGTCGCGCCGCTCGCCCTGTGGAATGCCGCCAGCTCTTCTTCCATCGTGCTGCGCAGATGCGGATCGAGATTGGCGAGAGGCTCGTCCATCAGGACGGTGCGCGCGCCCTGCGCCAGGCACCGCGCCAGCGCCACCCGTTGGCGCTGACCGCCAGAAAGTTCGGCCGGCTTGCGCTGCCGGAACGGTGTCAAGGCCACCGTTTCCAGGCACTCCGCCACACGGGCCGTCACCGCGCTCCGCCTTTCTCCCGCCGTCTCCAGCGGAAAGGCGACATTGGCGGCAACATTCATGTGCGGCCACAGCGCATAGGACTGAAACACCACTCCCACCTGACGCTGCTCGGGCGGCAGGTGCAGGCCCTTGCCGGCAACGGCCTGCCCACTGAGTTTGATCTCTCCCGCATCGACCGGCTCCAACCCGGCAATGGCGCGCAGCAAGGTCGACTTGCCGCAACCGGACGGGCCGAGCACCACGAAAAACGTGCCGTCCTCAATCGAAAGGGACACGCTGTTCAGCGCCTTATGGGCATCGAAGGACTTGGAAACGGAAGCAAGCTGGATGGACATGCCTCCCGTTAGCCTTCTCCCATGACAGATTGATTACAACTGCTGCAAACGCCCTTCATCGGCCCCGCAAACGCAGCAGCAGGTCGACTTCCTCTTCCAGCGCGCGGCCATAGGCCCTGGCCGCCGGGGCGTTGGAATGCATCAGTGTTTCGTGGCGGAACAGGCAATAGGCTGCAAGGCACCAGTGATAGGCGCCGCGCTCCTTCAGAAAATGCTCGACCGTCTCCTGGTCAGGATAACGCGTCAGGAACATTTCCTCCGCATGGGCGACAAGCGGATGAAGGCCATAGAGCGTTGCAAGACCGGGCGAGACAAAACAGGCGATATCCTCGACCGGGTCACCAAGCCCGGCGAATTGCCAATCGATCAGCCGGGCACCATCGCCGGTTGCCTGGATCGTGCCGAGACAGAAACTGCGATGAACGAGTGAACGCTTGATCTCGCGCTTTTTGACGGCGCCGTCCGCAGGGCGCGACCGCTTCAGGTTCGCCGCCTTGCGGCTATGCGGAATGAGCGCCAGCATGGCATCGCCCCGCGCCAGCACCTCGTGATATCCGGCCGGAACGGTCTGGTGTCCCGGCACCGGTTCACTCAAGGCGGCAAACCGACCGATCAGCTCGGCGGCTTCTCCGACATCAATCTCGTTGTCGACGGGGGTCGGATAGCCATAGATCAACAGCGGTGTTTTCGCCGGACTGTAGGTGAAAGCTTCAAGTTCCGGCGACAGGCCATGGCGGGCTAGAACGGCAAGGGCGTCCGCCTCCTGCCTTGGCAAGGTCGGATAGAGAGGATTGTCTTCGTTTTCGGGGAAGAACTCCTTGATAACATAGCTTCGGCCAGGCGTGTCCAGGCGCCAGAACCGGGCGGTATAGGCGACCGGCAACGGTCGCAGCCGTGCAACTGACCAGTCCTTCACCGGCAGTAGCGTTTTCAGAAAAGACAGCAGTTCCGAATCCGACAACAACACGCGCACCAAGGGTCCCCACAAAAAGTCTCCTTGTTCTGATCGCTTTGAAGTCCCTTTCCGTCAAGCCCTCCGATTGGCGAGACCACGGCTGGATCGAGGACACGGTGCCGGATGTCGGAGTTGAAGCACTGGCCGTCGTTCTGAGACTGCCCGCTGAAAGTCCCCTCTCAAGTAACGTCTGATGAGATGGCGCAGACCGGGCCGCGCCCAAGCCTTTCCAGGGCATCAGGTCCGGCTTTCAGGAAAAGTGGCGGACGACATGACGCATGACATCGAAACGGCCTCGCTTGCCGAGACGGCTCCCGCACGGCGCGGACGGCGGCGCAGGGGCGGCGAGAAGACCGGTCCGGATCTCTTTCCGCAAAAACCCTTCAAGCAGCCGCGGCATATCTTCAAGCCCTTGGAAGCCGTTTCCGCTGACGAACTTGAAGCGATCCACGACGCATCCATGCGCGTTCTGGAAGAGATCGGCATCGACTTCCTGCACGAGGAAGCAAAGCAGATCCTGAAAGATGCCGGGGCCGACATCAAGCCGGGTGAAGACCGTGTACGCATGGACCGGGCGATGGTGGAAGAGCTTGTTGCCAAGGCCCCGGCCGAATTCACGATCCGTGCGCGCAACCGGGCGCATGATCTGCAGGTGGGCGGCGATGCTCTTGCCTTTTCCTGTGTGGCCAGCGCCCCCAATGCCGTCGACCGCGACCACGGCCGCCGCCCGGGCAACCAGGAGGACTATCGCAACTTCCTGAAACTGTCGCAGTTCTTCAACATCATTCACTGCGTCATGGGCTACCCGGTCGAACCGGTCGATATCCACGCTTCCGTGCGCCATCTCGACTGCGTTGCAGACATGCTGCGGCTCACCGACAAGGTCTATCACATCTATTCGCTCGGCAAGGAGCGCAACCTCGACGGACTGGAACTGACCCGGATCGGCTACGGCCTTACCCCGGAGGAATTCGTCGAGACGCCGTGCGTGGCAACGGTCATCAACACGTCCTCGCCACTGAGGCTCGACACACCAATGCTGCAAGGCCTGATCGAAATGGCCAAGGCCGGACAGGTTTCCATCGTCACGCCTTTCACTCTTGCCGGTGCCATGGCTCCGGTCACCGTTGCCGGCGCGCTGACCCTGCAGAACGCGGAAGCCCTTGCCGGGATCGCCTTCGCCCAGATTGTGCGGCCGGGTGTGCCGGTGGTTTATGGCGGCTTCACGTCCAACGTCGACATGAAATCCGGCGCGCCGGCCTTCGGCACGCCGGAATACATGAAGGCAGCAATCGTCGGCGGCCAGCTCGCCCGGCGCTATCATCTTCCCTACAGGTCGTCAGGCGTTTGCGCGGCCAACACGGTCGACTATCAGGCCGCGCTGGAAACCACCTTGTCGGAATGGGGCGCGATCAACGGCGGGGCCCATATCATCAAGCATGCCGCCGGATGGCTGGAAGGCGGACTGAGTGCGGGTTTCGAGAAATTCATCACCGACATCGATCTGCTCCAGAAGATCGCCGAATACCTGACGCCGCTTGATGTGTCAGAGGCAGCCCTTGCCGTCGATGCGATCCGCGAGGTCGGACCGGCGGGCCACTTCTTCGGCACCCAGCACACCAAGGACCGTTACAAGGACGCTTTCTACGCGCCCATCGTTTCCGACTGGCGCAATTACGAAAGCTGGTCGGAAGCAGGCAGCCCGACCGCCTACGACAAGGCGAACATGCTCTACAAGAAGGCTCTGGAAGCCTATGAGCAGCCCCCGCTTGATCCGGCCATCGACGAGGAAATCACCGCCTTTGTCGAGAGGCGAAAGGCCGAGGGCGGCGCCCCGACCGACTTTTGATCATTTCACGTTTAACGTTCGAACACGGCCTGCCGCGCAAGAGCAGGCGCTTCCGGAGCAGATTGCATGAATACCCACACTCAGGTTGTTGTCATTGGCGGTGGCGTTGTCGGCTGCAGCGTTCTGTATCACCTGACCAAGCTCGGCTGGAAAGACGTCACGCTGATCGAGCGCGACGAACTGACATCCGGCTCCTCCTGGCACGCAGCAGGCGGCTTCCACACCCTGAACGGCGATCCGAACGTAGCCCAGCTGCAAAGTTACACCGTCGACCTCTACAAGGAACTGGAAGAAATTTCCGGCCAGTCCTGCAGCCTGCACCTGACCGGCGGTGTCATGCTGGCCGATACGCCCGAGCGGATGGATTTCCTGCGTCTTGCCCAGGCCAAGGGGCGCTATCTCGGCATGGACCTGGAGCTGATCTCGGTCTCCGAAGCCAAGAAGATGTTCCCGCTTCTGGACGAGAAACACTTCATCGGCGCGCTCTGGGACCCGATTGAAGGCCATCTCGACCCCTCCGGCACCACCCATGCCTATGCCAAGGCGGCCCGCGTCAACGGCGCGACCGTCCTGCGCCACACCAAGGTGGAAGAACTGGTTCAGACGCCCGACGGCACCTGGGATGTCATCACCAACAAGGGCACGATCCACGCCGAACACGTGGTCAACGCCGGTGGCCTGTGGGCACGCGAATGCGGGCGCATGGTCGGCATCGAACTGCCGGTGCTCGCCATGGAGCACATGTACCTCCTGACCGACGAGATGGAGGAAGTGACCTCACACAACGAGGCCACCGGCAAGGAACTGATCGGCGTTCTGGATTTCGGCGGTGAGATCTACACCCGTCAGGAAGGCAAGGGCGTACTGCTCGGCACCTACGAGCAGAACTGCCGCCCGTGGAGCCCGCGCCAGACCCCCTGGGATTTCGGCCACGAACTGCTGGCGCCGGATCTCGACCGGATCGCGCCGGAGCTGGAAGTCGGCTTCGAGCATTTCCCCGCCCTGCAGAATGCCGGCATCAAGCAGATCATCAATGGGCCTTTCACCTTCGCGCCGGACGGCAACCCGCTGGTCGGCCCGGTTCGCGGTCTTCGGAACTACTGGGTGGCCTGCGGCGTCATGGCCGGGTTCAGCCAGGGCGGCGGTGTCGGCCTGACGCTCGCCAACTGGATGATCAACGGCGACCCCGGCTACGACATCTGGGGCATGGATGTTGCCCGCTACGGCACCTGGGCAACGCTCTCCTATACCAATGCCAAGGTTCAGGAAAATTACCGCCGCCGGTTCCGGATCCGTTTCCCCAACGAGGAACTTCCGGCCGCCCGCCCGCAGCAGACAACCCCGCTTTACGACCGCATGCTGGCGCAAGGCGCCGTCATGGGCGACAGCTGGGGCCTGGAAACACCGCTCTGGTTCGCTCCGGAAGGCGTGGAAGCCAGGGACATCGTTTCCTACCACCGCTCCAACGATTTTGAGCACATCGGCGCCGAGTGCCGGGCTGTGCGCGAGAGCGTGGGCGTGACGGAGACGGCCAACTTCGCCAAATACGAGATCACCGGGCCAGGCGCGGAAAGCTTCCTGTCGCTTTTGATGACCAACACAATGCCGAAGGTCGGCCGCATCATCCTGACGCCGATGCTGAACGAGAACGGCAAACTGATCGGTGATTTCACCATCGCCCGGGCCAGCGACCAGAAGTTCTACATGTGGGGCTCGTCCCAGGCCGAGATCTATCACATGCGCTGGTTCGAGAAGCACCTGCCAGAGGACGGCTCGGTGACGATCCGCGCAATCAACCTCGGCTGGGTTGGCCTCTCCATCGCCGGTCCCAATTCGCGCAAGGTTCTGGAGAAGATCACCGGAGACGATGTCTCGGGCGAGGCCTTCCGGTTCATGGACTTCCGCGAAATGGACGTTGCCAACGCCCCCTGCAAGGTCAATCGCATCACCTACACGGGCGACCTTGGCTACGAGATCTGGATGGCGCCGGAGTACCAGCGTCAGGTCTATGATGCGCTGATGAAGGCCGGAGCCGAGTTCAACATCGTCAACTTCGGCATGCGCGCCCTGCTCTGCCTGCGACTGGAAAAGAACTTCGGCACCTGGTTCCGCGAGTTCCGCCCGATCTACGGCGCATTCGAAGCCGATCTTGGCCGGTTCGTGAAGCTGTCCAAGGACACCTTCATCGGCAAGGAGGCGGCTCAGAAAGAATTCGATGAAGGCCCGAAGCGCCTGCGTGTCAGCTTCGTGGTCGACGCGTCGGACGCCGACGTCATGGGCGATGAGCCCGTGTGGCACGATGGCAAGGTGATCGGCTGGGTGACTTCCGGCGGCTACGCTCACTACCTGCGGAAATCCCTCGCACAAGGGTATATTCCTTCGGAACTGGCAACGAACACGCAGGAAGGCGCCTTCGAGATCGAAATCCTCGGCGAGCGCCGCAAGGCCACCATCATCAGCGAACCGCTGTTCGACCCGAAAGCCGAACGCATGCGCATGTAAATGCATCCGGTCGTCGGACCAACACCCCAACGACCGCCTCCCCCTCCTGAACTCCACCTCCTCCTATCCTCCCGGGCTCCCCTCCCCTCAACCTCATCCTGAGGAGGCGCAAAGCGCCGTCTCGAAGGATGGGCAGCATACTCGGGAACAAGCGGCCCATCCTTCGAGACGGGCCTCCGGCCCTCCTTAGGATGAGGGGTTGGTGTAGGGAAAGATTGGGATTTACCGGAGGTGGGGTCGGCACGAAAAGGCAGGGAAGACGAGGACTGTTGAGCGGACAAGAGCGTCCCAGCACTGAGGATACCTGCCGAGTTCCGAAGAGCGCAGAGCGACAGATCGATTCAGAGACCTGCGCAGTCACTCCATCCGGAACACCCCGATTCTTCGCCTTTGCTGAACTCCGCTTTCCGCTCCCCTCATCCCGAACGTCTCCCCCCTCATCCTGAGGAGGCGCGAAGCGCCGTCTCGAAGGATGGGCGGCAAACGCCAACACAAGTGACCCATCCTTAGAGACGGGCTTTCAGCCCTCCTCCGGATGAGGAGTTTGGTGGGGACTGGCAGATTATCATGCGACCTAAGCAAACCGATGGCAGAAACCAGTCGGCTTATCAGAACACGCCTGCAGACCGGTTCTCGGCCTTTACTTCAACCGGATGATCTTCGGCCCGAGGGCGCGCACGTAATCGCTTTGATCGGCAAAGACCATCACGTTGGTCTCGGTCACTTCGGTCTGCTTCAGTTCCAGCGGTGTCTTGCCGTCCGGATTGACGATTACCTTGCGGGTCGGTGGCAGGCCGCGGAACACCAGCACACCGGCTTCCTTGGTCACGATGGCACCATAAGGTTCGTCGTGGACAATGCGCGTCGTGCCGCTTTCGGCCTGCACCGCGGCTCCAAGGGCGATGCTAAAGCCGGCTGCGGCCAGCAGGGTTTTGCAGATGGAATTCATGACACGTCTCGCTGTTAACGCTTCATTTACCATGAATCGTAACCGCTCGTTAACTTTTGCGCCAGAGGTCCTGCGGGTTTGTCCCGTGAAACGGAAATTATGGTTAACGCGACAGACTGACTTCAGGCCGAGACGCCGTGGCTGAGGTCCTTGAAGCTTTCGGCAACATGCTTGGCGAACGCATGAGTGGCTTTGCCCGCATGAGCCCGCTCGGCCATGAGAATGTGATAGTCGCCGATTTCCGGCAGGCCATGCCGTTCGTCCAGGGCCATCAGGGGCGCCTCGACAACACTCGCCGGAAAGGGAGCCACGGCAAGGTCCGCCAGCAGCGCGGCTTCCTGGCCGGCGCTGTGAAAGCTGGTGTAGGAAACGCGGTAAGGCTTCTGGGCATCGTCCAGCGCAACCCGCGCAGCTCTGCGCCAGGGGCACCCGGGCGTGGAAACGGCAAGCGGCAAAGGATCGCGCTCATAGGCGATACCACCTTCCAGTCCTACCCAGACCAGCGGCTCGGTGAAGACGATTGTGCCTCCCCGCGCCAGTGCGGTACCCGGACGGGCGGTAAAGAGCGCAAGGTCCAGCTCCCCCTTCTTCACCTTCTCATCCAGCATCGGACTGCCATCGAGATGCACGTCCACGTTCACACCAGGATGAGAGCGTGCAAAGCGTGAAAGTATGTTGGGCAGGAACCTGGTGCCGAAATCGGACGGCGCTCCGAAGCGGACTTCGCCTTCCACTTCAGGAGACAGGAACAGCGAAACAGCTTCCTCGTTCAGCATCAGGATACGCCGCGCATATCCAAGCAAAGCTTCGCCTTCCGTAGTCATACGTACGGTGCGCCCTTCCCGGGCGAACACCGAAACCCCGAGGATCGATTCAAGTTTTTTGATCTGCATTGAAACTGCTGACGGCGTTCGCCCAACAAGCTCGGAAGCTTTTGAAAAACTTGAGGTTTCCGCGATTACCAAAAAGGTCCTGTAAAGATCCAGATCGATCAGCGGCATGCCTGTGCCGGGCAACTTTTGCATGGTCCAGATTTCCCGGAAGTTCAGTTCAATTTTTTTGAACGAATAGATGAATACTATTCGATTGATTGAACTGCAAGTTCTACCCATATAGCAGGCAAGCGGCCTCGCGTTTAAGCAGTGGACCGCACTTTCTTGTAACAATCGAATACGCTCAGGATTGGCAACGCCATGACCTATCTTGCACAAGCCCTCGGCACCAACCTCATGGGTGTCGTCAGCGGACACACCACGGCAGAGCTGGTTCGTATGAACCAGGCCCTGCGCCAGCGCGAAGCTCAGAAGTCCAAGAAACGCTGATCCGACGATCTGGATAACTGCCGATTGCCGGCCTGAAGCCGGCAATCTGACAATTTTCCAGAGGGTTTGAAACCAGCGTCAGGCCAGCACGGGATACCCGCGCTCTGCCGCCTCGGTTTCCATCTTCAAGATAACCGCGTAATCGTCGGAAGACAGTTTCGAAAAGCCGTGAATGCCAAGGCGTTCACGGCTTTGTTGCGTTTCAGGCGCTGAAAGCACCTCGGCAACGGTATCGCGAATAAGAGCGTGTTCCCCATCGCTGAAACGGCGGGAAGTGATCAGCGGCAACCCGGGCGCAGATGCTGTGCGGGCAAGCGGCCGAACTTGCGCCGCCAGCTCCGGTATTTCCCGGCAGACCAGTGCCCAGCAGACTGCATCGATGGAAGCGATGTCGGCCTTGCCCTCCGCAACGGCCTTCAACGACGCCAGGTGGCTCCCGCTCACAATGACGTCTGAAAAGAAAGCGCCTTCAGTATCAAGCTGCGCCACCGCGTGACGGAAAGTATTCATGCCTGACTGGCTGTCCGACCCGTTGAAAACCGCCCGGTGACCGCGCAGGCCCTCCAGGTTTTGGTGGGAGCTGTCACGCTTGACGATCAGCTGACTGCAATATCTTGGGCCATCGCACCCTTCGGCATCGTAATGAGGCGTCCCCACGAGCCGGACCTTGCCTGCGAGCGCATGGGTCAGGGGGTATCCGCAGGTTTGCGACAAGAGGAGATCCGGGTCCGTCCAGGCCTCCACCAGATCTTGCCCATCCTGCCATGGCCGGATATCGCCTTCACTCAGTCCCAGAACGCGGCAAAGCGCGCCCTGGAGCGCGCTTTCAAGATCCCGCGTGGCATGACGTACCTCCGGCCAGTCGTACATCGGCAGCCGGACAGCTAGAAAAGATCCACCGGTCAAGACACCGCCTTTTCCGCGGCAGGAAATCCGCTGGTCTCATTGTATTTGATCGGGTGCACAACAGGCTCCTTCACCTTGAAAAAATAGTGCCTGGCCAACTGGAAATAGCTCGCAAAGACATAGCCGCCGTTCCGCTCCTGCCATTCCGAGCGGGCAGCGCGGTAAATCTTCGGAAGATGATACCAGGGTGCCCGCGGATTGGCGTGATGAACGACATGGAGATTATTGTTCAGAAACAGAAGCGAGAACACCGGGCAGAACTCGACGATGATCGACCGCGCCTCCGCATGTTCATGCGCACGGTGCTCCGCATAGGTGCGCAGCATCAACAGGCTCATGCCCGGATAGGCGACGCCGAGAACATACAGCCAGAACGGCATGCCGCCGACCAGAGTGACAAACAGGACAAGCGGCACCACACCGGCAACATGATGTGCCCAGGCGCGCATGACGACCTTGTCCCCCGCAAGCATCATCCGGATTTCGGCTCCCACGAAACCGACCATCGATACCATCGGTCCGATCAGCAGCCGGCCCAATAGCGTGTTGTTGATCGTCAGGATCATTTGTATCGGACGAGGAAGGCTCTGCCAGTCTGACCAGGCCAGATAGTAGCTTTCCGGATCGTCATAAGGATCCGTCAGCCGGTCGTTGTTATGATGGCGCAGGTGAAGAGACTTGAAGCGGCGATACGGCACGCACAGGCCGAACGAGCAGTAGACCAGGGCTTCGTTGAGTGCGGGACTGCGCGTGGGGTGACCATGAAGCACCTCGTGTTGCAGTGAGGATTGCAGTGTCACCAGGATCGCTGCCAGGGGGCAGACCACGAAAGGTCCAAGCTCGGAATAGAACCCTATCAACAAAAACCAAGCCGACGAGGTGGCCAGAATCAGGGCCAATGTCGGCCACTCGCAGAATTTCGCGCGCGGCAAGGAAGTCTCCAAATGTTTGAAAAATCGGCGTAAACCGACATGAACTGGCTTGACTATGCGCGCGGGCCATCTTCAGGACAATTTGAGACTTGAGAACAAATTCCACGATATTTAGCAAACTCAGCATGATGGTTTTATTTGTAAACAGATGATGATTTTTAGCTGCATCTGCAGCCTTTCCGACAAACGATATGACTGGATCGGAACATCAAGTGGCGGTTTTGCCGCTAGACAAAAAAGGGACTGTCCTCTGTTCTGGGCGAAACGCCGGAAGGAAGGACTGCCATGCCAACATCAAACGAAACGCCGAACCGCCATGACGTGATTATCATCGGTGCCGGCATCATCGGTTGCGCCATCGCATTGTCCATGACGCGCAAGGGCTACAAGACACTGAATGTCGACGCCCTGCCGGCAGCCGGCTATGGCTCCACCTCCAGTTCCGCGGCGGTGATCCGCACCTATTATTCCACGCGCGACGGCACGGCGATGGCCCTTGAAGGCTATCACGACTGGAAGAACTGGCAGGCCTATCTGGAAACGGAAGACGCCGGGGAACTGGCGCATTTCATCGAGACCGGCACCCTGGTGATGAAGACCGCATCCGACAACTACCAGAAGCATGTTCTGGAACATGCCGACGCCCTCGGCATCCCTTATGAACACTGGTCGGCCGACCGCATCACACAAGAACTCCCCGGCTACAACCTGGACTGTTTCGCCCCGGCGAAAACCATGGATGACGATGACTTCGGCATGCCGACCGGTGGCGCGCTTCAGGGCGGTGTCTTCTTCCCGGCAGGTGGCTACGTCGACGATCCGCAAATCGCCGCCCGCAACCTGAAGGATGCGGCAGCCAGGCTTGGGGCGCAGTTCCGCTTCAAGACCAGGATCGTCAAGATTCCCGTTGAGAACAACCGTGTCACCGGTGTTCTCACTGAGAACGGCGAACATATCCCGGCACCTATCGTCATCAATGTCGCTGGCCCGCATTCCGGCAAGGTGAACGCGCTCCTGGAAGGCGAAACCGGACTGAAGATCGGCCACCGCCCGCTGCGCCAGGAAGTGGTTCAGATCGCCCCGCCCCAAAGTCTGAATTATTCCCGCGAAGGTCTCGTCGTTTCAGACAACGACATCTCCGTCTACGTCAAGCCGGGTGGCGGCGGCCAGTTGATGATCGGCAGCCAGAACCCTGCCTGCGATCCGCATCTCGTGGAAGATCCCGACGATTTCGCCATGGACCTCACCGATCGCGGTCTCACCTATGCCTACCGCTACTCTCAACGAGTACCCGAGCTGGGCGTTTCCCAGCACCCTGTGGGGGTTGCGGCGCTCTATGATGCGACGGACGACTGGCTTCCGATTTACGACCGCACCAATGTCGATGGCTACTACCTGGCCATCGGAACCAGCGGCAACCAGTTCAAGAACGCAACCGTTGCCGGGCGCTTGATGACAGATCTGATCGGTTACTGCGAAGCTGGCAACGATCATGACGCCACGCCATTGCAATTCAAGCTGGAGCATGTCCCCCACACGCTCAACACGGCGACGTTCTCCCGCAAGCGCGAGCTGACGAAGGAAAGTTCGTTTTCGGTGCTCGGGTAATTTCACTCAAGCTTCTGTTCTTCTGAGCCGAAATCGTAGGGGCGATCCCCAACCCTCCCCCTCATCCTGAGGAGCGCACGAAAGTGCGCGTCTCGAAGGATGGGCTACTTGCTCCTGAGTGTGCTACCCATCCTTCGAGACAGGCCTTCGGCCCTCCTCAGGATGAGGGGGAGGTTGGGACTGGGTTGGGGCTGAGCCTGGGTCTACGGCTGCGGCTGGGGTTGGGGTTGGAACTACGGCAAGGTCTGAGGCTGGCGTCTGGATTGGAAACGGCTCCTGTCTGGCTTCGCTGGACGAACGCCCGGTGCGCGCGCCTGAACATAACGGCCTCAAGCCCCCCCAATTCCGCCGTGGTCGAATCGCCCGTTTCGGGGTAAGCAACCGGTTCTGATCCTGAAGGAGCATTCCGTGGCCTGGTCCCCGCAACAAGATGAAGCCCTGAAAGAAGCCGCTGCCTGGCTAAAGCGCGGCGACAGGCAGGTGTTCCGCCTGTTCGGCTTTGCGGGCACGGGCAAGACAACGCTTGCCCGGCATCTGGCGGAAGGCATCGACGGCGACGTCTGTTTTGGCGCCTTCACCGGCAAGGCTGCTCATGTGCTGCGCCAGAAAGGCTGCGAGGACGCGGGCACGATCCATTCGCTGATCTACCGCCCACGCTCGGCCAAGGAAGAAGACGACCTTGACGACGATGATGACGACAGCGGCCCGCAGTTTGCCATCAAGCGTGACAGCCAGGCTTCGACCGCGAGCCTGATCGTCATCGACGAATGCTCCATGGTGGACGAAGACCTGGGCAAGGACCTTCTGTCCTTCGGCACGCCTGTTCTGGTGCTGGGTGACCCGGCACAGCTGCCTCCGGTCAAGGGCGGCGGCTTTTTCACCGAAGCAGAACCCGACGTGATGCTGACCGAGGTTCACCGGCAGGCGCAGGACAATCCGATCGTGCGCATGTCGATGACCATTCGCGACGGTGGCCAGCTCGACTACGGCACATTCGGCGAAAGCCGGGTGATCCACCGGCGCGACATCGACAAGGACCAGATCCTTGCCGCCGATCAGGTGCTGGTCGGCACCAACAAGACGCGCAGGCTCTACAACGCCCGCATTCGCGAGTTGAAGGATTTCTCCACTCCCATGCCAGCGGTCGGCGACAAGCTGGTGTGCCTCAGGAACGACAAGACCAAGGGGCTTTTGAACGGCGGTCTATGGACGGTCAAGCGCCTGCGGCCCCCACGTGGCAACACGTTGCGCTTCGATGTCGTGTCCGAGGACGAGCTCTCGAGAAACGCCGTCAAGGTGAAGGTGTTGCCGGCCATGTTCGAGGATGGCGCGGAAAGCATTCCCTATGCCATCCGGCGCAAGGCGGACGAATTCGACTACGGCTATGCGCTGACCGTCCACAAGGCCCAGGGCTCGCAGTGGGACAACGTTGTCCTGTTCGATGAAAGTTGGGCATTCCGCGAGCACAAGAGCCGCTGGCTTTATACCGCAGTCACCCGCGCCGCCGAGAAGATCACTGTCGTAAGATAGGCGAGTCGAACGCGGCTTCGGAAATCTCCTGCAGATCATTGCTGGCAGGAAGTGCCTGGAGACCGGTCTCGATAAAGGTTCTGAGGTCGTTCTCGCTGCTGCCGCTGCGCCCAAGCAGGGCAATTGCCGAAAACTGTCCGTCGATGAAGGTTGCCGTCCGGTCCACGTCGGTATCTTCAGACATCTCCCCCGCGGCAACCGCCTTTAAAAGGCGATCCCTGATGGCCTTGAACCGTGCAGCCCTCAGGTTCAGCACGACTTCCTGATGCCGCTGAGCGCCATATGTGCAATCGACAAGCGCATTGACGAGAAAACATCCAGCCGGCGTTTCCTTGTCCAGCGTCAGGTCCGCGACGGCACCGAGAAAATCCCTGAAGTCCTGTACAACGTGTTTTTCAGCCCGTTTCAACCTGGCAAAAACCGGCCCGCCATAGGTTTCGAAATAATGCAGAAGCGCCTTTTCGAACAGTGCTTCCTTATCGCCGAACGCGGCATAAAGGCCCGGTTTGGCCATGCCTGACGCTTCGGCAAGATCGCTCATGGATGTGCCGGTATAGCCGTTCTGCCAAAAGGCGATCATCACGGAATGAAGAGCGTCTTTGGTATCGATTTTTCTTGGCCGTCCGCGCGCCATCGGTCTGCACTCCTCATAACAAACCGTGTGATCCGGTTATTAAAGCTCGGGAACCTTGAACCTCGGCAGGATGTGTGCCCTTGCCCACCATGCGCACCACCAACCGACCACGACATCCTGTTGAAAGAATAGCTGCTCGTTTTCAACGCAGAATACGCAATTTATTGCAATTCGTACAGGAACTACCCACCATTCAACCTAAAAGTGCATACCAAAACAATTTCACTGCACTGCCTGCTGTGAAATTGGTTCGCCATTGGGCTCAGCTCGTTTCAATCCGGCGCGCCCGATCCGGCAATCTTTCGGTATTTCACAGTGGACGGAGCTCATCGGTCCCTTTTCCGCCCGATTGAGGGGGCTTATCGTCTGCGGCTCAGATTTTTCTCGACGGAAAGTACCTTTCGTAAATGGCAAGCGTATCGATGACCGACCCGACCACGTCCACTCCCAAGGCCGACCTGTCCGCCCAGACCGCCCTGCGCATCGCACAGAGGATCGCGGATGAAATCGGCTGCAAGGCCGGCCAGGTGAATTCGGCCGTCCAGATGCTGGACGAAGGTTCGACGGTGCCATTCATCGCCCGCTACCGGAAGGAAGCCACCGGCGGGCTTGACGACACCCAGCTGCGCAAGCTCGAAGAGCGGCTGATTTATCTGCGCGAAATGGAAGACCGCCGCGTCGCCATAACCAAATCAATCGAAGAGCAGGGCAAGCTCACAGACGATCTTGTTGCCAGCATTCAGGCAGCCGATACAAAGTCCCAGCTTGAGGACATCTATCTGCCGTTCAAGAAGAAGCGTCGCACCAAGGCACAGATTGCCCGTGAAGCCGGCCTGGAACCGCTGGCCGACACTCTTCTGGGTGATCCCACCCGAGACCCCGAAGCCGAAGCGGCCGCTTACGTGGATGAAGGCAAGGGCGTTGCCGACACCAAGGCGGCGCTTGACGGTGCTCGCCAGATCCTGATGGAACGCTTTGCCGAAAACGCCGAGCTGGTCGGCCGCCTGCGCCGCCATGTCGAGGAACGTGGTGTCGTTCAATCGAAACTCATCGACGGCATGGCGGAAAAAGGTGCGAAATTCGCCGACTATTTCGACTATTCCGAACAATGGTCCAAGATCCCGAGTCACCGCGCCCTTGCGCTGTTCCGTGGTCGCAACGAAGGCATCCTGTCTGTCGACCTGACGGTTGATGCTGACGACGTCTCCCCTGTCCTGCCCGCCGTAAAGATGGTTGCTGACACCTATGGCATCGCTGACCGGGGCCGCCCTGGCGACAAGTGGCTTATGGAAGCTGCGCGTTTCGCCTGGAAGGTGAAGCTTGCCCTGCACCTGGAACTCGACCTGATGGGTGTCCTGCGTGACAAGGCGGAAGAAGAAGCCATCCAGGTTTTTGCCCGCAACCTCAAGGATCTTCTGCTGGCAGCGCCCGCCGGCTCCAGAACCACACTCGGCCTCGATCCCGGCATCCGGACAGGTGTGAAGGTTGCCGTTGTCGATGCAACCGGCAAGCTGGTCGAAACCGCGACCATCTATCCGTTCCAGCCGCGCAATGATGTTTCCGGCTCCCGCGCCGCTCTCCTCGCCTTGATCGCGAAACACAAGGTCGGCCTGATCGCCATCGGCAACGGCACGGCCAGCCGTGAAACAGACAAGCTGGCGGGTGACGTTCTTGCCGACATTCCCGCCGCCCAGCGCCCGGTAAAGGTCATCGTCAACGAGGCCGGTGCTTCGGTCTATTCGGCCTCGGAACTGGCGGCGAAGGAAATGCCGGATGTCGACGTTTCCCTGCGCGGCGCGGCCTCCATCGCCCGCCGCCTGCAGGACCCGCTTGCCGAACTGGTCAAGATCGAACCGAAGTCCATCGGGGTCGGCCAGTACCAGCACGACGTCAACCAGACCAAGCTGGCCCGTGCGCTGGATGCGGTTGTCGAAGACGCGGTGAATGCCGTCGGCGTTGATCTCAACACCGCCTCTCCCGCCCTGCTGTCGCGCATTTCCGGCCTGTCGGACAGTCTGGCAAAGGCCGTGGTCGAACACCGTGAAGCCATCGGCCGGTTCGACAGTCGGACCCAGCTCAAGGAAGTCCCGCGCCTCGGCGCCAAGGCTTTTGAACTTTGCGCAGGCTTTCTGCGCATCAACGAAGGCAAGGAACCGCTCGACGCCTCCTCCGTCCACCCGGAAGCCTATCCCTTGGCAAAACGGATCGTGAAGGCCTGCGGCCGCGACGTGCGCCAGATCATGGGCGATGCCTCACTGCTGAAAGGCCTCGAACCGTCAGAATTCACCGACGAGAAATTCGGCCTTCCAACCGTGAAGGACATCCTGTCGGAACTGGAAAAGCCGGGCCGCGACCCGCGCCCCGAATTCAAGACCGCGACCCTTCAGGACGGCGTCGAGGAAATTTCCGACCTGAAACCGGGCATGAAGCTGGAAGGCACGGTCACCAACGTTACCAACTTCGGCGCCTTCGTCGATGTTGGTGTTCATCAGGACGGGCTGGTGCATGTTTCCCAATTGGCTGATCGGTTCGTCGATGATCCGCACAAGGTCGTGAAGGCCGGTGACATCGTCAAGGTGACGGTCCTGGAAGTGGATGTTCCACGCAAGCGCATCTCCATGACCATGAAGTCCCAGGCAGATTACCAGGGCCAGCGCGAGCGTGGTGGTCAGGACAGGGGTGGCCAGAACCGGAACGGTCCGGGAGGCAGAGCCCCCAGCGGCAAGGGACCCGGCGGCGGTAACGGCCCGCGCGGAAATGGCCCCCGTGGTGGCGGCGCGCCGAAGTCCTCCGGCGGAGACAGCGGCAACAACGCCTTGGCCGCGGCACTCGCCGCAGCGATGAACAAGAAGAAATGACGGACTGATCCAGCGGCGTTATCAGCGCCGCTGGATCAACCTGTTACTGGTTTTCGTAACATTCATCGATGCCCGAAGGCGACTGGAGCAAGAGCTGCCGTCCCTTGCTGTGAACCGTGTACTGACCGTCCGTATAACGCGCGCCTGACCCTGAGACGACCTGCTCGAGCCGTCTCGGCGTGTGACCGTCAATGGTGTAGATCAGGTGGCCATTGCCGCTTTGCACGTAGGTGGCCGTCAAAGGCAATCCTTCGGTGCACGTGTAATGCACCGTGATTGAGTCACCGGCGGCCGGCTGCGCCACATTGCCAGCTGCTGCCGGTTGATAGTTGCGCGCCGGAAAGGCATCGGTGATCTGGTATAGGTCCGACCGCGGACCATTTCCCTGCGCATAAAGGATCATGCGCCGATGCAGATCCAGCTGCAGCGTCACATTTCTTGAAGCATCGTGGAGATACACCGACCAGTCGTCCCGGCCGAATTCCTGAAAATGGAAATTCACGGTGCCGTAGACGTCCGCTTCCTGCCACTGGCCGTTTCCAACGTTTGTGAAACTGCCGCCAGAATGCCGGACGACACCAACATTCTGGCCATTCACACCAGGAGCTGCCGACAGTTGGCCACCAGGTTGCTGCGGCACCGGGTTCTGGACCTGAGGCCGGCCTCCGCAGACCTCATATATCCCCGGGTATGGGCGCTCCGAGCAGAACAGCCCGCCCCAGTGGTAGCCTGTCTGTCCGTTGCGGTACCTGACCTGGAACCACTCGTATCCATTCATCATGACCCCGGTACCGGACAGGATCAAAATGGCATCCCCCTGACGGAGACTGCCACTTTGCCCGTATTGCATACCAGGACCACTGCGAACCTTGCCGCCGTAGGATGCACCGTTTTGCGGGAAATCGACGTCCGGTGAGGCGAAAGCGAAACTGGCTGGCAAAACAAGTGTTGCCAGCACGACAAAAAGCGAAAATCTGCTCATCAAAATGCCTGTTCTATTGAAGTTACTTAAGAGGAAATGCAGCGTCTTCGGAGAAAATTACTGTATTCAACGACGAACTTTAGGTCATACGAACAGGAAATGGAACTTCGTTTTGCGGCTACTTGCGCGGCACTATGTCAGACAGGCAGCGCGCGCCCTTCCCCGGCTTCGCCATGGTCAATTTTGCCCCTCTGGCAATAGCGGGAAACTGCATTACTCTGTTTTAAAAGGAAGTCCGTTTAGGAACGGAATATGTCTCAGAAGGATCAGGAACAGGACTGGCCCAAGCAGGACATGGAGTCCGGCACGCTCACCGCGCTTGCCCACCTTTACCGCGCGGAGGTGTTTCGCAGCACACATTGGCGCACCCGCCTCGATAACACCACCAACTGGGCCGTCGTCACCACCGGCATCGCCCTGTCCGCGACATTCTCCAACAAGGAAGCCTCACCCTTGCCCATGGTGCTGGTGGGGCTGCTGGTAACTGTTTTCCTGATCTTCGAAGCTCGCCGCTACCGCTACTACAACATGTTTCGGGCCCGGGCACGGCTGATGGAGACGGACTTTTACGCGCCTATCCTCGCTGGAGGCAAAGTGCCCATGCGCGGAAGCTGGGCAACGATGCTCTCCGACGACTATGAGATGCCGCATTATCATATCTCGCTGGTCAGGGCGGCAGGACGGCGCTTGCGCAGCAACTATTCCTGGATCCTGGCGATCCAGGCTGTCGCCTACTACGGCAAGCTGGCGATACACCCCGTCCCACTGACCAGCCTTGCCGACGTGTTCCAACGGGCGGCGATAGGGCCGATCCCCGGATGGACCGTCATGCTTGCAGGTCTTGTCTTTCATACCAGCTGGGTGGTGTTTGCCATCGTGACCTTGCGACTGGACAAGCTCTACCGGGAAAAACGCCGCTCGCCGATGCAGTCGATCTGAGACAGCCGGTGTCAGCTTCGAGAAGCACATGTCTTTTCCTCCGGCAGCAGGGTGTGGTATGGGCCTCTCAGTCCACTTCGGAGATTTTATGTCCTGACCTCTCGGGCACCCATCGGTGCCCATCCGCAAATCGCCTCCGGCTGCTCCGGACTGCGTTTGCCAAACCTGAAGAGAGACACCACCCGGTCGTGACCTCATGATCGGACGAGGACAATGTTATCCAAATGATCAGACCCTATGTCAGCCAGGACGCTGAACGGATCATCCATATCTGGCGCAAGGCCAGTGAATTCGCCCACCCGTTTCTGAGTGACGACTTCCACGACATGGCCGCTACCGCCATCCGCGACATCTATCTGCCAAAGGCGGAATCCTACGTCACGGAGATCAATGGGGTTGCCGTCGGCTTTATCTCGCTGCTGGACAACTATATCGGCGGCTTGTTTCTGGACCCGCAATATCATGGACGTGGCCTCGGAAGGGCCCTTGTGGATCACGCGGTCAAACAGAAGGGGCCGCTCACCGTTGAAGTCTTCAAGGAGAATGCTCGCGGCCGGCGTTTTTACACCGCCTATGGCTTTGTGCCGACCGAAGAATACTTTCACGAACAGGCACAGCACATCAGCATTAAACTGACGATGAAGCCCTGACAGAAAAGCGGCGGCCTGTGGCCGCCGCAACTGACATTGGCTCAGAACCGGCTTGCCGCAAAGGGCGCTGGATCGATATCAGGCCGCGCGCCCTCGATCATGTCCGCAATCATCTGCCCTGTGACGGCAGACTGCGTCAGACCGTGGTGGGCGTGGCCAAAGGCATAAAAGATGCTGCTATGCCGTGTTGCCGGTGAGATGACCGGCAGGCTGTCCGGAATGGACGGGCGGAACCCCATCCAGCGTTTGCCGCCTTCCGACTTGAGCTCCGGGAAAAACAGCTTTGCCTTGGCCAGCATTGCGTCCACGCGGCGCCAGTTCGGCGGCAGGTCGAGACCACCGAATTCCACCGCCCCGCCGACGCGCAAGCCGCTGGACAGACGCGACAGGACGAACCCGTGACCGGACAGCATGATCATGCGGTTCACGTTAACGCCGGGGTTCGGGATGGTGATGTTGTAACCGCGCTCCGTATCCAGCGGGATCGGATCTCCCAGCTGCGCGGCAAGGGCCTTCGACCATGCCCCGCAGGCAATCACCAGTCGCTCGGCCGCGATCGTGCTGCCATCTTTCAGGATCACGTCACAACCCTTGTCATTGGGCTGCAAGCGGCTGACCTCACCAACCTCGAACTTGACACCCTGAGATGACAGCCACTCGGCAACCGAAAGGCAAAGGACCTTGGGCTCATCCACTTGCACCCAGTCCGGCACGAGTGCCCCGCCGACGACACGGGAAGAAAGGTCCGGTTCCAGATCCCGGATCGCTGATGCATCCAGTTCCTCAACCTTGATGCCGTAGTCGCGCTGCTCCGCCCAGCCCGCGCGCGAGGCTTCAAGCGACTGCACCGTGTCGAACAGTTCCAGGCAGCCGTCCCGGCGCACCTGGTTGTGGGTTCCCGTTGTCCGCCAGAGCGCTTCCCACGCCGGAAGAGCGCCTCCATTCAGATCCGCCAGCGCCTTCGTGCTCTGCGCCACCTTTGCAGGGTTTGAAGCCGCCATGAAACGCAGCATCCACGGCAGGATCTTGAGCGCATAGGCTGGACGGACCGACAAGGGACCCAGCGGATCCAGCATCCATTTGAAGGCCTGTTTCCAAAGACCAGGCGAAGCAAGAGGCGCGACGTCTGTCCAGGCGATGGCAGCCGCGTTGCCCTGGCTTGCGCCTGCCGCAGGGCCTTCGCGGTCCAGCACAGTAACGCCGTATCCGCGTTGCACCAGGCTGGCAGCGGTCGCCAGCCCGACGATGCCCGCACCAACCACATGGACATGTCCCTTGCTCATTCGGCGTTTCTTTTCTCGTTCGCGATCAACGACCTGGTTGGCGAAACAATGCGGATGTCGCAAGGATCCACCGACCGGACCAACAGTCTGTTTTCAGGTTCACCGTCCTGCCAGAACCGGCAAGGCTCGTCTAGCGGCTGACCTTCTGATATATCACTCGCACATCTGAAACATATAAAGGCCCAGACTTTCATGTCCGCAGATTTCAGCCGATCCACTCAGGCTTATCGCCTGCTGGAAGAAGAAATCGTGACCCTGAAACTGAAACCAGGGGCAACAGTCACGGAAGCCGCGCTTACACAGAGACTGGGTTTTGGCAGAACACCCATACGCGAAGCCATTCAGCGGCTGTCCTGGGAAGGCCTTTTGAACATCCGGCCGCGGCTTGGCATTGTCGTTGCGGAAATGAACCCGTCCGATTTTCTGAAGGTCCTTGAGGCCCGCCACGCCCTGGAACGTCTCGTTGCAGGGCTGGCAGCGCGGCTTGCCAGCAAGGACGACCGCAGAACCCTTGAAGCGATTGCGCTAGACATGCGCGAGGCGGCTGCGAAGCCGGACGTGGCGGATTATCTGCGCCTGGACAAAGCCTTCGACGAAGTCGTCTCGGCCGCTGCCTGCAACCCCTTTGCGGCAAAGGCTCTGGCCCCTTTGCAGACGCAGAGCCGCCGGTTCTGGTACCGCCATTTTGGTGAGGAGGATCTCACCCCGGCAGCCTGGAGCCACATGGAGGTCATGCGCGCCGTTGCCGCCGGAGACGAGGCCGCCGCGATGGATCACGCGGAAAACCTCATGCTGTACCTGCGCCGTCAGGCAACGACGCTGGTCAGCGGCTCCGGTCAGGCAGCCGCCGGAAAGTGAGACCGTGTCCGGTTTGCAAAGGCGACCAGCGACAGCATCACCGGCACTTCCACAAGAACACCGACAACCGTCGCAAGGGCAGCGCCCGAGTTCAGACCGAACAGGCTGATGGCAACGGCCACGGCAAGTTCGAAGAAGTTGGACGTCCCGATCAGCGCTGCCGGCGCGGCGGTGTTGAACGGCACCCGCCACAGATACCCCCAGGCGTAGGCGACGAAGAAAATGCCATAGCTCTGGATAAGCAGGGGCACGGCAATCAACACGATCACCAGCGGCTTTTCCAGGATGGTCTGCGCCTGAAATCCGAACAGCAGGACAACGGTTGCCAGAAGACCCATGACGGAGAAGGGTTTGACCTTTCCCGTGAACTCGGCGATGCGCTCATCGCTCCCTGATCCATCCAGCGCCTTGCGGGTAAAATAGCCGGCCACCAGCGGAATGATCACATAAAGGATCACCGACAGCAGCAAGGTCTGCCACGGCACGACGATGTCGGTCACACCAAGCAGCAGCGCTGCGATGGGCGCGAAGGCAAACACCATGATGATGTCGTTGATGGAGACCTGGACAAGCGTGTAGTTGGCATCGCCGCGCACCAGCTGGCTCCAGACGAAGACCATGGCCGTGCACGGCGCGACGCCGAGCAGGATCATGCCGGCGATGTACTCTTTCGCAGTCTGCGGATCCACCAGCCCCGCGAATACGTGTTCGAAGAACAGGATGCCGAGTGCCGCCATCGTGAAGGGCTTGACCAGCCAGTTGACGACGATCGTGATGCAAAGCCCCTTGGGCTTGCGGCCGACATCCTTCAGCGAGGCAAAATCGACGTTGACCATCATCGGGTAGATCATCACCCAGATGAGTACGGCCACAACCAGATTGACGCTGGCATATTCCAGAGAGGCGATCGCCTCGAAGACCCCGGGAAAGAGGGCGCCGAGCCCGACCCCGGCGGCAATGCACAAGGCAACCCAGAGCGACAAGAAGCGCTCGAAGAGCCCCATGGGTGACGTTTCCTGTGTCATTCCAACTCTCTCTCACATCGGCATTTCAGCAAACCAGGGAGCAGCGTTGAAAACCTGCCCGAGGTGTCTCAACATCAAATCGCTCAGAACCGGTCACGCAGCTTGCCTTGCAGCCGAAAGGAACCCCCTTCCGGCATCCAGGCGTATCTGTTTCCTGAATGTCAGCACTTCCCACCTGGTTCACAGCCGCCACCGGCCACAAGCGACGCGATCGGTGCGCAGAGTTCCGGGTTGCCGCCGCAGCAGTCCTGCAACAGGTAGGTCACGAGGCCCTGCATCGCTTCCAGGCTCGCCCGATAACAAATCGAGCGCCCGTCCCGTTCGGCGTGCACAAGGCCGGAACGGGACAAGGCGCCCAGGTGGGTCGACAGGGTATTCGGACGCACATCGAGTGCATCTGATATGGCACCGGCGGTCATGCCTTCTTTTCCGGCCTTCACCAACAGGCGAAAGACGTCGAGGCGGGTTTCCTGACCAAGAGCTGCCAATGCATTCAGGGCGTCTTCTTTTTCCATATTTCGAGAATACTCGAAATATGGAACTATGCAACCCAAAAATTGCTGCGTTGCAAGAAGTTGCAAACCGAAGCTGCGACCGGGTGGGAATGTGAGCGCTGCTCCGTGACCGAAAGCAAAAGACCCCCGCTCCGGAAAGAGCGAGGGTCTTGTTTTCAGCGTCTGACAGAACCGCCGGTTCAGGCAGCCTTTGCAGCCAGTCGTTTCCTGATGCTTTCCACATCCGCATTCGGCGTCGCGGCGAACAGTGTCTTGGTGTATTCGTGCTGCGGGTTCTCGAAAACCTCGTCCCGCGTGCCGTATTCCACCACTTCACCGAAATACATCACCATCACCTTGTCTGCGATGTAGCGCACCACCGACAGGTCGTGAGAGATGAACACATAGGTGAGGCCCATCTCCTCCTGCAGGTCCGCAAGCAGGTTCAGAATCTGCGCCTGGACCGACAGGTCAAGCGCGGAGACCGGCTCATCGAGCACCAGCAACTTCGGCTTCATCATGATTGCCCGCGCAATCGCGATGCGCTGGCGCTGGCCACCGGAGAACATGTGCGGATAACGGCCGTAGTGCTCCGGCTGCAACCCGACCTTCTCCAGCATCTGCAGCGCCAGGTCACGGCGCTCTGCCGACGGCATGTCGGTGTTCAGGAGAAGCGGCTCTTCCAGAACATGGCCAATCTTCTGGCGCGGATTCAGCGAGCCATAGGGGTTCTGGAAAACGATCTGCACCTTCTGGCGCATTTCGCGGGAAATACCGGTCTTGGAAATATCGATCGGCAGGCCATCGATCTCGATAAGGCCGGAAGACTGCGCGTCGATCATGGTGAGCATGCGCGCAAGGGTCGACTTGCCACAGCCACTTTCGCCGACCACGGCAAGGGTGGTGCCGCGTTCCACATCCAGGTTCACACCCTTGACGGCGGTCAGGGTCGACGCCTTCTTGAACATGCCGCCCTTGATGTCATAGGTCCGGTAAAGATCGCGGACCTTGAGGATCACATCGTCAGCCATCTCAGAAACCTCCCGCTTCGGCAAAGTCGCTCACCGTCGGCAAGCGGTCGCCGGTGGCATTTTCCGGCAACGCTGAAAGCAATGCCTTCGTATACGGGTTCTTGGGGTTTTCGAAGAGGGACAGCACGTCGGCCTCCTCCATCTTGCGGCCCTTGTACTGCACGATGACACGATCGGCGGTTTCGGCCACCACGCCCATGTCATGGGTAATCATGATCAGCCCCATGCCGCTGTCCTGCTGCAGCTTGACCAGGAGATCCAGGATCTGTTTCTGGATCGTCACGTCGAGGGCAGTCGTCGGCTCGTCGGCGATCAGCAGTTTCGGCGCACAGGCAATTGCCATGGCGATCATCACACGCTGGCACTGGCCGCCCGACATCTGATGCGGAAATGCGGACAGGCGTTCGGCTGGGTTCGGAATACCGACGGAGGTCAGGATCTCGACCACCCGGTCCCGGGCCTGACGTCCCTTCAATCCCATGTGGGTCTTCAATGTTTCACTGAGCTGGAAGCCAACCGTGAAACACGGGTTGAGACTGGCAATCGGCTCCTGGAAGATCATCGAGATGTCTTTCCCGATCACCCGGCGCCGCTCCTTGGCCGACAGGGTGCGCAGGTCGAGACCCTCGAATTCCATCTTGTCGGCGGTGATCGTTGCCGTGTTCGGTAGCAGACCCATGGTCGCCAGCATGGCAACGGATTTTCCGGACCCGGATTCGCCGACGATCGCCAGGACCTCGCCTGCATCGACCGCATAATCAACGCCGTCGAGCGCCTTGAACGGGCCCTTGGCGGTGTCGAACTCGACCTTCAGGTTTCTGATTTCAAGAAGAGACATGGCTTAGCTCCTCTTCAGTTTCGGGTCGAGCGCATCGCGCAGACCGTCACCGACCAGGTTGATGGCAAGAACGGTGATCAGGATCGCCAGACCCGGGAAGGTTACAACCCACCACGCGCGCAGGATGAATTCGCGCGCTTCGGCAAGCATGGTGCCCCATTCCGGTGTTGGCGGCTGTGCTCCCATACCCAGGAAGCCGAGGGCGGCCGCATCCAGGATCGCGTTGGAGAACGACAGCGTCGCCTGAACGATCAGCGGCGCCAGACAGTTTGGCAGGATCGTCTTGAACATCAGCCGCATGTGCCCGGCACCTGCCACTTTCGCCGCGACGACATAGTCTCGTGTGCGTTCGGACAGGACGGCCGCGCGGGTCAGACGCACGAAATGCGGCTGCAGCACGATGGCAATTGCGATCATGGCGTTGATCAGCCCGGGTCCCAGGATAGCCACCAGCACGAGGGCCAGCAGAAGCGAGGGGAATGCCAGGATGATGTCCATCACACGCATGATCAGCGTGTCGGTCATGCCGCGCATATAACCGGCGACAAGGCCGATCACGACACCGCCGACAAGGGCGATGGTGACGACGACAACACCGATGAACAGCGAGAAGCGCGCGCCGAAGATGAGGCGCGAAAGAATATCACGGCCAACGGCATCCGTTCCCAGCAGGAACGCGGCCTTGCCGCCCTCCTCCCAGACCGGAGGCACGAGGAAACTGTCGCGATACTGGAAGTCGGGGCTATGCGGCGCGACCAGCGGCGCGAAGATGGCCATGAGGACCAGCAACGCGAACACCACGAGGCCGACAACGGCACCCTTGTTCTGTGAGAAGTAGTACCAGAACTCGACAAGCTGCGCCTTGGTGGCGTTGCGGCTTTCGGCCTGGAGCTTGGTCTGATCGGCTTTCGCAGCCGGCGAGGTATTTGTCATTTTCCTTGTCCCCGGCTCAGTTGTGGCGAATTCGCGGATTGATCAGGCCGTAGAGCACGTCCACGATCAGGTTGACCATCATGATGATCCCGGCGATCAGCAGCAGACCACCCTGGACCACGAAGTAGTCGCGGCGCGAGATGCTGTCGACGAGCCATTTGCCGATGCCCGGCCAGGAGAAGATAGTCTCTGTCAGGATCGCGCCGGCAAGAAGCACGCCGACCTGCAGGCCGATGGTGGTCACCACCGGGATAAGGGCATTGCGCAGCGCATGCAGACCGATCACCGCGCGGGGCGGCAGGCCTTTCGCGCGGGCCGTGCGCACATAGTCCTCGCCCAGAACTTCCAGCATGGCGGATCGGGTCTGGCGTGCGATCACCGCCATCGGAATGGTCGCCAGAACGATGGACGGCAGGATCAGGTGACGGACGGCGGAGAGGAAGGCCCCCTTCTCGCCGGACAGCAGACTGTCGATCAGCATGAAGCCGGTGACCTGCGGGAAGAAGAACATCAGCGAGATGCGCCCTGAGACCGGTGTCCAGCCGAGGGTTCCCGAAAACAGGATGATCAGCAGCAGGCCCCACCAGAAGATCGGCATCGAGTAACCGACCAGCGCCGTGCCCATGATTGCCTGGTCGGCAACCGATCCGCGCTTCACGGCCGCGAAGATGCCGGCGGGAATGCCAAGGCAGACGGCAATGATGATGGCGCAGAGCGCGAGTTCGGCAGTCGCCGGAAACAGTGTCAGAAATTCATCCAGCACCGGCTTCTTCGACACGAAGGACGTGCCCAGATCCCCCTGGAAGATACCTGCGATGTAGTCGAGGTACTGTTGCCAGAGCGGTTTGTCGAAGCCAAGCTGGCCAAGGACCTGAGCCCTCCGCTCATCAGATATACCGCGCTCGCCTGCGAGCAGTTCGGCAGGATCGCCGGGCAGCATGCGGATAAACGAGAAGGCGACGAGGGTGACGCCGAAGAATGTCGGTATCAACAGGCCGAGACGACCTAGAAGAAAGCGAAGCATGTCAGGTTCCAGATACGAAGAGCCAGCGGAAACGACCTGATGTCAGGAAAGCATCCGCCGGCCAGAATGTCCGAAGGCGCCGGCATTGCTGCCAGCGCCCTCTTCGAGTTAGGCGGATTTACTCCGCAATGTCCACGCCGTCAAACCAGTGGCCGCCGAGCGGGTCCATGACATAGCCAGAGACCTTGGAGGACATCGGCATGAAGACCACGGAGTGCGCGATGGTTGCCCACGGAGCCTGCTCCTTGAACACGACCTGTGCCTCTTCGTAGAGCTTGGTGCGCTCTTCCTTGCTGGTCACGGTCTTTGCCTTCTTGATCAGCGCGTCGAACTCTTCGTTGCACCACTGGGCGCGGTTGGAGCCGCCGACACCGTCACAGCCGAGCAGAACGGCCAGGAAGTTGTCCGGGTCGCCGTTGTCACCGGTCCAGCCGAGAAGCACGGCACCGTCGCGGTTCTCGTCCTTGGAACGGGACAGGTATTCACCCCATTCGTAGGAAACGATCTCGACGTTCACGCCGACGTTCGCGAAGTCGGCCTGCATGACTTCAGCCATGCGACGAGCGTTCGGGTTGTACGGACGCTGTACCGGCATTGCCCAGATCTTCATGGAAAGATCGGATACACCAGCTGCTGCCAGCATTTCCTTGGCCAGTTCCGGATTGTAGTCGTCGTCTTCAACGGCGTCGTTGTAGGACCACATCGTCGGCGGGATCGGGTTCTTGGCAGCCTGGCCGGAGCCCTGGAAAACTGCGTCGAGGATCGCCTGCTTGTTGATCGCGTGGTTCAGCGCCTTGCGGACTTCCGGCTTGTCGAACGGTGCCTGCTTGGTGTTGTAAGCGAGGTAACCGACGTTCAGGCCCTGCTGTTCCATCAGGGTCAGGTTGCCGTCAGCCTTGATGTCGGCGATGTCGGCCGGTGCCGGGTACGGCATGACGTGACATTCACCGGCCTTCAGCTTCTGAAGACGCACGGCTGCATCCGGAGTGATCGCGAAGATCAGGTTGTCGACCGGCTGCTTGCCACCCCAGTAGTCCGGGTTTGCCGCATAACGGATCACGGCGTCCTTCTGGTAACCCACGAAGGAGAACGGACCGGTGCCGACCGGCTGCTGGTTCAGCTGTTCCTTGGAACCGGCTGCTTCAAGCTGCGCTGCGTATTCGGCAGACACGACGGAAGCGAAGTCCATCGCCAGGTTGGCGATCATCGGTGCTTCCGGGCGGTTCAGGACGAACTTGACCGTGTAGTCGTCAACCCTGACGATTTCCTTGATCAGGTCCGGCATGGACATGCCGTCGAAATATTCCCACGCGGTACCGGCGGTGTATTCGTGCCACGGATGATCCTTCTTCAGCTGACGCTCGAAGGTGAAGATCACGTCGTCTGCATTGAATTCACGGGTCGGCGTGAAGAAGCTGGTGGTGTGGAACTTCACACCCTGACGCAGCTTGAAGGTGTATTCCAGACCGTCTTCGGAAACTTCCCAGCTTTCAGCCAGGCCCGGCAGCACTTCGGTCGTGCCGCGCTTGAACTCGACAAGCCGGTTGTAGATCGGCTTGGAGGAAGCGTCGAACGTCGTGCCTGCGGTGTAAAGTGCAGCATCAAAGCCTTCAGGCGAACCTTCAGAGCAATAAACCAGGTTTTTTGCAGAAGCGCCGGTCGCTGCAATCACAGCAAGGCTTACGCCAAGAAGGGATGCCTTCAAGGTTTTTTGGAAATTCATCAAACTGTTCTCCCCTTGATGAAGAGCAAGGGCCTTGCATCGTTGAATCGCGCAAAGGAGTTAAGCCCAAGCCAGCGCAAACTAAGGCGTTTTTTTGGCAGAAAATCAACTGCCAACATATTTCTAATTTGAGGATGTTTTTGAAATTTTTTTGCTAGGTAAGAGTTGCTGCCGTAAATTTTTAATGCGGCAACGTTAACTCACGAGAAACAAATACCGCAACGGCAGCGTTTTTCAAGCTTCATCTAACCGCCTGAAAACAAAAGGCTCCCGCAACAACGGGAGCCCCTGAATTTCTCAATCCTGCGTAGAACGGGTTCGTTTGACAGCGTCCTGCCATCCGGCAAGCAATCTGGCCCGCTCACTTTCCTGTAAACGTGGCTCGAAACGCTTTTCCAGCTTCCATTCTGCCGAAAATGCCTCGGCCCCAGGCCAGATACCTGCCTTCGATCCGGCGAGCCACGCTGCCCCGAGCGCCGTCGTTTCCGGGACAGTCGGCCGGTCGACCGGCGCGCCCAGAATGTCGGCCAGGAACTGCATCGTCCAGTCGGATGCCGTCATGCCGCCATCGACACGGAGCACCGGTTGTTCGGCCTCCGGCCAGTCTGCCCGCATGGCTTCAACCAGGTCGCTGGTCTGGTAACCAACGCTTTGCAGGACCGCCCGGGCAATTTCCTTCGGACCCGTGTTTCGCGTCAGACCGAACAGCGCGCCCCGGGCTTCCGCGTCCCAATAGGGAGCGCCAAGACCAACGAAGGCAGGAACAAGGTAGACGTCCTGGTTGGGATCAGCCTGTTCGGCAAGCGACTGCGTGTCGCCGGCACTTTCGATGAGACCCAGACCGTCGCGCAGCCACTGCACGGCAGCACCGGCAACGAAGATCGACCCTTCGAGCGCATATGTGGTTTCGCCGTTCAGCCTGTAGGCGATGGTCGTCAGCATACGGTTATTGGACCGGACCGGCTTGGACCCGGTGTTCATCAGTGCAAAGCAACCCGTGCCGTAGGTGGACTTGACCATTCCCGGCTTGAAGCATGCCTGCCCGACCGTCGCGGCCTGCTGGTCGCCGGCAACGCCGAGGATCGGTATTGCCCGGCCGAACAATTCCGTGTCGGTGACGCCGAAATCATCCGCACTGTCCTTGACCTCGGGCAGCAGGTTCTGCGGGATGTTGAGGAGCTTGCAAAGCTCTTCATCCCACTTGTTTTCGTGAATGTTGTAGATCAGCGTCCGGGAAGCGTTGGTGGCATCGGTTGCGTGTACCTTGCCGCCCGTGAGTTGCCAGATCAACCATGTGTCGACGGTGCCGAAGGCAAGCTCACCGCGTTCCGCACGCTCGCGCACACCGTCCACATTGTCGAGGATCCAGGCGATCTTGGTTCCGGAAAAATAGGGATCCAGCAACAGGCCCGTCTTGGCGGAAAAAACTCCTTCGCGGCCTTCCGAGCGCAATTTCGCACAGAAATCGGCCGTACGCCGGTCCTGCCAGACGATGGCGTTGTAGACCGGTTCGCCCGTCGATCGGTCCCAGACAAGGGTGGTTTCCCGCTGGTTGGTGATCCCGATCGCGGCGACATCAGCGCCACCGGACGGTGCCTTTTCCAGCGCTTCCCGACACACGCGCAGCGTACTCGTCCAGATATCGGCCGGCGAATGCTCCACCCAACCCGACTTCGGGAAGTGTTGCGGAAACTCCTGCTGCCCCACACTGATTGGATGGAAATCGTCGCCGAAGACAATTGCCCGGCTCGACGTCGTGCCCTGGTCTATTGCCAAAACACATCCGGCCATGGCGCACCTCCCGTTTTCTTCTTGTCATGAAAACTGCCGGCAAGGCCGGCAGGTCATCTGGTTCCGTTTGATAAAACTATGCCGCAGCGCCGGCCTGCTCCGCAAGATAAGCCGACAGATAGGTGTCCAGCTCGGCAGCTTCCTCCCCGCTGAGCTGCAACCCCAGTTTCGTCCGCCGCCACAGGATGTCCTGCGCGCTGCGGGCCCATTCGCGGCGGACCAGCCATTTCACTTCCGCTTCATGAAGATTGTAGCCAAAGCAGCGGCCGAGATCTTCGAGCGTCTTCGCTTCCCCGAGTATGAAGCGCGCATCCGTGCCGTAAAGACGGGTCAGACGAGTTGCGAATACCTTGTCGAGGAACGGATAATCGGCCTTGAGGCGTGACACTTCCGCATCGAACTCGCTCACCTTGAAATCACCGCCCGGCAGCGGCGCATAGGCCGTCCATACCCCGCGCTTGAAAGGCAGATACGGCTCCAACTTTTCCAGGACATGCTCGGCAAGCTTGCGATAGGTCGTGATCTTGCCACCGAAGACGGACAGGATCGCCGGCTTTGTATCGCCCGCATCCAGCTCAAGCACATAGTCGCGCGTCGCCGCCTTGGCATCCTTTGCGCCGTCATCGTAGAGCGGGCGGACGCCGGAATAGGTATGGACCACATCTTCAGGCGTGATCGCGTTTTCCAGATACTCGCTCGCCGCCTTGCACAGATACGCGATTTCGTCCTTCGAGATCTCGACCTTGCTCAGGTCATCCTGGAAATCGACATCGGTCGTGCCAATCAGCGTGAAGTCGTTTTCATAAGGAATGGCGAACACGATCCGGCCGTCACCGTTCTGGAAGATGAAGCAACGGTCGTGTTCGAACTGGCGCTTGACGATGATGTGGCTGCCCTTGACCAGCCGGACGCTGGAACTGTTGTTCGCCCCGGTAACGCCGCTCAGCATGTCCGCAACCCAGGGCCCGGCGGCATTGACCAGCACATTGGCAGTGACGGTCTTTTCCTCGCCGCTTGCAAGGTCTTTCAGAACGACCTGCCAGACGTCGCCGTCGCGCCGCGCGCTGATGCATTTGGTGCGCGTCTGGATTTCGGCACCGCGATCAGCCGCATCGCGCGCATTCAGAACCACCAGTCGGGCATCGTCCACCCAGCAGTCCGAATATTCGAACCCCTTCTTGAAGAGCTTCTTGAGCCCTTGCGAGAACGGAGCCTGATCCAGACGCACGGTCTTGGTGGCCGGCAGCAATTCCCGCCCGCCGAGATGGTCATACATGAAGAGGCCGAGCCGCAGGAGCCATGCCGGACGCAGGTCCTTGTGATGCGGCAGAATGAACCGCAGCGGCCAGGCAATATGCGGCGCTGCGCGCCACAGCACTTCACGCTCTTTCAGCGCTTTGCGCACCAGACCGAACTCGTAATATTCCAGATAGCGCAGTCCGCCGTGGATGAGCTTGGTCGAGGCCGACGATGTGGCGCCGGCAAGGTCACCCATTTCGACCAGAAGAACCGAAGCCCCCCGGCCGACCGCGTCGCGGGCGATGCCCGTTCCGTTGATGCCCCCACCAATGATCAAAAGATCGTAATCCGCAGCCATAACTGTCCCCGGCCTGTGTTTTTGCGTCTCAGGATTGAAAATGAAAATAAAACGAAACTTCTCGAAATTCAATCAACAATTTCGCACACCAAGACGAAACACCCCGGCAAGAAGCTCGCGCCTCCGCCGGGGTTAAATAGATCACTCAGAAACTACAAGGTATTGATCTGTCTAGTTTTCTCCGTCGTCTGCCGGAGCATCGTCCTCCAACTGGGTCGAAGAAACGTCAACCTTCTTGCGCTGTTTCGGTTTGTTCCCGTCGTCCACGAAGGGAGGCGTAGCGGCGTGATAGGTCACTTGCGGGAACGGGATTTCGATATTCCGTTCGTCAAAGACCTGTTTGACGAATTCGTTATACGCACGCCCGACGCCCCACTGATCCCCCGGGACGGTCTTGATGCGGCCGCGGATATCAATGGAGCTGGCACCGAAATTGGTAACGCCGTGCATTTCGAAATCACCGATGATCTTGGGTCCGAAATCCGTTTCCTTCAGTCTGCGGAAGGCTTCCAGCATGGCGTCCTTGGCGTGGGTGATATTCGTGTCGTAGGCAACACCAATCAGCGCGACATGATAGGAGAAGCCGCGCATGAAGTTGGACACCATGTCGACCGACGAGAACGGAATGATGTGGGTTGTTCCGTCGATGTCGCGCATGCGCACCGACCGGACGGTGATCCCCTCGACCGTTCCCGTTATCCCGGCAACGGTGACGACGTCGCCCTCGTTGATGGCATTCTCGACCTGGATGAAGGCTCCGGTGATGATGTCCTTGACCAGGGTCTGTGCACCGAAGGAAATCGCCAGACCGACGACACCGGCACCGGCGATCAGCGGACCGATATCGACGCCGACTTCCGACAGCGACAAGAGCAGCGCCATCACCACGATGACGACCGTCGATGCATTGCGGAACAACTGGAACAGCGTGCGTTCGCGCGCTGTTACGATGTATCCGGAACGGGACTGCAGCCTGAGGTCTACCCACGACATGACGGCAAGCCAGATCATGAAAGCCACGAGCAGGACCAGGAAGGCAGAACCGTAGCTGCTCAGAAGCTGCACCCCGGCTTCGCTGACCAGCCATTCGGCAACCGTCAACAGACCCCAGATCTCCAGAAGCAGCAACACCGTCACCAGGAAGACGGCGAACCGGATGAACTTCAGAAGGCGCGGCACAAAGGCGTTCAGCCGGCTCTGAAGCGCCGGAAGGGTCCGGTTCAGGTCGTCCGGCAGGCGTATCCCGCCCTTGATGGCCTTGGTCACGACCAGAGAAATGGCCATGCCCGCCATGATGGTGAGGATCGACAGTCCCGTTGCCCGCAGAATAATGGTTGTCGCGTCAAACGGCCGGGTCACCCAGATGATGAAAACCGCCGCGATATAGCCGTAGGCAGCCAGGTGCCAGAGCTGACCGACGAGCACGAGCGCCCGCTTGGCAAGAGCGCTCTGCAGATGCTCGGCGTAATCCCGCGCCCCCTCGTTTACCCGGTGTCTGTTCTGGTGCACCAGCACCAGAAGATAGATCATCCCGAGAAGCACGACGAGGAACCGCAAGGCGTTGCCGAGCACGAAGGATACCGCAACATTGGCGATCGGCACGGCCAGGAACAGGCCAAAGACCATCCAGTACATGAACAACCGCAAACGCCCGTACCAGTACAGCGAACTTTCATCGGTGAACGGCAGCAACCGCAGTTCCGGCCGCCCCGGCGCGAATATGAAGCGCAGCGAGACGTTGGCCATGCCAAGGATGAAAAACGCGTTCAGCGCGAGACTTTCCTGAAGCGTTACGCCTGCATTTATTCCACCGAAGCTTGCCAGGGCCGCCGCGTTGCCGACGGCCCAACCGACACCTACCGTCACTGCATCGACGACCGATGTCAGAACAAGAATGAAACTGCGCGTCAGCCCACCGCCGTAACGCGCATAAAGCGACATGCGCGGATAAAGTGCCTTCGCGATCAGCTGGCTGGCAAAAAAGCCGAGATAAGCCGCAAGAAGCACGATGCCGACCTGGATCGCGATATCCTCGACCCGGTCCCATTTCACCGGGATATCGCCGCGCGCGACCAGAACCAGGCCGTTCAACGAGCGCATTGCCTGCTCCAGCAGATACCCCGCGTCATCCACCAGAACCCGTGTGTATTCACCGATCCGCAGGGCGAAGTTTTCCTGTTGCAGGGGTTGGGAGATCCCCTGAACCGGAATTGCAGCTTCATTCCCGGGAACCTGCCTGTCACCTTCAGCAGGCTGGCTGTCCCCTGTGCTTTTCTGCAAGAGATCGATCAACGCCGCTCGGCTTTCAGGGTCATTCAGAACCTTTATCAGGGCCTGGCTCGCCTGCTCGACATCGGCCGGTGGCGCTTGCTCCTGCGCCGGGGCCTGCCCCCCGCTTTCCTGAGCCAGAACCGGAGCCAACCCGGCAAGCATCATTGTCATCAGGGCAAAGAGGCAGCAGCGCAAAATCTTCATTTCAAACTCTTGTCAATTCCAGAAAGACCGGCGGGGGTCCGGCCATGGCAGGGACAATATGGAGGAACAGTCGCGGATGAAAAGGGTTCAGACTGCTGTCTTCGGACATTTTTTAGGTACTATTATAAAACGCAAGTTTCCCGTGCAGTAACGACCGCATCAAAACCAGCAGAAACAAGGATTCACTGGAAATCGCAAAAAGATTTCACCTTTACGCAAGGTAATATGCCAGCCTCCATTTATCGGGTAACGTAATAATAACAATATGGGCGCCAATCTGGCCCGACGAGGAGGAAGGATGCCCAGGTCCTTGATCAAGCTTGCACAGGAAGGCACAGACGAGGCGCGACGACGGCTGTTCGCGCAGGTGAGCGAACTTGTGATTGCGAACCTCGATGAGCGGACCGACCGGGAACTGGCAATCTTCTCCGAAGTAATCATAAAACTGTACAGTGTCGGCTCGCCCAGGGACCGCGCCAGGCTGGCGCACAAGCTCGCTTCGCAAGTCAACACGCCGCCGGAGCTTGCCCGCAAGATCGCCGAAGACGACGTCAACGTGGCCATGCCCCTGCTTGCACAAAGCCCCGCGCTGACCCAGGAAGACCTGATCGACTTCGTCGAACGGCTGAGCAACAGCCATCTACAGGTGATTGCCCGCCGCACCGACCTCTCGCCTGAAGTCTCAGATGCCATTGCCGAAAAAGGCGACCGCCCGGTGCACCGCATTCTGGCCGGCAACCGCGAGATCAAACTGTCCCGCGAAACCATGCTGAGTTTCGTCAAATACGCCACGGAAGACGTGGTCCTGCGCGAGGACCTGTGCCTGCGCTCCGATCTTTCCCCGGCAGTGTGCCGGGCCTTGCTGCCGCTTGTGGACGATGAAACCAAGAAGCGCCTGCGCAGTATCATTGAAGGCTCCCTGTCGCAGGATCAACTGGACCAGATCGCAAGACTGAAGGTGCTGCGCCGGGAATTCGGCGATGCCCTCAACAATCCGGACATGACCCTCCTGTGGCGGGAAGCGGAGCGTGCGGAAATCACCGTCAACGAGCTTATGATCCTGTTACTGCAGGATGGCCGCTTCAATCACGCGATCGAGCTGCTCAGCGCGCGCGGCCGAACGGCCCAGAAGGCACTCAAGGATGCGGTCTTCAACGGCAAGAAGGATCTGGTTCTCAGAACCGCGGAGAAAGCCGGCCTCGACACGCCGACCTTCGCCCTTTTCGCCAAGGTTCGCTGCGACCATTTGAAGATCCCGGCAACGCAGGGCTCCGAATGGACGGCCACCTACAAGAAGTTTCTCGACAGCACGGCACAGACCAAACAATCCCGATGCGGTGATTTCCAGGCGAACCGGCGGGAAAAGAAACCAAGACCCACGGGTGATCGTCCCGGACGTGTCGCGGCAATGTAGCGACAACGCCAACGTTGCTTCGTTCCAACCAACATATCGATAAGCAAGGTTGTCAGCGCTTACTCTAAGCCGCGTTTTTCGAAAATTCAGCTTTTGGAACAAAGCGTCGCGGCGATTGCCGTCGACAGGGTCGCGGCCGCGTAGAACCAGAGGCCCGGCAAAATGGCGGCTGCCGCCAGTCCGCTTGTCTTGGCGGCAAAAAGCACCAGCGCCACCAGCATGACATCCAGCATCGACCACTTGCTGACCATCGACAGGAGCGCAAGCGAACGCGTCTTGGCACCACTAAGCACGGCCACATGGATCAGAAGGATCTTCAGCGCTGGAAACCCGATCGAAAACAGCGCCACGATCGCGGCAAGAACCGCATCGCCCTCGTGATAGAGGCTGGTCACCATTTCGATCAGCGTCGGTCGGTCTTCCAGAAAATAGAGGCGCTCGAACCGCATAAGCGGCTGCGTCAGTCCGAGGGCGAACGAGAAAGTGGAAACGGGAAGCAGCAAAGCCAGAAAAAATCGCATTGAAACTGCCGTACCCTGGCTATCGCGTAAACTCGTAGCGGCACCTGCGCCCGGCATCACCAGGAGGAGCACCATTTCCTATATCACCCGGATCGGAAAGCACAAAACCTGACCGCCGCGAGCAACGATCAGGAATATAAGAACGTACATCAAGCCCTGCCAGCCCCCATTCGGAGACCGGCTGTTTCTAGGGAAGTTCAGTAAGCCGTTATCGACCTCGAGCCCGCGCAGCAACTTCGTCGAGCTGATCCTGCTCCGCCAGTTCCTGGGCTGTGCGCTCGCGCTGCTGGTCGCGTTCTTCCAGCTGCTCGAACTTCTTCAGCTCCTCGATCGCCTCGCTGAGCTCGTCCTGGGCACGTCGCAGCTGGTCGTCCAGTTCATGCGCGGAATTGCGCAGGTTGTCGCGACGGTCCGCTGCGGCCTTGGCAAACGTCGGATAGGCAAAATGCGTGACATCCGTAATACCGACCCGCTCCTGCTCCGACCGGATCTGGTCATCGAGTTCATCGGCCATACGGTTGAACTCGGCGATCATGCTCTCGATCTGAGCAAGCTGTCGTCGTTTCTCGTCAACCTGAAACCGCTTCAAACGGATCAAACTGTCTCGGGTTTTCATTACTCAATACTCCCCTAACACGGGCAGTCTACCCCTGAGTCATTTCCAAAAGGTTGGCAAGTTGCTCATACCCGTCAGAAAGTGATGTCGCTTCGTCTTTTCCCTGATTCAGGAATTCGTCGATCATGTCGAACCTGTAGATGGCTTCGTCCACGGTCGGGTCCGATCCCTTCCGGTATGCGCCCAGCCGGATCAATTCTTCCATGTCCGTATAGGTCGACAGAAGCTGTCGGGCCCTGCGCAGAACCGGGAGCTGCTCCGGCGGCACGCAGCGCGGCATGGTTCGTGACACGGATTTCAGCACATTGATTGCCGGATACCGGCCACGCTCGGCAATGCCGCGTTCCATCACCACGTGGCCATCGAGAATACCGCGCACCGCGTCGGCCACAGGCTCGTTGTGATTGTCACCCTCCACAAGAACGGTGAAAAGGCCGGTGATCGATCCGCTGTTCTCCTTGCCGGGACCTGCCCGTTCCAGAAGTCGCGGCAATTCGGTGAAGACCGTCGGCGTATAGCCCTTGGAGGTCGGCGGCTCGCCGATCGACAAGCCGATTTCGCGCTGTGCCATGGCGAATCGCGTTACCGAGTCCATCATGCACAGCACGTTCTTGCCTTCATCGCGGAAATGTTCGGCAACAGTCATGGTCAGATAGGCGGCCTGCCGCCGCATCAGAACGCTTTCATCTGAGGTCGCGACGACGACCACGGAGCGCTCCAGCCCCGAATCGCCCAGATCGTCCTCGATGAACTCCTGAACTTCTCGACCGCGTTCGCCGATAAGGCCGATCACCGCGACATCACATTTTGTGTTGCGCGCCAGCATGGACATCAGCACGGACTTGCCGACGCCGGAGCCGGCAAAAATGCCCATTCGCTGCCCCTCGCAACAGGTTACGAATGTATTAAGTGCGCGAACGCCGAGATCCAGGGCCGGTCCAACTCGTTTACGTTCGGAGGCCGGCGGAGGCGAACTTCGCAATTTGCGAGGCACTCCGCCATGAACAAGACTTCCTTTACCATCAATCGGTTCACCAAGTGCGTTAATCACTCGGCCAAGCCAGGCATTTGCCGGATGAACCACGCTGTCACGCGATTGAATCACGGCTTTGCAACCCATTCGCACGCCTTCGAGCCCGGAAAAAGGCATGCAAAGTGCGTGTCCTTCACGAAAACCCACAACCTCTGCGGGCACTTTCGGGTTATCCTCACCGTTGTCGATCAACAATCTCGAGCCGACACTCATTTCGTGAATAGGGCCCGCAATCTCGACGAGAAGTCCCTGAACCGCAGTCACCCGGCCATAAATTTCGGTCGGCATGAGCGAATCAATCTCGGCGAAAAGCGCCTTCACGTAAGATTCCTTCCCTCGTTAACGGTTTTGGTAACCGATCGTTTACGACTCTGGTTAATCTTAACCTTTGGAAGGCTGACAAGCGAGAGCCATTTCGAAGTCAAAACGGCTTTGTTGAAAGGAATCTGAACGGAATCGGTTAGCGCCGGTTCTTAAAGTTCAACATTAAGATTTGTGAATCCGAATTTTTTCTGGGGATTCAATAAGTTGAGTGTTGTTCACAGTTTCCTCTCTCCAGAGCTTGCCGTTACGAATCATATTTTGTTAACCATTAACCGATAGCTTTGAGTCGGGGTTAACATCAGTCCTTCGTAGCAGGCACCGACAGAGCCGTTGCGACTTGCCCAGGAAAGGCAGAACAAGGGGATTGGCATGCGTGTATTGTTGATTGAGGATGACAGCGCCACGGCGCAGAGCATCGAGCTGATGCTGAAGTCCGAGAACTTCAACGTCTACACGACAGATCTTGGCGAGGAAGGCATCGACCTCGGCAAACTGTACGATTACGACATCATTATGTTGGATTTGAACCTGCCGGACATGTCCGGTTACGAGGTTCTCCGGACACTACGCGTTTCCAAGGTCAAGACACCGATCCTGATCCTTTCCGGTAACGCGGGTATCGAAGACAAGGTTCGCGGCCTCGGCTTCGGCGCCGACGATTACATGACCAAGCCGTTCCACAAGGACGAGCTGGTCGCGCGTATCCACGCAATCGTCCGCCGCTCCAAGGGGCACGCACAGTCGGTCATCGTCACTGGCGACCTGAAGGTCAACCTGGACACCAAAACCGTCGAAGTCGGCGGCCAGCGCGTCCATCTGACCGGCAAGGAATACCAGATGCTGGAGCTTCTCTCCCTGCGCAAGGGAACGACGCTCACCAAGGAGATGTTCCTGAACCATCTCTATGGCGGCATGGACGAGCCGGAACTGAAGATCATCGACGTGTTTATCTGTAAGCTTCGCAAGAAGCTGGCAGCTGCAACCTCCGGCAAGAACTACATTGAAACGGTGTGGGGCCGAGGTTACGTTCTGCGCGAGCCGGACGTCGAAGCAGCCGCCTGATCCAGCATCAGACGTTGACGTTTTAAAAGCCCCGGCACTGCCGGGGCTTTTTGTTGCTGAGGGTTGGATGTGACAAGGCTGTTCTAGCCTTGGCCACCTGCGCGCTCGGCAAAGGTCAGCACAGCCCCTTCCCCCGCCTGCCCGTAATTGACTGACGCCAGCATCTCGCCGGAACTGTCATGCAGGGTAATCAACCCTTTGCGGTTCGACATCTGCATGTGATGGACCGTCGCCCGCGTCACCGACACCTTCAAAACGGCACCTGCAATCAGAACAACCGCCTCCACCGGCTGCGGCCTGCCCATCTTGTCCCGCAGTTCGTAGCCCGTGAGGTCGATGTCCGCTGCACCGGCATTCCAGATCTCCACCCATTCCGTGCCCTGGTCATCCCCCGGCGGGTTCGGCAGGGCCGAAAGAATGCGAAGCGGACCGTCATTCTGCATTTCAACGGTCCTTGGACGCACGACCACATTGCCAGAATCGTCCGTGCGGGTGCTGCCGTCACCAAGGAACACAGGGTAGAATGAGCGGATGTGCTGCCCCAGCGAGCCATCAGCCGTGGTCTCGTGATACATCACCAGATCGAACTTGCCCTCACCGAGCTGAACACGCTTCTTCTGGTTGGTGAGCAAGCCGTGCAGGCCTTCGTAATAGGCAAGCGTGCCGAGCGCGAATTCGCACGCAGGACTGCTGCCGACAAAAAATCCACCCTTGCTCTTGAAGAGCTCAGCGACAAGGTTGCCGGTCATGTCCTGGTGGTTCCAGACCATCTGCAGCGTCACGACATGGGGGTTCTCCGGTCCGGGACCTCCGAGATCGTATTTGTAACCAAGGTAGTCGACCCGGTTGTTGAGCTCGTCCAGCGCGAATTTCACCCAGGAGTGATAACCGGAGATTTCACCCTTCTCCGAGGCGGAATTCGCCCCTTTCTTGTATTTGCCTTCGCCGACAAAAACATGCTCGAAGCCCGTGCAGAAGTGGGTCGACTTGCCCCGGAAGAAGTTGGTGTAGACCTCGAACCACATCCGGAACAGATCCTGCCGGAAGGTTTCAGCGGTCATGTCCCTGACGAGCTCGGCAGAAATATGCTCGAAGGCGATCTGCATCGGCCGGCTTGCAATCACCAGATCGAGAAACCCTTCGATCTCGTCTCGCTCGGCAGGCGAAATGGTTTCCGGGTCGCGAAAGTGGACCGCATAGTTGTCCAGAAGCCGGATGAAGGTCTGGTACAGATCGCTCGCCGCCATCTTGTCGAAATCGACCCGGGCAAAGAGCGGGTTCGCTGCCAGGTCGATCTGGCGGGACCCTTTGGCCTTCACCTGCTCGTCCAGCAGAATGTCGGCTGTCATGTCCGTCCAGTCACCATCCACGTTGCGCGTGCTGACACTGAACCGGTCGGCATCTTCGTTCCAAATGGCCTGATAGATATGGTCTGACATGCGAGCCTCAACCTGAAGTAACGAGAAGAAGGCTTTCACACGTTTATGACATTTTCACTACCAGACGGAAACTCGTAACTGTCCGGCGAAAACAAAAAAGCCGGCGTTGCCGCCGGCCTTTCCGCACTTGCAATGGCAGGATCAGAGCTGCAGCTGGTATGACGCAGGGACGTAACGGAAACCGCTGTCGTTGGTCTCCACGTAGCCGACCGCCGGGAACGGCATGTGATAGCCCACGAACGGGATCTTGTCGGCGGCCAGCATACCGAAGACGGTCTTGCGGGTGGCCGCGGCGCCTTCCTTGTCCATGTCGAAGCGCACTTCCCATTCGGGATGCGCCAGCGACCAGACGTAGTGATTGGCGGTATCCGCCGTTATGGCAAGCTGCTTGCCGTCGCTTTCAAGCATGTAGATCATGTGACCGGGGGTATGACCTGCAGCAGCCATCGCGGTGACACCCGTCGTCACGCTGCCGCCGTCATCGAGGAAAGTCATTTTCTCCGCCAACGGTTTGACGTGGCTCGCCATCAGCTTGGTCACCCCATTGGCTTCGGCATCCATTGCTGCCCAGAAGTCATATTCCTTCTGCCCGGTCACATAGCGGGCATTGGCGAAGGTCGGCGCGCCGCCTTCCATCAGACCGCTGACGTGGTCGGGATGCATGTGCGTCAGCACCACCACGTCAACCTGCTCCGGCGTGTATCCCGCATTTTCCAGCGCAGCACGCATCTTTCCGCGACCTGGCCGGGCACCTTCGCCATTGCCTGTGTCGAACAGGATCAGTTCGCTGCCCGTGTTCACGAGCGTTGGCGTAAAACTGATCTGGAAACTGTCGTTGGGCAGGAAGTTATTGGCATTGGTCGCAGAAAAAGTATCCGCGTCGACATTCATGGCAAAGGTTTTCTGCGGTTCGGTCAGGGAGACCGCACCATCGTGCAGGGTTGTCACCTCGAACCCGCCTACGGAATAGCGGGCGACGGGCGCCGGCACAGCGGCATGCTTTTCTGCAGCCGCATGGACAACGGTGGTTCCGGCAAGACTTGCCCCGGCAAGCGCCCCACCTGCTCCCAGAAGCGCCGCGCGACGTGTGAGTTCAACTTTTATCTCGGTCATATTCCCACTCCCTGCAATTCCGATTCATGAAAACAGTCCCGCAGTCGAACACCCCGAGTGATCGGCAGGACGCAAAGCTTACGATCGAGAAAATGGAATGGATGCAGATGCAGACAAGTGCTGTTCGCCGCCAGCTGGATAAACTTCACGAGAGCGAACGAACAAAATGAATTTCAAAAACTTGCTCACTCGCAACAGACCGCTTTTTTGAAGGGATTCCTTCACGGTACAGCGAATGAAAAAGGCGGCCAGAGGCCGCCTTTGAACGTGATCCGATATGTCCGAACCGTGCCGAAGAAGGGACGCAGGGTTAACGCTGCAGACCCAGGCCTGCTCCAGCTCCCACGGCCAGGCGGGGCGTTGCTGCCGTGCCGGTTGCGGCCTGTGCAGCCTGTTTCTTCTGGAAGAGGCCTCTCTTACCGGGCACCGGCTTGAAGGCATCCGTCAGACCGACCACGGTTTCTGCGGCACCGAGAACGAGATACCCGTCATCCGGCAGGGATTTCGCCAACCGGCCGAGGATTTCCGTCTTGGTTGCCTGATCGAAGTAGATCAGCACGTTGCGGCAGAAAATGATGTCAAACTCGCCCAGATGGGTGAAGCTTTCCAGCAGGTTCAGCTTCTTCCATTCGATCATGGCGCGCATGCCGGCATTGATCTGCCACATGTCACCCTTCTGCTCGAAGTATTTCAGCAGCATCTGGATCGGCAGACCACGCTGAACCTCGAATTGGCTGTAAAGGCCGGTTTTGGCTTTTTCCAGCACTTCATTGGAGAGGTCCGTACCCAGGATCCGGGTTCGCCAGCCAGCCATCTTGGCCGCATCTTCCTTCAGGCAGATGCCCAGGGAATAAGGCTCCTGCCCGGTCGAGGCAGCCGCACACCAGATCTTGATCTGCTTGCGTGTCGCGCGGCTTTCCAGCAGCGCCGGCAGCATCGTGTCCTTGAAGTGCTCGAACGGTGTCTTGTCGCGAAAGAAGAACGACTCGTTGGTCGTCATCGCCTCAACGACGTCCGTTTCCAGCGCTCTGTTGGTGCCGCGCTGAAGCTGCTGGATCACCGCACTGAGCGTTTCCAGCTTGGAGCTGCGTGCAATCGGCAGAAGACGGCTTTCGACCAGGTATTGCTTGTCGTTGGACAGAACCAGGCCGGAACGGGTCTTCAGGAAGTTTTTCAGAAACTCGAACTCGCTCGGGGTCATCTCGTGTTCCCCTTCAGAACGCGCGAGATCTTCGGGCCGATCTCCTTCAAGGGTAGAATTTCGCTGCAAACGCCCGTTTGTGCAGCTGCGCCCGGCATGCCCCAGACCACGCTTGTGGCTTCGTCCTGCGTGATCACGCTGCCGCCGCCTGCTGCAATCGTCTTGACGCCTTCAGCGCCGTCATGACCCATACCGGTCAGGATGACACCCAGGCTTGCCGAACCGAATACCTTCGCAACGCTGTCGAACAGGGGATCGACGGCAGGCTTGCAGAAATTCACGGGAGGACCGTCGGTCAGCCGGATCTTGGCGACACCGCCGTCCTTTTCCACGATCATGTGCTTGCCGCCAGGCGCGACATAGATATTGCCGGGCTTCAGCACTTCGCCATCTTCACCTTCCTTGGACGGACGCAGGGCAGCCTTGCCCATATGCTCGGCCAGAATGGCAGTGAAGGTTGGCGGCATATGCTGGGTGATGACCACCGGCACATCATTCATGGCCGTACCGACTTCGCGCATGACTTCCTGCAGTGCCTGCGGACCGCCCGTCGAGGAACCGATCGCAAGGATGCGCGGACGCGCGGAAGAGTACGGACGTGTCTGGTACTTCACTGCACCGGCAGCAGCTCCCGCCGGTTGAGCAGCTCCGCGAAAGGTCGCCCTTGTATCCGTTGCCGGACGCGCAGAAATCGGTCTGACCGGCTGCGCGGTGCGGCCTGCGCTGGTTTCTGCCCGCATGGTGCGCGCAGGACCGCGCATGCGCAATGCACGTGCCCCAAGAGCCTTGACCTTCTCGATCAGCTCACGGCGAAAATCGATGGACGTCGTGACCTCGGAAGTCGATTCCGGCTTCGGCACATAGTCGGCCGCGCCCAGAGACAGGGCCTTCAGGCTGATTTCCGCGTTGCGGCGGGTCAGCGTCGAAGCCATGATCACGACGAGATCGCGCTTCTTCGCCAGCATGAGCGGCAAGGCCGTCATGCCGTCCATTTCCGGCATCTCGATGTCGAGAACGACGACGTCGGGATTGCTTTTTTCGATATCTTCTACAGCAAGCTTGCCGTTGCGATGCGAGCTGACGACTTTCAGACTTTTGTCTTCACCGAGCCAGCGTGTCAGGAGTCCGCGGATGACGACAGCGTCATCTACGACCATGACTTTGATGGGGTCGCTGCCCGGACTCGTGCCCGCAGTTATGCTTCTTTGCGCAAACGCCATTTAGACTGCCCAACTCGAAACTAGATAAGACCGACTTCCTGAAACTTGGCTTCCACGATTTCGCGGTCAAACGGTTTCATGATGTACTCGTTTGCACCGGCGCGGATGGCGCGGGCGATGTGAGCAACATCGTTTTCGGTCGTGCAGAATACGACGATCGGGTTTTCTCCGCCTTCTTCCGCACGCAGGCTGGTCAGGAACTCAAGTCCGTCCATGACGGGCATGTTCCAGTCCAGCAGGATGGCGTCCGGCATGGTCTTGCGGCATTCGTCAAGCGCCTTCTGGCCGTCTTCCGCTTCCGTAATCTCGAAATTCATATCCTCGAGAATGCGGCGAGCCACCTTCCGGATGACGCTTGAGTCATCTACTACGAGGCACTGTTTCATCAGGCGTAACTCCACTCAATGGCCATTGCGGCCCAGTTATGCTGCAGCCATAGGTTCGGTGAACATCGCACCAAGCAGACGGTCGACATCCAGAATGACCATCAGGCGGCCGTCCAGACGATGGACGCCTCCGGAGATCTCGGCCCAACGGCGATCCAGGTTCGACGGGTTGGGCTCTGCAGATGCGGACGGCAGCGTCAGCACCTCACCAACCGTGTCGATGACAAGGCCGTAGCTTTCCTGCTTGTACTCGATGCCCACGGCCATCATCTGCCCTTCCTTCAGCGGAGGCAAGTGAAGGCGGCGGCGCATGTTGATTGCGGTGACGATGCGTCCACGCAGGTTCAGGACACCCTGAACCTCGGGTGCGGACATCGGCACGCGAGTTACGCTTTCCGGCACGAACACGTCGTGAACCTGGGAAATGGGCAGGCCGAACAGCTGGCCGCCGATGACGACGGTCACATACTGGATCATGTCACTTGCGGCTTTTTGCTCCGCGGTCAGTTTGTGTTCCAGCACACTCATGCTGCAGCTCCCATTTCACCGGAGAAGACGTCTTTCAGGGCGGCGATCAGGCCCGGACGGTCGAATTTGGCGACATAGTCGTCAAAGCCCGCCTGGCGGCCGCGTTCGATCGAGGCCGGCGTCACCATGGACGACAAGGCCAGGATCGGGATATTGCGGAACCGGGGATCGCGGCGCAGCGATTCACAGAACTCGAAGCCGTTGATTTCCGGCATTTCGATATCACTGACGATCGCATGGAACTTGTCGCCGTTTTCCAGAAGTTCGAACGCCTGATGCGGACCGGTACAGGTGGTCACATCGTAGCCGGCAGCCTTCAGAACCGGTGTCAGCATGTTGCGGAAGAAGGACGAGTCATCCACGAAGAGAACCTTCTTCGTCAGCGCCTCGATGTCCATTTCCTTGCGCATGAACCAGTCTTCAAAGGCCTGCGGCAGATAGTAGCCGAGGTCGATGATCTCGGTCGCACGTTCCTTCACCACGGCAGAGCCGAGGATGCCCGGACGTTCCGAACCGACTTCGATGTTCATGCGGTCCTCGACGATGTCGACGATCTCGTCGACCACGAGGCCCATGGAGCGTCCCGCATCGGAGAACACCAGCATTGGCTGCGTGCCTTCCGACTTGTGGCTGTCGCCTTCGTTCAGATAGACGAGCGGCATGAGCGCACCGCGGTACTGGACCAGATCGCGGCCGTTCGACCGTTCGATCTTGGAGACCTCGAACTCCTCCAGGCGCGTGACCAGAGACAGCGGCACGGCTTTCGGTTCCGGCGCACCGGCACGGAACAGCAGAAGCGAGATCGAGCTCTGGCCGGAAATCGCGCGGCTCTGCAGGTCTTCCCGTTCGTCTTCCTGGTTCTCTGTGACCGCGCTGGATGCATGACTTGCCATGGCACCGGCGATACCGTTCGGATCGATGATCATGATCACGGAACCGTCGCCCAGGATGGTGTTGCCGGAGAACATGCCGAGGTTGCGCAGCATCGTCGACATCGGCTTGACCACGATTTCCTCCGTATGGAAGACACCGTCGACAACCACGCCGAATGTCTGGCTCCCGACCTGCATGACAACGATAAAGCCGTTGTCCGCATCAATCGCCTCGTCCGCGTTTTCGCCCTCATAGATACCGAGGAGCTGGGACAGGTGCACCAGCGGCAGCAGCTTGTTGCGCAAGCGCAGGACCGGGGTGTCCTTGATCCGCTCTATACGGTGTTCCGAATTGGTCTGCACGCGGACCAGTTCGACAACGGAAAGCTGCGGGATGGCGAACCGGTCGCCGCCGGCTTCGACGATCAGCGTCGAAACAATGGCAAGCGTCAGCGGGATCTTGATGATGAAGCTCGAGCCCTTGCCCTGGGTAGAGCGCAGGTCGACAGTACCGCCGATCAGTTCGATGTTGTTGCGGACGACATCCATGCCGACGCCGCGGCCGGACACGCTCGTGACCTTTGCGGCCGTGGAGAACCCGGCTGCGAAGATGAACTTGTGGATCTGGGCGTCCGTCATCTTGTCGACTTCGGCTTCCGACGCCAGGCCGCGTTCCACGACCTTCGCCTTCACCTTGTCGACGTCGATGCCCTTACCGTCATCGCGAACTTCGATGATGATGTGGCCGCCTTCATGGTAAGCCGCCAGGGTAATGGTACCCTTTTCAGGCTTGCCTGCAGAGCGGCGCTCATCCGGGCGCTCAAGACCATGGTCGGCCGAGTTGCGGACCATGTGCGTGAGCGGGTCCTTGATCATCTCGAGAACCTGGCGGTCCAGTTCGGTATCCGCACCGATCATTTCCAGTTCGATCGGCTTTTCAAGTTCCTGGCTGAGATCGCGAACGATGCGCGGCAGTTTCTGCCAGGCATTGCCGATCGGCTGCATGCGCGTCGCCATGACGCCTTCCTGCAGTTCGGCAGTTACATTCGACAGACGCTGCAGCGGCACCTTGAATTCGCTGTCTTCATGGCGGCGTACGATTTCCAGAAGCTGGTTCCGGGTCAGCACCAGTTCGGACACCATGGTCATCAGGTGCTCGAGCGTGTCGACCGCAACGCGGATGCTCTGGTTGGAAACACCGCCACCGGAGGATTTCTTCTCGCCGCCTTCGCCGCCAGCCTTTTTCGCCGGGGCTTTCGCAGCCGCCTTGGCTTCTGCCTTGACCGCAACGGGAGCAGGCTCTGGCTCATCGGCTTCGTCGACGATCTCTTCGAGTTCCGGAACTTCCGGCTCGGCGACTTCGACTTCAACTTCGGTTTCGCGGAACGCGCGCTCCAGTTCGTCCAGCGACACTTCGCCAGGACGGAGCGGACGTTCAAGAGCTTGCTCGGCGGCAGCTTCTTCGGCAGGCGCTTCCGGCTCAGCCGCAACGGCTTCAGCCACAGGCGCTTCCGTGACGGCTGCGCCACCCTTCATGGCGGCATCAGCTTTCGCGGACATCTCTTCCAACTGGCCGATCAGCTCACTGTCGTCGCCTTGCGGCTCTTCGCCTTCGGCAGCTTCCAGTTCACCCAGAATGTCCTTGATCTGGTCGATCGAGGTCAGAATGAGGGAAACGGCTTCTTGCGTGACAGGAGCGCCATCGCGGAACTTGCCCATGAGGGTCTCAGCCGCATGCGCGATACCTTCAAGACGGGGAAGACCCAGGAAGCCACAGGTGCCCTTGATCGTGTGCACCAGGCGGAAAATATTATCTAGGATAGTCGCGTTGTTCGGTTCCTGCTCGAATTTTACGAGCTCAACGTCAACAACATCGAGACTTTCGTTCGTCTCTGTAATGAATTCCCTGAGGAGGTCGTCCATGGCCTGCTCTCACCCGACTTGTTACTGGTTCCGCATCCCAAAAGGGACGTCTGGACCGAGAAGTCCATGAGAGCTAGGTTGACGGCAAACAGTTAAGATACGCTGAAGCGGATGGAGACTTTTAGAGGCCTTGTTTATTCTGCCAAGAGGGCCGTTATTTTTACCAACTCTTCTTGTTTATCTATCGTTAATACCATGCCGCATTCACGGGCGAGCAGCAACGTGTAGATCGGCTGAACCGAGTGCGCATCGACCCGTTCAGGCTCTTCTCCGCTCAGAGTTTCCTTCATTCCGAGCGGAATGCGTGGATTGAGGCCGCTGGCCTGAAGCGTGAAGGACGGAGATTGTGGGTCGCCTTCCATTTCAACCTTGATTTCTCCACCACGCGGAACGCACTGGTTGGCGATGAGGATCAAGTTGAGAAGTAGTTTTACGTAGTTCTTCGGCATCAGGTGCCGGGTCAATTGCCAATTTAGATCGGATTTTTCGTTTTCCATGAACCCGGTGGCAACGACCTGAGCGTCCCCCAGGTCGATCTCCGCGCCTGCCGAGCCTGCAGCGCCGAAGGCAAGACGGGCGAACTGCAGTTTTGCAGATGCCTGGCGCGCACTCTTGCGGATGAGGTCCATGGCGAATTCACGCATGTCCTCCGACCCCTCCTCGTCCAGCACTTCCAACCCGTTGGTTATCGCCCCTACGGGAGAAATGATGTCGTGGCAGACGCGGCTGGCCACCAGGGCGGCAAGATCAAGAGAGGAAAGCTCTTTTAGTGCAGACATGGCGTTTTGAGGCTCTTCTTGAGGAGGCGGCGGAAACTGATTCGATATAGTGGTTGCAAGAGTTACACATCCGCACAGCGGCTGCCAAGGCAGCGGCGGACAGCAAACCATGTCATCCAGATGAAAGTTTGCCCCGAAATCCGCCTTTTCCGGCGTCCGGGAGCAGTTTAACCGGGTAACCACCTACCGCATCGGCACGCAGCCGACCCGTTCGGCATTGTCTTGGGCCGCCGTCATCAGCTGGCTGCCGTTGACGACGAACAGGAACCGGTTGACCACCGAATGGAAAAAGACCAGCCGTCCGTCGACAATGGCATAGATGAACGGATTGCCCGCCGTGCCAAAGCCTTCGGACAGCGCATACCCGCCGCAGGCGGCAAAAAGCGGTGCATAGGCTTCAGGATCCCGCTTGAAGGCGGCAAGATTGCCTTCATTGACGAAGATCCATTCCGTGCCACCCCATTTGTGCACATGGTTCCGCTTTCCCTTGCGCGGGTAACCATCGACGAAATAGCTCACCGGGTCATGTCCGCCGAGCGCGTATCCCGTGATCGGATCGGGAACGAAAACCTGGGGACGCGCGAAGACTTTCCCCGCAAAAAGACAGGAGAGCAGGATCAATACAGCACAAAGACATAACCTTGTCTTTTTTTGAGGCCAGCTTTCCATTGATTCGGCTTATGTAAGGTGCACCATCTCATGCGAATCAGCATGATATTGCATCAGTTTAACATTGCGGTCTGACCGAGCGGCAACAATCGGCGCGGCCAACAGATTTTGGGAGAATATCGAATGGCACAAAGTTCCCGGCGAGTTGTATCCCTGATATCGGCTGCGTTCCTGGCCTTGTGTGCATTTGCGTTTTCCAACCCGGCGTACTCCCAGAATTCCGGCAACGAGCCCATTCCGTCTGGACAAACCTACGACCAGGACGAAATCCTGCAGGCAGGCCACCAGTTCTTCGGCTCTGTTTCGGGTGGGCTTGCATCAGTCGTCGAGAAGGCCTTCTCCAGCTACGGCGAACCGAACGGTTACGTGCTCGGCGAAGAAGGCTCCGGAGCGCTCATCGCCGGCGCCCGCTATGGCGAAGGCAACCTCTACACACGCAACGCCGGCACTCACAAGCTGTTCTGGCAAGGCCCGTCCGTAGGCTGGGACTTTGGCGCGGATGGTGCGCGGGTGATGATGCTGGTCTATAACCTGCCCACCGTGAACTCCCTCTACACCCGCTTTGCCGGTGTCAACGGATCGGCTTACCTGGTCGGCGGGGTCGGCATGACCGTGCTCTTGAACAACGAAATCGTGCTGGTGCCTGTGCGCGCCGGTGTCGGCGCCCGTCTCGGGCTGAACATGGGATACCTGAAGTTCACCGACAAGCCGACCTGGAACCCGTTCTGATCGGACCGGAAAGGCGGCTGTCGCAACCTGGCGACGAAGACGGGTTGCATTCGTTCCACGCAGGACACTTGGCGGCAGGGCGACTGTCGTCTAATGATGGAGTTGTGGGCGTTTTTTAGAACGTAACCGGGAGCCGGACTTGATTGAAGCAGCGATGTATGTGGCGCTGGGGTTTTGCACCGCCGGCCTGATCGGACTGGCAATCCTGCCTGCATTTTACCGCCGGGCCGCCCGACTGACCGAAGAAGCCCTGCGCGCCGTCAATCCGACCAGTTACGCCGAAGTCCGCGCTGCCCAGGATCAGGAACGCGCGCGCCACGCGGTAGAATTGCGCCGTGTCGAGAAGCGTCTCGACAACGAACGTGAGAAGGCTGCGAAGTTTCAGCTCGAAACCACACTGATGCGGGCGGAAGTTGAAGCGCTGACGAAATCTCACAAGGAAACGATTTCCGGCCTGGAAGCCAAGGTCGCCGCCCAGGCAAGTGATCAGCACGCTGTCGACATGCTGTCGTCCGAAGTGACCTCCCTGAAAAAGAAGCTGTCGGAAGCCGAACGGGCTCTTGCGGAAAGCTGGACCAAGGCTCCCGAAGACACGCCTGCCGAGGCGAAGCCGGAAGAACCCGCAGAAGACGACAGCGGCTGGCTGCCGGCGTCCGGCACCATGGCACTTGCCACAATCACCGGACTTGAAGCGGAAGTTGCCACTTTGAAGGCCAAGCTGGCCCGGTATGAGCCGACAGTTGCAGGCCAGATGGACGCTGTGCGCAGCGAAACCGCAAAGACAAGGCTCGCCGAACTGGAAGCCCAATTGGTCGACACGGAATCCAACTATGTGTCCGCACAGGCTGAAGTCACCCGTCTGTCGCTGATGCTGGACGCAGCCAGGCTTCCGGAAAACGAGCGCCAGAAACATCTTGATGCCGAGCTGGAAAAGCTTTCCGGCGAAGCCGCCCGCTACCAGGCCGACGCTGCTGAAAAAGACCGTGCGCTTCAGCGGATCACCGCCCAGATGGCAAAGCTGCAGAAGGACCTGTCCTCGGTTCCAGCTCTCGTGGATCTGCGCCGCGATTTCCGCGCCCTTGCCGAAAAGCTGACCGGTCAGGCGTCTCCAGCCGTCAATGCTTCTGCCGCAGGCGCTCCCGCAAAGCCGGCACTGCCTTTCGTCCCGGTTTCTCTTCAGACCAAGGACAGCCCGCCGGAAGATCGCAACCGGCCTGAGGCATCCTCCAAGGAAAATCTGCAGGCAGACGCGGACCAGGGCACGGCACAAGCACAATCAAGATCCGGCGATATCGCCAACGCGGCTGAAGCGCTGGTAAGCAGGATCGTTGCTTCCAGCCGGAACAAGCCAAAGCCGGAGGCGGAAACAACGCCTGCAAGTACCGGCGCCGCGCAAGACAGCGACCGGAAAACGAAAGCCACGAAACAAAAAAAGAAAGATGTGGCTTGATCTGAGCAGGTCGCTCCGGTCATCTAGTCCGATGGACATTCGTCCGAATATTGAACGAACCTGACGCGCTGCTGCTCTTCGCCCGCATTTCCGTTTGCAGATGCAGGAACGCAGCCAGCCCGTCATGCACAGGATGAGTCTGCCGTACATGTTGATCGAACGCCACAACGCCATTCTCGAACTCGCACGGCAGATGGGCCGCGTCAGCGTCGACGATCTCGCCCGGCGGTTTGATGTCAGCCCGCAGACGATCCGCAAGGACCTCAACGAGCTTTGCGACCGGCGCCTGCTGGCGCGCACCCACGGCGGGGCCCTGCTGTCGTCCGGCATCGAAAATGTCGGCTACGAGGCGCGCAGGATCATCTCCAGCAGGGAAAAGGCAGACATCGGCGAGAAGGTTGCCTCGCTCATTCCTGACAACGCGTCCATCTTCATCAACATCGGCACCACCACGGAAGCCGTCGCACAGGCGCTGCTCCAGCATCGCGGCCTGATGGTGATCACCAACAACATCAACGTCGCCAGCCTGATGCGCGGCTATTCCCAGATCGAGGTGGTGATTGCCGGTGGCGTGTTGCGCCATTCCGACGGCGGCATTGTCGGCGAGGCCGCGGTGGACTTCATGCGCCAGTTCAAGGTCGATTTTGCCGTCATCGGCGCTTCCGCGATCGATCCCGACGGCTCCCTGCTCGATTACGACTACCGGGAAGTGAAAGTCACCAAGACCATCATGGACAACGCCAGGCACGTCATTCTGGCCGCCGACAGCACCAAGTTCGAGCGCACTGCACCGGTCCGTGTCGGACACCTGCGACAGGTCACTACTTTCGTAACGGATTATTGCCCCTCGCCAGATTTCGCGCAGATCGCGCAAGACGCAGAAGTCGAACTGATCGAGACCGGCCAGCAGGAAGACAGCACTGCCGGCTAATCGAACACAGCACTCCGTGTAACCGGTGCACAAACGGGTGGAGAACCCTGTGCGCAGGATGTGGATATGCTGTTTGTGCCTTGGGGAGAAATGGCACGCCCAACGGGACTCGAACCCGTGTTTCCGCCGTGAAAGGGCGGCGTCCTAGACCGCTAGACGATGGGCGCGCGGGGCTTGAGAAGCTCAGTGTCTCAAGCCGAGGACCGTGCGTATACGGCTGCATGACAAAAGACGCAAGCCCTAATTTTCATTTTTCTGTCACATGCCTGTTCATAACCGCGCGCGACACGCGCGACGCTACGTCAGCGTGCCACAAAATCCGTGCGGCCCAGTTGCTTGCCCGTGACGGGATCGAAGCGCAGTAGCGCCGTCTTGCTGCCTTCGCGCACCAGAACCAGCAAGAGACCGTTCGAAAGGTCGGCATGCAAAATTTCCGCGTCAGCGCCAACTGCCACTGTTGCGGCATATTGATCGGCTGAAACATCGGACTTATTGGAGTTGATCTTGTAGAGAATTGCTGCAAAGACAGCGATAAAGCCGGCGATCATGACGAGGGACGAGCCGAGCAACAAACGCTTCAGTTTGGCCTGGATGCGTTCGGCCGCAGGATCAAGCGGCTTTTCACCCGGCCCCTCATCCCGATAATCAGGTTGTGACATGACAGACAATTCCCTCGAGTATCCGGCCGGTCTGGACCAGGATTTCAGTTTAACAGTTGATGCAGCCGATGCCGGGAAACGGCTGGATGCGGTGCTGGCGGCTCATCTGGAAGCCTTTAGCCGCAACAGGATCCAGTCCCTGATCAAGTCCGGGGACGTCACCGTCGGCGGCGCGAAAATAGTGGAGCCGAAATACCGGGTCAATGAAGGCGATGCCCTGACCCTCACTTTGCCGCAGGCAGAAGACCCGGAGCCCAAGGGCGAGGACATCCCCGTCTCGGTCGTCTTTGAGGACGAACACCTTATCGTGGTAGACAAACCGGCGGGGCTTGTCGTCCATCCTGGTGCCGGCAACTGGACCGGCACCCTCGTCAATGCACTCATCCATCATTGCGGTGACAGCCTTTCCGGCATCGGCGGCGTGAAGCGCCCCGGCATCGTTCACAGGATCGACAAGGACACCTCCGGACTGCTTGTCGTCGCCAAGACCGACCAGGCTCACAAGGGCCTTGCAGCCCAGTTTGCCGACCACGGCCGCACCGGACCGCTGGAACGCGCCTATTCGGCTCTGGTCTGGGGGGCACCCTCCGGCCTGAAAGGCACGATCAATGCCAATCTGGCCCGTTCACAGGCAAACCGTCAGAAGATTGCCGTCGTCAAGACGTCCGGCCGCCACGCCATCACACACTGGCAGGTGAAGGAGCGCTTCGGCAACGCCGAACAGCCTGCGCTCGCCTCGCTGCTGGAATGCCGCCTTGAAACCGGACGCACCCACCAGATCCGCGTGCACATGGCCCACATTGGCCATCCGCTGATCGGAGACGATGATTACGGGTCGGGTTTCAAGACCAAGGCAAACAGGCTCGATGAGCCGCTCAAAAGCCTCGTGAACGGTTTTCACAGGCAAGCCCTGCATGCCGGCCTGCTGGCTTTCGAACACCCGGAAAATGGTAAAACCTTGCGCTTTGAGAGCCCTTACCCGGATGATTTCGCAAATCTTTTGTCCGGATTACAAAAATTTTAGGATGCGTTTTCGTTTTCTGACCATGCAATCGGCCAATTTGGACCTATATTAGAAGCTCTTGTGTGCCTGTACGGACACTATTGTGCGTCCGCCTTCCCTCAAAAATGGCTTGCTTGCGTATCACTGCGGGGCAGCGGGAGGAAGGGGTCGCAAACTTGACGAAAGGGGGTGCATGTTATGGCCCAGAACGTTCCGACGCTTACAGCAGGGGAAGGCGGTCTTAGCCGGTATCTGGACGAGATCCGCAAGTTTCCGATGCTTCAGCCGCAGGAAGAGTACATGCTCGCCAAGCGCTACAAAGAGCATGAAGACCCTGAAGCTGCAGAACGCCTAGTCAATTCCCATCTACGCCTCGTCGCCAAGATTGCCATGGGTTACCGCGGGTATGGCCTGCCGATTGGAGAAGTCGTTTCCGAAGGCAACGTCGGCCTGATGCAAGCGGTCAAGCGCTTTGAACCGGACAAGGGGTTCCGGCTCGCGACCTATGCCATGTGGTGGATCAAGGCGGCTATTCAGGAATATATCCTGCGCTCATGGTCCCTCGTGAAAATGGGGACCACGGCCAACCAGAAACGCCTGTTCTTCAACCTGCGTCGCCTCAAGGGCAAGATCCAGGCGCTGGACGAAGGCGATCTGAAGCCGCATCAGGTCTCTGAGATTGCCACCAAACTCGGGGTATCCGAGGAGGAAGTGGTGTCCATGAACCGCCGTCTGGGCGGCGATGCCAGCCTGAATGCGCCCGTGCGCGCGGAAGCTGATGCCGGTGAATGGCAGGACTGGCTTGTCGATGAAAGCGACAGTCAGGAAACCCTGCTTGCCAATCAGGAAGAGCTGGACATGCGTCGCAAGATGTTGAACGACGCGATGGACGTGCTCAACGAGCGCGAACGGCGCATCTTTGAAGCACGTCGCCTGGCCGAAGACCCGATGACGCTGGAAGACCTTTCGGGCGAATTCGGTGTCAGCCGCGAGCGCGTCCGCCAGATCGAGGTTCGCGCTTTCGAAAAGGTTCAGAAAGCCGTGCGCAACAGCGCCCGCACAATGGACCAGCCCGCCGCCTGAGATAGCCGAACCTGGAAGAGACAAAAAAGCGCTGGAGCCCAGGCTCCAGCGCTTTTCTTTTTGCTTGAAAGTCCTTCCCGGTGTCATCCCGGACGCAGCGCAGCGAAGATCCGGGATCGGAGAGCCCGGAAGCCATCGCCTGAAAACCACAGACACTCACAGAGACTTCCGCCTCCCCGGCCCCGGCTCGCGCTACGCTTGGCCGAGGTGACGACGGAGAGAGGGAGCTTCTTTGCCGGTGGTCAGAAGCGTTGGAGACTGGCTCCAGCGCCGTCTTGTCCCTGGCAACGTTCCTTCAACCCCTCAGCGAATTTCGGCTGTGTAGCTCTCCACCGGCACGACCTTGCTGATCAGACCGGCTTCGGCCATGAATTCCGCAAAGCGCTGGTAGCGGCCTTCATCAAGTGCAGCCGGACGCTTGGCGAACCGCGGCAACGTATCGAACCATGCCCGCCTGTTCAGCTCGTCATTGAGGTTCGGATACGCTTCTATGAAGGCATTCCAGGCTTCTTCCGGGTGATTGCTCAGATAGATGGTGGCCGCCTCCACGGCTGCCAGGAACTTGGCGAAGCGTGGATCGTCCGTCTTGTCCTTGTTGACGACATAGATCAGCTCATCAAAGATCGGCACACCGTTTTCTTCGGGGAAGAAAGCCTTGCCGGGTTTGCCTTCGATTTCGAGCTGGGTGAGCTCGAAATTGCGATATGCGCCGATCACCGCATCCACCTGACCGGCAAGCAGAGAGCCTGACAACGCGAAATTGACGTTCACCAGCTCGACATCATCCATGGTCAAACCGGCCGAACGCAGCATCTGGCCCAGCATCGCGTCCTCGAAGCCGGACACGGAAAATCCGACACTCTTGCCCTTGAGGTCCTTCAGTTCCTGTATCGGGCCGTCCTTGAGCACGATGAGAGAATTGAGGGGCGTTTCCACCAGCGTACCGATCCATTTCAGCGGCAGCTCTTCCTCGATTTGCGCATGAAGCGTCGGCTGATAGGACACCGCGATATCGCCCTGCCCGGCAGCAACCAGTTTCGGCGGCATTGCCGGGTCCGCCGGTTCGATGATCTCTACCTCGAGGCCTTCTGCCTCGAAGAAACCCTTGGTCTGCGCAGTTACCAGCGGAGCGTGATCCGGATTGATGAACCAGTCGAGCAGCAAGGTCAGTTTCTCACTGGCCTGTACCGGCCCCGATGCCAGCAGCCCGGCCGCCAATGCTAGTGACAGGATTTGTTTTTTCATGAGGTCCTCCGTAGAGCGGCAGCTAGGTGAGCGGCTGCCAGGGAACAAGAAGTCGGGTGAGATGGTTCACGGCAAAGCGCATGATCAGCACCATCGCCGCGAGCAGGATCAGGGCGGCGAACATCATGTCCGCCTGCATCCGGTTGCTGCTTTGAAGCATGATGAAGGCAAGGCCTCCTTTTGCCCCGGCCCATTCGCCGATGATCGCCCCCATGGGAGCGAACACCGCGGCCACCCGCAGGCCGGAGGCAAACGCCGGCAAGCCTGACGGCAGGCGAAAGAACCAGAGTTCCTTCAGGCGAGACAGACGATAAAGCCGGGCGAGATCGCACAAACCCGGGTCAAGCCGCTGCAGGCCATCGAAAAACGTCGATGTGACCGTGAAGAAGATGACCAGGATGATGACGACGATCTTGGAGGCCAGCCCGAAACCGAGCCAGAGCACCAGGATCGGCGCGATTGCGAAAACAGGCAGGGCCTGCGTCACCAGAATGGGCGGCATGGCAAATCTTGCAGCAATCGGAAACAGCCACAAAAGAACGGATAGCAATGCCCCAGCGGCTGCCCCCAGCACAAACCCGAGCACCGTCTCATAGGCGGTGATGCCGGCATGATGCAGAAGGAAGCCTGCGTGTTTGACAAAGGCTGTAAAGACGCGGTCCGGACCCGGCAGGATATAATGCTGGGTGTCGAACACATGGACGATTGCCGCCCAGATAGCGACAGTCAGCAGGAGGCCGAGTATGGTCCTGGCAACAGCTTTCACAAACGCCATCATCCCGCAGCCCCCGCCGCCATTGGCCAACAGGAACGCATGAAAGCCGATACCGGCATTCGGATGTGCGGCGACCGCAGTGGTCGCAGACAAGTACGCATAGGATCTCCCGTCTTCGGACAAGCCGAAAATGACAATGGAGATCCGGGAATAGGCTAAGGATTCCGTCCCTTCGCCGGCATGACCCGGATCAGGTTCTAAGGGTTCGGCATTACGCCATCTCAGCTCCGGTAACCGGAACACCCCTCGGACCAAGGCGGACCATGCCTTGTGTGACGGAAAAAGGCAAGCCGCCGTGAGGCGGCTTCTTCAGATTTTGAAAGGAGGCAGGCTGGCGCTTAGCCGGCTTGCCAGGACGTGATCGCCTTTTCTACGGCTTCTGCACCGGCGGTTCCCTTTTCCAGGGTCAGGATGCCGCGCTTGCCGTTTTCGTAAAGCATCGGAATGTCGATCCAGCCGCGTTCACGCAGCAGGGCGAGATTGCGTTGCTGCTCGTTCGGCAAGCTGGAAAGGGCAATCCAGAAAAAGCCCGGAGACACTTTCACGGAAGCGCCGATCAGCGCATCGCCACGAGCTTCTTCCGTAGGCTTCATGACCAAGCCTGGCACGTTGACGACGTCACCCGGAGCGAAGTTTTCCGGGAACTCGTACTTGATCTCGACCAGATGGCTGGCGGGCAAGGAAGTATCGTCATTCGGCTTGATGCGAATGTCGACCTTCACATCCCGCTCGGGGATTTCAATGGAGGCGCTCAGAACCGCGAGAGCCTTGCCGTCCAGATTCGTTTCTTCATCGACACCCCAAACGACAGCGCCTTGCGCAGCCGTTCCGGCACCGCCGGACTCTTCCCCTTCTTCGTAAAGGATAGAGCGCTGCACCGAGGAATCCGCCGCCGTGGCGGACGGAGCCGGTGAAGTTTCGTCAGGCGAAATGGCCGAGAGATTGTCTTCCGGCACCGCAATCGGGCTTTCGGTGGTCGCAGAAGACTGATCGTTTTCTCCGCTCGTCACGATGGACGGCTGGGAAGGTTCGGGCGCAGCGGAAGCTGGTGTATCGACCTGCGGTGTATCGGCCGGCGCAGGCGAATCAGACTGTCCGGTAATCGTCGTCGTGGTTACCGTACGTGCATCCGGGGCAACCACATCCGTCTCGCCTTCGTTCAACAGGCGGTCGGTGTTTTTCGAAGGCTCTTCACCTTCTCCAGCAGGGGCAGCGGTCGAAGGCTCCGGCGTGGTGTCCGGCTGCGTATCGACAGGCGTTTGCGAAGAAGACGCGACCGGCACGTTGCCGCTATCGGCTGTCTCATCGCCCGCAGGCATCAGGAAATAGGCTCCAGCGCCCAGGAGCACCAGCAACAGGACACCCGCAGCAATGACGATCGGAACGGTGCGGCTGCCGGATGAATCACCACGCAGCGCATCCGAAGCACTCGGCTTGGCGCGCTTGGAGCGGCTTTTCTTGGAGGCCGACTTGTCCTTCGGCTTGGCTGTCTCGTCGCCTGGATAAGCCTGATCGGCGGTATCGGCCGCACCGGTGGTATCCGCAGGCTCGAACAGACCATCATCTGCCTGATCCGGCTGCACAGGTCCGCCGAAAGAGGGCTCCTGGCGCACAGGCGCAGCGCCCGGGTCGGCAGCTTCCTTGGCGTGGTGAACAGCCTGGCTGGCCGCGGTACCAAGCGCTTCGGCCTGTGTCAGGGTTTCCTTCAAGGGCGACGGAGCCGGGGTATCCACCACCGGTGCTGCAGTTGTTTCAGGTTCCTGTGGTGCAGGCGCAGGCGCTTCCGGCGCAGCCTCTGCCACCGGTTCAGCCGGAGGCGGTGTCACGGGCGGCGCGGAAACCTGCGGCGCCGGGGTCGGCGTTTCGACCTTCGGAACTGTGGGGCTGAGACCGAGGCTTTCGCGGGCGGCTTCGGCCTCCACCTTGCGAATGGCTTCTTCCAGACGCAGCTGCTCGGCCGTGATCTCGGACGGCGCCAGCGGCGGCTCATAGGCTTTCAGCTGATTGACGATGGCATTGCGCGCACGGCTGTAAACGCTTCTGCGTGCAGCACCATTGTTTTCAGGTAAAGACGCGATCGTTTTCTTCAGAATTGAATAGTAATCAGCCATCTTCCTGCCTACCGGCCGACTGCAAGGATCTGTTCTGCGGGCCCGAGATTTCGTTTCATTCTCAGGCTTATAGCAAGTTTTTCGAAAACCGGTGCTATTTCTTCAATAACTTCGCCGCGACAGAGAACCTCGCAGTACCCTTTTTCTAACACAGATTGTTTGTTCGGCACACACATGGAACGCCGAAAACGAAAGGTGGTTGCGTGCGGTGATTCGCAGCACGCAACCGCAGTCCTTAATAATGTGCTTCTAACGTCACAGATCTCAATCCTGGAAGGGATTCTGCACAAGAATTGTGTCGTCGCGTTCCGGACTTGTCGACAGAAGAGCGACCGGAGCACCGATCAGTTCTTCGACGTGACGCACATATTTGATCGCCTGCGCCGGCAGATCGGCCCAGGTGCGAGCACCTTCGGTCGATTCCTTCCAGCCCGGCAGGCTTTCGTAAATCGGCTTCACGCGCTCCTGGGCACCCTGCGAAGCCGGCAGATAATCGATGCGCTCGCCGTCCAGTTCGTAGCCGATGCAGATCTTGATTTCATCAAGACCGTCCAGAACATCCAGCTTGGTCAGCGCGATGCCGGTGATGCCCGAGGTGCAGACGGTCTGGCGCACCAGCACAGCGTCGAACCAGCCGCAGCGGCGGCGGCGGCCGGTAACCGTACCGAACTCGTGACCGCGCGTACCGAGGAACTCGCCGATCTCGTCCTTCAGTTCGGTCGGGAACGGGCCCTCGCCGACGCGTGTCGTATAGGCCTTGGTAATACCGAGCACATAGTTGATCGAATTCGGGCCAAGGCCACTGCCTGCCGCAGCCTGGCCGGCGACCGTGTTGGACGACGTCACGAAGGGATAGGTGCCGTGGTCGATGTCGAGCAACGCGCCCTGTGCACCTTCGAAAAGGATACGCTTGCCCTGACGGCGCAGATCGTCCAGCAGGTACCAGACCTTGTCCATGTAGGGCAGGACCTTGTCCGCAACGCTGGCGAGTTCGTCGTAGATCGCCTGTGCGGAAACCTCATCCTGGCCAAGCCCCCGGCGCAGCGCATTGTGGTGCGTCAGCAAGCGGTCGATCTTGGCTGGCAGAGTGGCAAGGTTCTTCAGGTCCATCAAACGGATAGCGCGGCGGCCAACCTTGTCTTCATACGCCGGTCCTATACCGCGCTTGGTGGTGCCGATGCGCGTTCCGGTGTTGGAATTCTCGCGCAACGCATCAAGCTCGCGGTGCAGAGACAGGATCAGCGTTGCGTTCTCGGCAACACGCAGGCTTTCCGGCGTCACCACGACGCCCTGCTTGCTGAGGCGTTCGACTTCCTCTGCCAGCGCATGCGGATCCAGCACGACGCCGTTGCCGATGACGGACAGCTTGCCTTCGCGTGCAACCCCGGACGGCAGGAGAGACAGCTTGTAGCTGACACCGTCGATGACAAGGGTATGACCGGCATTGTGCCCGCCCTGGAACCTTACGATGACATCGGCTTGTTCCGACAACCAGTCGACAATCTTGCCTTTGCCTTCGTCACCCCATTGCGAACCGACAACAACCACATTCGCCATCTAGACTTTGCTCTCCTGAAGCAGCTTCCGCACCATCCGAAACTTGTCCGGGGCGCCAACACGACAAGCCCCGGCAACCGGACCGGGGCAAACGGCGCGGACTATAGACAGGTTTCCCCGCTCTTGCGAGTCTCCGCAGGGAGATTGAGAGCCAAAAGCAGGTTTTTTTGCCAGCTCTCCTGATCGGCCCGGTCACCCCTGTGACAATTGACCAGTCATACCGTGCACCTGAACGGACTTTTCCCGGATTAGACTGTATTTGCGGCAATGTAGCGACGGCAGATTATTTAGCCGGCGGCTCACCTGCATCCGGCTTGTCGTTGCGCGCAAGCCTGAAAATCATCGGCGACGTGCGCAGCAGCCAGACAAAGCGATGCCGCTTGCTTGCGGGAACAGCGTCCCGGCTGACGATCCGCGCGAAGATGAACACCACGAGCGACAGGTGCAGTGTGGCGGTATAGAGGAAGAAGGCCGAGGGGCCGAATTGCTCCATCACCAGTGAGGCAATGAACGGCCCCGCCATGGCGCCGACGCCATAGGCAAGTGTGAGCCCCGCCACTACATCGATGAATTGCCCCGGCTCGGCATTGTCGTTGGCATGGGCCGCACAAAGCGAATAGAGCGGCAGGGCAAATCCGCCAAACAGGAAGACGCCTGCAAAAAGCTCCAGCCGGGTCGAAGACCCCGATATAAAGAGACAGGCAAGCCCGGCACCGACGGTAAAGACACCGAGCACGACACGCCGGTCGAGCCGGTCGGACAGCCAGCCTGCGGGATACTGGAAGATCGCCCCGGCAAAGACCCAGATCGCGATGAACGCGGCAACCGTTTCAAGCCCCAGTCCAATTCCTTCCGCATAAACCGGGCCAACCATGCGGAACGCACCGTTTGTGAGGCCAATGGTGAAGACGGCGACAAGGGCGACCGGAGACACGCGCCACAACATGAGCGGATCGAAGAACCGCGCGGGCGGCGCTGCGGGATTGCGCTCACTTGTCAGGGAGATCGGCACCAGCGCGAAACAGAACAGGATGGCCAGAACGATCAGAATATCCGGACCAAGCGGACCGAACGCGGGCAGCATGAACTGGCTGCCCATGACGGCGATCATGTCGACTATCCGGTAGACGGAAAGGATCCGCCCGCGGGACGAATTGGTGGCGATGGAATTGAGCCAGCTTTCCAGAACCATCGTCGTGCCGCAAAAAGCCGCCCCGCTCACCAGACGCACGACCATCCAGAGCCAGCCGGCAGGTGTGAAGGCAATCGCCAGAATGGCGATGGCGCTGATTGCAGCCAGCGTGGAAAAGACGCGAATGTGCCCTGCCCGTGCGATCAGAAACGGTGTCAGCAGCACACCCACGATCATGCCGCCGAAATAGCACGACCCCAGCAACCCGATGAGCGCATCGGACATGCCTTCCGATTTGGCACGCACCGAAATCATTGTCACGGAAAGTCCGTTCGCACCCAGGAGGCAAGCGGCAGCAACCAGCAACGGTGTCAAACGTCCGGCAAGCGATCTGGAATCCGCTGCGGGGGCAACCTGGGTCATGAATGAAGAACTCTTCCGAGCAGCCGAAGAAAACGCGGCCTCGATACTGTTGCCGGAGTGAACCGACTGCGCAAGCCCAGGACCGACGCTTGCACAGACAAAACGGACAGGCCGCCTCAATTCGTTGTCGAAAGCAGGAAGGCAACCCCGACTATGCCCACCTTCACCTTACCGGTCTTGGCGGCCCAACGAACAAGCGGCGCCCCAAAGCATCACGCCCCATCCTCACAAGCGACCAGTCCTCTACTCGCGTTTCGGGTGTTCTTCCTTCCGGTGGGGTGCTACCTGAGAAACATCACTCAATCAGAGATCGTGCAATGCCACTTCGTAACTGGATCATGCTGACCGTCCTTGGCGCCATCTGGGGCGGTTCCTTTTTGTTCGCAAAAGTGGCCGTTGCCGAAATCCCGCCGTTTGTTCTCGTATTCCTGCGTGTTTCCATTGCCTGCACGGTCCTGCTGATGATCCTTGGGCATCGTGGCATGTTGAACCGGCTGGAGAAAAAATATACCGTGCCGTTTCTGGTCATGGGACTGCTGAACAACGCCATTCCCTTCTCTCTCCTGTTTCTCGGACAGACAGAAATCGGTGCGGGCCTCGCATCCATCCTGAATGCAACGACGCCTGTCTTCACGGTGATCGTGGCTGGTCTGCTGACGAAACAGGAAACGCTTCAGGGCAACAGGATTGCCGGTGTGGTGCTGGGTGTTGCAGGTGTCGCCATCATGTTGTGGAGCAGCCTGTCGGGCCTTGCGAGCGACCCGTTGTGGGCACAGCTTTGCTGCCTGGGTGCCGCGATCTCCTATGCCTGCGCGGCGACCTTCGCCCGCCGCTTCAAGACACTGCCGCCGCAAGTGACGGCAACGGGTCAGTTGCTCGGCTCGACCACCCTCATGCTGCCGGTCGCTCTTCTGACTGCCGGTAACTGGACCATGGCCGATCCCAGCCTGACGGCCTGGCTCAATGTGCTCGCGCTCGGCGTATTGGCAACCGCCCTTGCCTACCTGATCTATTTCCAGATTCTGGCCGAAGCCGGCGCGACCAACGCTTCGCTGGTCACGCTCCTTGTCCCGGCAAGCGCTCTCTTCTTCGGCTGGCTGATCCTGGGAGAAAATCTGGGGGTGCTTCAGCTTGGTGGCTTTGCCGTACTGCTGGCAGGCCTCGTCGTCCTTGACGGGCGCATCCTCAAAAAGCGCCGCGCGCCGGCAGTCTGATCGGTTCGGGAAAAAAGGAGCCTTCTGCAAAAGGCAGAAGGCTCAAGCGCCAGGAACTTGGGCTGCACCTGACGTACATCCGGAAGGCGCGATTAGGGGCACGCACCCTTTTTGACCGGATAGCGGATCAGCGGGCGTTCCGTCGAACGCCAGCCATTCTAGAAATGCAAGGCCTTGACCTGCTTGACGTGGGAAACGGCCTCCAGCCGTGCCAGAACCTCCGGAGACACGTCGCCATCCACCTCCACAAGGCAGATTGCATCGTCGCCAGGGGCCAGACGGCCGAGATGGAAGGTCGCGATGTTGACACCGCTGTTGCCGAGTTCCATCCCGAGATGTCCGATGAAGCCCGGCTTGTCCTCGTTGGTGATGTAAAGCATCTGCGGGCCGAGCTCGGCCTCCATGTTGATGCCCTTCACCTGGATGATCCGCGGTTTTCCGTCGGCAAAGACCGTGCCTGCGACCGAACGTTCCTGACGCTGGGTGATCACCGTAAGGCGCATGTAGGTCTCGTAGGCGCCGTCTTTTTCGCGGCGGATTTCCTCGATCTTCATGCCCCGTTCCTTGGCAAGGATGGGCGCGGAAACCATGTTGACCGTCTGCAGGAGCGGCGTCAGCAGCCCCGTCAACGCAGCTGCAGTCAGCGCCTGCACGTTCATCTCGGCAACAGCACCGGCATATTCCAGGCGAACCCCTTCGATGCCGGTCTCCGTCAGCTGCCCCGCGAAAGAGCCCAACTGTTCGGCCAAACGCACGAATGGCACCAGCTTGGGCGCTTCCTCGGCAGTAATGGACGGCATGTTGAGCGCGTTGCGGACTGCGCCCTGTAGCAGGTAGTCGCACATTTGCTCTGCCACCTGCAGTGCAACGTTTTCCTGGGCTTCCGTGGTGGAAGCACCCAGGTGCGGCGTCGAGACGAAGTTCGGCGCGCCGAACAGCAGGTTTTCCTTGGCAGGCTCCTCGACAAAGACGTCGAACGCCGCCCCGCCGAGTTTGCCCGCGTCCAGGGCCGCCCGCACTGCCGCCTCATCCGCGAGCCCGCCTCGGGCACAGTTGATCAGATACGCGCCCTTGCGCATCTTCTCGATGGCCTTGGCATCGATGATGTTGCGCGTCTTGTCGGTGAGCGGTGTGTGCAGGGTGATGAAGTCGGACCGGCACAAGAGGCCGTCAAGCTCGACTTTCTCGACACCTAGCGCAACGGCCCTTTCCGGCGTCAGGAAGGGATCGAAGGCGATGACTTTCATCTTCAGGCCGATGGCCCGGTCCGCCACGATAGAGCCGATATTGCCGCAACCGATCAACCCGAGGGTCTTGCCGGTAAGTTCACGGCCCATGAAACGGGATTTCTCCCATTTGCCTGCCTGGGTCGAGGCATCGGCCGCCGGGATCTGGCGCGCAACCGCCATCATCATCGAGATGGCATGTTCGGCAGTGGTGATCGCGTTGCCGAAGGGCGTGTTCATGACGATGATACCGCGCGCGGTCGCCTTTGGAATGTCGACATTGTCGACGCCGATCCCGGCACGGCCGATCACCTTCAGATTTTCTGCCGCTGCAATGATTTTTTCCGTAACCTTGGTGGCCGAACGGATTGCCAGACCATCGTATTTGCCGATGATCTCCAGCAGTTTTTCCTTGTCCTTGCCGACGTCCGGCAGGAAGTCCACGTCGATGCCGCGATCCTTGAAGATCTGCACGGCAGCGTCCGACAGCTTGTCGGAAATCAGTACCTTGGGAGCCATTGGAGCCTCTCCTTGAATACGAGAAACGATCCGGGCAGCGCACCGCCCGGGACTGTTGTCGTTGAAGGATGAACAGGCTCAGGCGGCCTGGGGCAGCTTCGCTTTTTCCGACTGGAATGCCCAGTCAAGCCAATGGGTCAAGGCCTGAAGATCGCTCGTCTCGACGGTCGCGCCGGCCCAGATCCGAAGACCGGACGGTGCATCGCGGTAAGCGCCGATGTCATAGGCGATGCCTTCAGCGTCGAGCGTACCGGCAAGAGCCTTGGCAAAGGCGGCCTGCTGGTCTGCTGTGAGCGAAAGAATCCCCGGATCCGTGACCTTGAGGCAGACGGACGTGTTCGACCGCGTTGCCGGGTCAACTGCAAGGAAATCGACCCAGGAGGTCTTTTCCGCCCAGTCGGCAAGCACCTTGAGGTTGGCATCAGCGCGGGCACGCAGGCCAGACAGCCCACCCAGACCGTCGGCCCACTTGAGGGCGTCGATATAGTCTTCGACACAGAGCATGGACGGCGTGTTGATGGTCTCGCCCTTGAAGATGCCCTCGATCAGCTTGCCGCCCTTGGTCATGCGGAAGATCTTCGGCATCGGCCAGGCCGGCGTATAGCTTTCGAGACGCTCGACCGCGCGCGGGCTGAGGATAAGCATGCCATGTGCAGCTTCCCCGCCCAGCACTTTCTGCCAGGAGAAGGTAACGACGTCGAGTTTGTCGAACGCAAGGTCCTGCGCAAATGCGGCGGAAGTCGCGTCGCAGATGGTCAGGCCTTCGCGATCGGCCGGGATCCAGTCGCCGTTGGGAACACGGACGCCGGAAGTGGTGCCGTTCCAGGTGAAAACAACGTCCTTGGAGAAATCGACCGAGGCAAGATCCGGCAGTTCGCCGTAAGGCGCTTCCAGGACCCGGGCATCATCGAGCTTGAGCTGTTTGATGACGTCGGTAACCCAGCCGGAGCCGAAGCTTTCCCAGGCGAGCATTTCGACGCCACGTGCACCGAGCAGCGACCAGAGCGCCATCTCGACAGCGCCGGTGTCGGACGCCGGGACGATACCGATTCGATATCCGTCCGGCACGTTCAGCACCTTGCGGGTCAACTCGATGGCTTCGGCAAGTTTGGCCTTGCCGGGCTTGGCGCGGTGAGACCGCCCGAGCGGCGCATCGCCCAAGGCCTCAAGCGACCAGCCGGGACGCTTGGCACAGGGACCAGAAGAAAAATTGGGATTGGCCGGACGCACGTCCGGCTTGGCGGTGAGGTCTGTCATATCTGTCTACCCTCGCAGATAGTTGCCTCTCGTTGGGGAGAGGTGGCCCACCTATGGGGATAGGACCTTCCTGACCTTTGGTCAATTCAAATCACGGGTGAACGGATAAATTCGGTCACGCCCCCTCGCCTTCCGGAAGCGTTCTCTCAGACAAGCCACCCGCACCTGAAATCAGGATTGGCTTCGCTTGGTTCAAGAGAACTCAAGGGAAAGTGTGGGCGCAAACAGGAAAAGGCCGGTCGATTGACCGGCCTTTCAAATTCGCTGATCGGAAGATCAGAAGTTGCTGGTGATCGGACCCTGCGGCTCGTAGTAGACCGGGCCGGCCGGGGCTGCGAACGTGTTGAAGGTGTAGCGCGCACCAAGGCGGAACTCGTGAGCAGTGAGATCCTCCCATTTTTCTCTCGTTCCGCCGGTGCCAGCATCCTCAAGTCTAACACTCTTTGCTTCCCCGAGGTTCTTATACCGGTACCCCGCATCCAGGCTCCAATTAGGAGTGAAAGCGTACTCAGCACCGGCCATCAAAGCCCAAGCAAAATTCCACTGACCGTTGTCACCGTCATAAGTCGGGTTTGAACCATCAGGATTAAACGATTTCTTGTTGCTGGTGTTAACGTAGGCTGCGCCGATACCAGCACCCACGTAAGGCGTAATCCTGTTCCAGGTACCAACGTCAACGTAAGCATTGAGCATTACTGTCCAGACGTCGATGTCTGCTTGCTCTTTTGAATACTGGCCGGAAGTGGCACAACCAACGCATTCTGCGTAGCCCGTTGCAGTTGCCCGTGTCTCATAATCCAGCGTCAAGTCTGTTCGAAAGTAGTCGTTAAACTGGTAACCAACACCAACACCAAACATCCAGGCGTTGTCCATGCTGGTTCGTTCATATCGCAGATCCCCAATAGCAGGATCGTTAAAGCTACCGTCCGGGTCACTGTATAATTTGTAGCCAATATCGCCACGCAGGTACCAACCGCCAGCAGCCGGGACTTGCGGGATGTGCTCGATGACCGGGGTTGGCAAATCCGCGGCATATGCAGCAGTGGAAAGCGCAACAGCAAAGCCGGTCAAAGACAAACGCTTAAAGAAATTGTCCATGTCCTCGTCCTTTTCCAGTGAGCGTCCGCGTTAACCAATGCCGGACACATCAAACTTGAAAGCATACTGACGGGAATTCATTAATTGTGACTTAACTCTGTTCTTTAACCGCGTTTTTTTACCTTAAGGAAACCTTAACAGCCGAAGAAACATCGAAAGATCAGAAACAGGCGTGCAAAATTATCAGGCAGGCCGGGGACATAACTGCCAGAGCCACTTGTTGTCATCCAGGTCAAATGAAACAAGATGCGGACATGGGGGACCACCTGTCGCTACGTTTTCATAAACTTGTTAGGACTTCCCGAGAAACTGGCATCCAGTCGCCCTGTCTCGAGCCTGCATCCCAGGTATCATCGGGGGCTGTCCGCGGATAAGCCGCAACAAAAAAGCCGCCCTACATGGGCGGCTTTTCTTATCACTTGTTGCCTCGCCGATCAGGCCGCGGTTGTTGCCACCACGCCGGCGATATCATTGACCACCTGCTTGACCAGCTCCGCATCGTCGCCTTCCGCCATCACGCGGATCAACGGTTCGGTGCCGGAAGCTCGAATCACGAGGCGGCCGGAATTGCCGAGGCGGGCTTCGCCATCCTCGATCGCCGATTTGACCAGGTCTTGCTCAAGCGGCTTGCCGCCCTTGTAGCGCACATTCTTGAGGATCTGCGGCACGGGCTCGAACCTGCGGCAGACTTCCGACACGGGCTTGTCCTGATCCTTGACGCACGCAAGAACCTGCAGACCCGCGATCAGGCCGTCGCCGGTCGTGGCAAAGTCGGACAGGACGATATGGCCGGACTGCTCACCGCCGACATTGTAGCCGTTGGCACGCATATGTTCGACCACATAGCGGTCGCCGACCTTGGTCCGGGCAAGGCCCAGCCCGAGGCTCTGAAGGTATCGCTCCAGTCCGAGATTGGACATGACCGTCGCCACGATCCCGGGCGCGGACAGGCGGTTGCTTTGCTGCCAGGACTGCGCCACCACGGCCATCAGCTGGTCGCCATCCACCACTGAGCCGTTTTCATCGACGATGATGACCCGGTCCGCATCCCCATCGAGCGCGATGCCGATGTCGGCGCGTACTTCATGCACCTTGCGGGACAGGGCATCGGTCGACGTCGAGCCACATTCCTTGTTGATGTTGAAGCCATCCGGCGTGACACCCATGGTGATCACATCCGCACCCAGCTCCCACAACGCCTCGGGCGCGACCTTGTAGGCAGCCCCGTTGGCGCAATCGATCACAACACGCAGACCTTCCAGGCTCATTTCCCTTGGCAGCGTCCGCTTGGCAAATTCGATGTAGCGCTGCTGCGCACCGTCGATCCGCTTTGCACGGCCTAGCTCGCTGGCGCTCGGCAGGCGGGATGTCAGGTCGCTTTCCATCAGCTCTTCGATCGTCTTTTCGATCTGGTCGCTGAGCTTGAAGCCATCCGGGCCGAAGAACTTGATGCCGTTGTCCTGGAATGGATTGTGCGAGGCAGAGATCATCACACCGAGATCGGTTCTGAGTGAGCGTGTCAGCATCGCGACAGCGGGCGTCGGCAGCGGGCCCAGCAGGAACACATCCATGCCGACCGAAGTGAAGCCTGCCACGAGGGCGTTTTCCAGCATGTAGCCGGAAAGGCGGGTGTCCTTGCCGATAACCACCCGGTGGCGGTGTCCGCCGTTCTTGAAAGCCAACCCGGCGGCCATGCCAACCTTCAGCGCCATCTCGGCGGTCATGGGATAGCTGTTCGCCTGACCGCGGATGCCGTCGGTGCCGAAAAACTTGCGCATCAAATATGCCTTGCTGATCTATCTGTCTTGGTTGCGCTCTTTGTAACGCAATCAGCCGAAGTCACGATTCAAAATATGTGAGCAATTGTTACCATTCCCTGATGGCTGGCAACCCTGTTCTTTCACCGCAAACGAAGATGCCCGGCGCAGGCCGGGCATCTGGGTTGTTCAGAATATCGGAACCGATCAGGACTGTGGCTGCGGCTCCATGCCACCGCTGGCCTCGTCGCCGCCACGCTTGGCACCGGCGGTCGGTACCGCGGACGACCGGCCGACCGGCTGGTCGTCGTCCGTGTCGCGCACCGGCGGCTTGCCATCGAGCAGACCCTTGATCTCGTCACCCGACAGGGTTTCGTACTCCAGGAGACCCTTGGCGATCGTGTGCAACTGGTCTTCGTGGTCGCCCAGGATCTTCTTGGCGGTTTCATAGCCCTGATTGACGAAGGACTTGATTTCCGCATCGACGATCTTCTGGGTTTCGTCGGAAACGTGCTGGTTCTTTGCCACGGAGTGTCCCAGGAACACTTCTTCCTGGTTTTCCCCGTAAAGCAGCGGACCGAGCTTGTCGGACATGCCGAACTGGGTCGCCATCGCGCGGGCCAGCTTGGTGGCCATCTGGATGTCGCCGGACGCGCCCGAAGTCACTTTCTCGTAGCCGAAGATCATTTCTTCGGCGACGCGGCCACCCATGGCAACAGCAAGGTCGGCCTTGCACTTGGCGCGGGTTAGCGACACCTGGTCCTTCTCCGGCAGGCGCATGACCATGCCAAGCGCACGTCCGCGCGGAATGATGGTCGCCTTGTGGATCGGATCGGAAGCTTCCTGGTGCAGAGCCACCAGCGCGTGACCGGCTTCGTGATACGCGGTCAGCTTCTTTTCTTCCTCGGTCATCACCAGCGTACGGCGTTCCGCACCCATCATGACCTTGTCCTTGGCGTCTTCGAACTCTGCCATGGTCACCAGTCGCTTGGAGCGGCGGGCAGCCAGAAGCGCGGCTTCGTTGACGAGGTTCATCAGATCCGCACCGGAGAAGCCCGGCGTACCGCGTGCCAGCGTCTTGACGTCGACATCCGGTGCCAGCGGAACTTTCCGCATGTGCACTTTCAGGATCTTTTCGCGGCCAGTGATATCCGGGTTCGGTACAACGATCTGGCGGTCGAAACGGCCCGGGCGCAGCAGCGCCGGGTCCAGAACGTCCGGCCGGTTGGTCGCGGCGATGATGATGATGCCTTCGTTCGGCTCGAAACCGTCCATCTCGACCAGCAGCTGGTTGAGCGTCTGTTCGCGCTCGTCGTTACCGCCGCCGAGACCGGCGCCACGATGACGGCCGACCGCGTCGATTTCGTCGATGAAGATGATGCACGGAGCATTCTTCTTGGCCTGTTCGAACATGTCGCGGACGCGGGACGCACCCACACCGACGAACATTTCCACGAAGTCGGAACCGGAAATGGTGAAGAACGGAACGTTTGCTTCACCGGCAACCGCACGCGCGGTCAGCGTCTTACCGGTACCCGGAGGGCCAACCAGCAAAACACCGCGCGGGATCCGGCCACCAAGACGCTGGAACTTCTGCGGGTCGCGCAGAAACTCGACGATTTCCTGAAGGTCTTCCTTGGCTTCGTCGATACCGGCCACGTCTTCGAAGGTTACCCGGCCGTGTGCCTCGGTCAGCAGCTTCGCCTTGGACTTGCCGAAGCCCATGGCCTTGCCGCCGGAGCCCTGCATCTGGCGCATGACGAAAATCCAGATACCCAGGATGATCAGCATCGGTAGCCAGGAGAACAGCGCACCAAGCAACGGAGAGCTTTCCGCCGGCGGGCGGGCATTGATCAAGACGCCCTTGCTGCGCAGCTCATCGACATATTGCGCGCCGTCAGGAGCGTAGGTCTGGAAGGCACTGCCACTGCTGTAGGTACCGGTGATCTTCTGTTCCTGAATGATGACCGATCGGATCTCGCCGTTGTCGACCTGCTTCATGAAGTCCGAATAAGCAATGTCATTCGTTGCGCCATGCTGCGCGGGACTTTGAAAAAGCTGGAACAATGCGATCAATAGCAGGGCGATGATCACCCAGAGAGCGAAGTTGCGAAAATGTGCGTTCATTTCGTTTCCTTAACCGCCCAACGCGACTAACTGCACGCGGTTACGTTTCTTTAGAGCGAAGATAGGTCGCCCAAAGCCCGCTGCCAAGGCGGTGCGCCATAGTTGCGCAGATGCGCTGACTATTTTCTTAAGCACGGACCTCTAACAGATGTTCCAGATGGGGAAAACCTCAGATTTCCTCGTCTGTGTCCTCATTGTCCATAAAGTTATCCGGCAATTTACCTTGGATCGGCATTCGCTCCAAATTCAAATCTGCACTGCTGCAGGTATTGCCAATGGTCAAAACAGCCGTCGCGGAAGCCGGGGTCAGGATCTCCCCTGCCCGCCACAGGACCGGCGCGCAGTCGAAGGCGGCCTTGGGCCAGCCCGCCGGCCAGTCGATTTCCCGGGACGCTACAGGCGCGTTCATCAGCGGCCCCAGGCACAAGGGGGCATCACTTTCGCCAACAGGACAAGTGGAGACCCGGTAAAGGTAGCGGCCATCCCATGAGCCGGATCCAGCAAGACCCGTGAGAATGCCCGGCGGCTCGCGCCCCGGTTCTTTCCACACTCTGATGACGCTTGCGTCTGCGTCGAAAACCGATCCTTGAAAGGTTTGACGGTTCGTCTCACCGGACATCAGCACCCCGTCCAGAGCCTGAAGCCTGGCAAGTCTTGGTCGGGAATTCTTGCCCGAGACACGCGCCATCAGATAGACGAGCAACCGGAGACGGAGTTCTTCCGGCTGCTCGCGGTAGGCTTCACGCTCCAGGCGCGCGGGTCCTGCCGGGTGTTCGGTGATCAGCCGAGCGACCAGGTCATCGGCGGTCCGCTCAAGGGCTTCCCGCGCCCGGCGGATATTGGTAGCGGTCTGCGCAAGACGCTCTGCGCTCAATCCCTCCTCGGCCAACAGCGACAAGATGGCGCGGAGCCGGCTGCGCTTGTATTTCGGGTTCCGGTTCGAGGGATCCGTGCACCAGGAACGGCCGCGCTCTTCAAGTGTTGCCTCGAGGTCGGATTTCGAAACACTCAGGAGCGGACGCAGCAGGCGCAGACCTTCCGGACCGCAGTCTTCGTCAGCCGCCATCCCGCTGAGGCCGGTAACGCCGCTCCCCCGGGTCAGACGGTCCAGAAAAGTTTCCGCCTGATCGTCAAGGTGATGACCAAGAACAAGCGCCTCCGCGCCGATGTCCCGCATACGCGCTGCCATCAACCGGTAACGGGCAATGCGTGCCGCTTCCTGGAGGTTTGCAGCCGGTTTGGTGCCGGTCCAGCGCAGCACCGTGCAGGCAAGGCCGCATGCGCGCGCATTCGTTGCAACGAATTCCGCCTCCTGACCGCTTTCAGGCCGAAGTTGATGATCCACACACAGCACTTCGGCGGCACCCTGCCAGCCGGTGCGTTTGCGCCATTCATCGAAAAGAACAAGAAGACAAAGGGAATCCGAGCCGCCGGACACTGCCAGCGCCAGATTGGAAAAAGAGCTTAGCTTTGAAAAAAGAGCATCGACGCGATCGGCCGGGAGCCTCAGGGGCTCAACCGGCCCGTCAGGAGCACTGGGCACGACGGCGTTCATCCCGCGCCTGGGACAAAACGGCTGGAGCGGCATTCGGATATTTGTTCAGCAGTTCGGAAAACGTTGCGCAGGCCGCATCCGCTTCGCCGAGACCACGCAGCGAGACACCCAGCTTGAGCAGGCTGTCGGGGCTCTTGGCGTTGCCGGGATGGTCCGTGTAGGTCTTCAGGAAGGCATCGGCTGCCTCGCGGTAGTTCTGCTGCGCCAGCAGGCTTTCGCCCAGCCAATATTGAGCGTTCGCTGCCTGTGCATCGTCGGGATAGGTTTCCAGAAAGTTCCGGAATCCGCGCTCGGCACCCGCGTAATCGCCATTGACCGCCAGGGAATAGGCCTGATTGTAGTCAGAGCTCGGGTCGCCGCTGCCGATGACGCTGGCAATCTGGTCATCGTCGGTGGCAAGACCAGGATCGGGCGCGATTTCCTGACCGGTGCCAGGCAGGTTTTCAAGCCCGTTGGCCAGCCGCGAAAGGTCGATCGGACCGTCGCTCGGCAAACCGCTTTCATAGCCGCCGGACTGATCCCAGTTGCCGTCTCCAGATCCGTCCGTAGGGAGTGTCGCAAAACCTCCACCCGGCGCGATAAGGTTGCCCGACTGCGGAGTACCGTCCGGGCCTAGGCCCGGAGCGGTCGATCCTGGAGCGACATCCGAGCGCTTGCCCGGGGTGCCGCCTTCCAGCTGCTGGAAGCGGTATTCATTGTCTTCCTGCATGCGGCGCATCTGATCCTGCAATTCCCGCATCTGATAGGACAACTGTTCGATCTGACCGGTCAAAACCCGGATCCGTTCCTCAAGCTGACCGATCCTTACGCTGGAATCGTCATTCTTGCGTCCGAACAGCTGGGCTTGCGACGGTGTGGCAGTGGCGAAGGTGATGACCAACGCCATGATGAGACCTGCCAGTCCCTTTAGTTTCAGCATTCGCTCCTCCGGTTGGATTTGCTGTACCAGTGTCTGGCCGTGGTCCGACAAACGCCAATACTCAAGCAGATCCACGCGCATGATGTCTTACCATGCCCGGCTTCTTACTCAAGTGCACAGAGCGCTTCGACTTCGGCCAAATTTTGACGTTACCGGCTGACATTGAAGTGATTTCGTCATTTCCGGCCGGCCCAACAAAAAAGGCCGGGCAAGCTGCCCGGCCTTTTTGTTCGGCATTTGCCGGATCAGTTGGTCGCGTTGTTCAGGACAGTCACCGCACGGCGGTTCTGCGACCAGCAGCTGTTGTCGTTACAGACAGCAACAGGCCGTTCCTTGCCGTAGGAAATCGTCCGGACTCGCGAGGCGTTCACGCCCTGTGCCACCAGATAGTCACGTGCGGACTGGGCACGGCGTGCTCCCAGCGCGATGTTGTACTGACGCGTGCCGCGTTCATCCGCATGCCCCTCGATCGTGATCGTGTACTGGGGATAGCGGTTCAGCCACTTGGCCTGATTGGCAAGGGTTGCCTGACCCTGCGATGTCACCACCGACTGGTCTTCTTCGAAGAACACGCGGTCACCCACGTTCACGACGAAGTCCTGGCCCGTGCCGGGCTTCACATTGCTCGACAGCCCGTCCGGTTTGTTCTGGGCACATGCTGCTGCGAACAGAACCACGAAGCAGACTGCAATCCAGCGCGCGCCCCGTCCGGCGTTTAAACTCTTGAACATTCCTGTCTCCTACACCCCAGCCCGCCAACCTGACATTTCATCCGTCCGGTTCTTGGTAAACGCTTTCTAGCCAAAACCGGTAAAAAACGCCTTTTCAAACATGGTTAGCGAAAGCTTAACACGGCCTGCCTTCACAGGCCGCATGTCTCCATCAGTCGATCAGCGGCGACCAGGAGGGATCCGACGCGAAGGCCGGGGTCTCCACCCGCTGTTCGTTGTATCCTGTCAGGTCCACGGTCCAGACCTGCGGCCCGCCATTGGCACCCGGCGTATCCCGGAAAAACACCAGCACACGGCCGTTCGGCGACCAGGCAGGACCTTCGTTGTGATAGCCCTCGGTCAGGATACGCTCGCCCTTTCCGTCCGGCCGCATGACGCCGATCATGAAGCGGCCCTGGTGCTGCTTGGTAAAGGCGATCAGGTCTCCACGCGGCGACCATACCGGCGTGGAATACCGGCCAGGCCCGAAGGAAATACGCTGCGCACCGCCGCCGCCTGCGCTCATCACATAAAGTTGTTGTGTGCCGCCGCGGTCGGATTCGAACACGATCTGGCGTCCGTCCGGTGAGAACGACGGGCTCGTGTCGATGGCCGCGTCGTTCGTCAGACGCGTCGTCTGGCGAGAGCGCAGGTCCATCTTGAAGATGTTGGCATTGCCACCCTGCTGCAGGCTCATCACCACGCTCTGCCCATCGGGCGAGAACCGCGGCGCAAAGGTCATGCCCGGGAAGTTGCCGACGATTTCGCGCTGACCCGTTTCAATATTCAGCAGATAGACACTCGGATCGGCACCGCCGTAGGACATGTAGGTGACTTCCTGGCTCGTCGGCGAGAACCGCGGTGTCAGCACCAGATCGTCGCCGCGCGTCAGGTAACGCACGTTTGCGCCGTCCTGGTCCATGATCGCCAGGCGCTTGACGCGCTTGTCCTTCGGGCCGGTTTCGTCGACATAGACGATGCGGGTGTCGAAGTAGCCCTTTTCACCGGTCAGCCGCTCATAGATCGCGTCAGCGATGATATGCGCCAGACGCCGCCAGTTTTCAGGTGTCGTGTAGAACTGCTGGCCCAGCATCTGCTCTGACGCGAAAACGTCCCACAGACGAAACTCCGCCCGCAGACGCCCGTCCGGCTGCTTGATCACCGTACCGGTAACAAGCGCCTGAGCACTGATCTGACGCCAGTCGCCGAAACGCGGCGTGGAATTCACGCTCATGTTCTTCTGAATGAAGCTGGCCGGGTCAAGCGGCCGGAACAGGCCGGATCGTTTCAAGTCGGCGGCAATGACGTTGGTCATGTCCGCGGCCAGCTTGCCGTCTCCGCCTTCGGCGGAAAACGACGGCAGTGCGATCGGCAAGGGCTCGATGTTGCCCTGGGTAATATCGATTTCGACAAGCGCTGCCGCCGGCAGCGGAGCAATCACCACAAAAGAAGCGAGAACAAATGCGAGCCCTCTGGCTTTCCGGCTTGTGAAAACAGAAAGTTTTTTCAGTATTCCGCGCATGAGCACAACAGCTCCCTTATGGACGTTTGAACTGGCCGGGCCAGTCTATCCCCCGAGCATCTCTCTGGGGTCGAAATTGATGATGACTTCCTGCCAAGCTTCATACTTGGAAATTGGCAGATTGTATGGCTGGCAGCGCATGATCGCGCGCACGGCACTGCTCGAGGCTGCTCCGAACGCCGGATTGCCGCTGGAATTCATGACTTCCGGCTGACCCGAAACCTGACCGTCCTGGGACAGGTTGAAACGGACACGAACCTTCAGGTCTTCCGCACCGACGGCACCCACCGGCGGGTTCCAGCATTGCGCCACCATTCCACGCAGCGCATCCAGCTCGGACTGACTCATACGCACGTTCTGCTCCCCGCGCCGGGAACCGAGAGAGGCCGGGTTCTGGCTGGTTTCGCCGGTCTGTTTGGCCGGTTCGACCTTGTTCAGAAGCGCAGCGATATCGGTGCTGTCGAAATTATCCTTCGGCGGCTCGGGCGCATTCCTCGGCGGCGTCGGCTTGGAGCGCGGCGAAACCTTGGTCACGATCGGCTGGGGCGCAGGCGCGGCCTCCTGCTGCGGCACAGGCTCTGGCGCCGGGGCAGGATCCGGTGCAGGCGCAGGTTCGGCCACCGGCGCCGGTTCGGGCGCAGGCGCGGGAGCTGGCTCCGGATCCGCAACGGGCGTTGGTTCCGGTGCCGGAGGAGGCGTCGGAGACGGCGAAGGTGTCGGCTGCGTCGGCTGCTCAACCTTGCTTTCGCCCGGTTTATCGGCCGGTTTCGGAGGTTCCTCGGCCGGGGTATCGCTTGGGTTCACCGCCGCGACATCCCGGACTTCGGCGGTCTTTTCGCCAACCCGAAGCCTGGTGATTTCCTCGATAGGCACCAGTTCGACAGGCAGAGAATCCACCTGCGGAACCGCAAAGCTCTCAGCGTCCGGAAAGGCGATCAAGCCCCAGAGCAGGAAAGCCGAGTGACCGGCCAGAGACGCGATGAGACCTGCGCGCATGACGCGTTACGAGTCCCGTTCTTCCAGAGTGACAAGACCGAGGCGTTTAAACCCGGCCGCGCTGATGCGGCCCATCAGCTTCATCATGGTGCCGTAGTCGGCATCCTGATCGCCGCGCACGTAGATACGTTCCTCGTAACCATTGGCGGCAATGGCTTCGAGCTTTGGCACGATCTCCTCGATCGTGATCGGGGTGTCCTGGATGAAGATTTCACCAGCCGCGTTCACCGAGATGGTTATCGGCTCGGTATCGCCTTCCAGGGCCTTGGCGCTGGTCTCCGGCAGATCGATCGGCACACCGACCGTCAAGAGCGGAGCAGCCACCATGAAGATGATCAGGAGCACCAGCATCACGTCGACCATGGGCGTGACGTTGATTTCGCTCATGGGTGCGTGGCGACGCCTGCGCCGCCCGCGCCGTCCGCTTCCTGCCTGACCTGAACCGACCTGCATGGCCATGGATCAGCCCCTCTCGTCGATCTGACGGGACAGGATGGCGGAGAACTCGTCCGCAAAGCCTTCCATGCGCGAAACCGCCTTGCCGACGTCGGCCGAGAACTTGTTGTAGGCGATAACTGCCGGAATGGCGGCCAGTAGACCAAGCGCGGTCGCAAACAGCGCTTCGGCAATACCGGGCGCCACGACCGCAAGGTTGGTACTTTCCGATGCCGCGATCGCCTGGAACGCCGTCATGATGCCCCAGACCGTTCCGAACAGACCGATGAACGGTGCCGCGGAGCCAACGGTTGCCAGGATCAGCAACCGGCTTTCAAGCCGCTCGGCTTCGCGCTGGATGGTGACATCCATCACCCTGTCGATACGCTGCTGCAGGCTGCCGATGGCAGGCCGAGCGCCCTCGTGGCTGCGCTTCCATTCACGCATCGCTGCGACGAACAGTGCCGCCATCGAATGGTTCACACGATTGTGAAGCGTATTATAGAGTTCTTCGAGAGACTGACCGGACCAGAACACCGTTTCGAACCGGCTCATCTGGCGCCGTGTCCGGCCGACCAGCATGATCTTGTCGACGATGATCGCCCAGCACCAAACCGAAGCGCCCAAAAGGCCGAGCATTACGACCTTGACGACGATATGCGCCTGCCAGAACAGCGCAAAAAACGAAATGCCGCTCTCTGGCGCCAATGTCGATTGGACAAGTGTTTCCATAAATTCAATGACCCCTTGGCCGTCTGACGCTGTTTTGCATTCAAGGTTTCGAAAACGACAGCGAGGAACCGGAATCAGCCGGCCGGCTCTTGTAACCTGCCGCCTCTCTGACGTTTGATTTTGTCAAAACTGGGACTTTTCCAATCAAAGAAAGTCCCTCTCTAAAGGAATCAATTAAGGTTACTGCAAGATTAACGCAGTAATGGGTTTTGAAAGTATTTTACCGCCGCCAAGCAGCTTGCCTGCTCATTCAGAGCCAAACCCTTCAACCGTCGGTGTTTTCTCCAGGTGCATGCCGCACGAGTTTTTCCGAAAGGACCTGCGGCAGTCGGGTCGGACGTCCCTGCGAGGTGATGATCGCAACGGTGACGGCAGCCGAAATCAGCAGCTCTTCGCCGCGGTAAATCAGCTGATCGAGCCGGATTCGGGCGCCTTTGTACTCCGCAAGGCTGGTACGAACTTCCAGCACATCGTCAATCCTGGCCGGTTTCTGGAAGTCCAGCGTCATTGTCTTGACTGCGAAGGCCAGCGAAGCACCGTGGGTACCTTCGGCCATCTCACGATGGTGAATTCCGATGAGACGGAGGAAATCCGACCTGGCGCGCTCGAAGAAGCGCACATAGGCACCGTGGTAGACGATGCCCGTGAAATCCGTGTCCTCGTAGTAGACGCGAACAGGAAGCACATGACCGCCATCTTCCAGGCGGCCGGCGAGATCCGGCCAGTCCGACACGCTTTGTCCCTCGAAAGCTGAATGAAAAAGCCTCCCGGTCGACCGACCGGGAGGCTCGCACCTGGCCCTTACGTAGGCCGTATCTTATGCAGCGGCAACCTCGGAGAGGAATTTCTCGACGGACGCACGAAGCTGTTCCGCCTGCTGTTTCATCTCGATGGTCGCGTTCAGCATGTCGCCAACCGCTTCCGAGTTTTCGGCAACGCCTTCGTTCAGCGATGCCACTGTCTCCGCAACGCTGCGGGTACCTTCCGCGGCTTCTGCAACGTTTCTGGAAATCTCACCGGTGGCAGCGCCCTGCTGCTGCACGGCGTCCGAAATCGTGGTGGTGTAGGAGTTGACCTCCTCGACCGATTCCGACACCCGGGCAATCTCTTCCACCGCTTCGGTGGTAGAGGCCTGGATTGCCGCGATCTGCGCGGAGATTTCTTCCGTTGCCTTGGCAGTCTGGCCGGCGAGCGACTTGACCTCGGAGGCAACGACCGCAAAGCCCTTGCCGGCATCGCCCGCACGTGCGGCTTCGATCGTCGCGTTCAGCGCCAGCAGGTTGGTCTGTTCGGCGATCTCTGAAATCAGCGACACGACATCGCCGATCTTGTTGGCCGCTTCCGCAAGGCCGGAGATCTTGGAATTGGAGCTCTGCGCGGCGGTCGTGGTCTGGGCCACGATGCTTGCCGTGGTTTCGACCTGTCGAGAGATCTCCGAAATCGACGCGTTGAGTTCCTCGGTGGCGGAGGCAACCGCCTGAACGTTGGAGGAAGCGTTTTCCGAAGTCGACACCGCGGTCTGCCCCTGGTCTGACGCGGCAGTGGACCGATGACTGAGGGCGGAAGAGACTTCTTCCACACGGGCAATATTGGTTTCCACCAGCTCCAGAACCGCCTGCGACTCGGCCCGGAATGCAGCAATCAGCGCATCGATGGTCTTTTCACGCTGTTCGCGGGCGATGTGGCCAACCTTGCGCTCGGATGCCAGACGCTCGCGTTCGATCGAACTGTCCTTGAACACTTCGATACAGCGCGCCATGCGGCCGATCTCGTCCTGGCGTTCGGTCGCTTCGACACCCACTTCCAGGTCGCCGTCGGCGATCTTGCGAGCCGCGACGGCAAGGCGTTCCATGGGAGCGAACATGCGCCGGGTTACCCACCAGATCAGGCCGACGATCGGAACCAGACAGAGGAAACCGGAAATGATCGCACCATAGGTGATGCGATCGGCGGCAGCCGACAGTTCCGTCTGCTTGACGGCATCGACAACACCGAAAGGCGAACCGACAAACGTGTTGCTTGCTTCCGCGAAGCGGTAGTCACCGTCTTCCAGGCGGATCAGCCGGTCGTTGACCTTGATATCGGAGATCATGTGGACGGCACTCGCCCGGCCCATATCGTCGAGCTGTACCAGCTTGCCATCGGAATCGGCAAGGAAGATGCGCTCGCTGTCGCCGAGGCCGGTCTTCTCGTTCAGCAATCCGGCCAGATGCTCCATGTTGGTCGTGAACGCAATCGCTCCGAAGAACCGGTCCAGATAGAACACAGGCACCGCGAGAACTTCCGAGACGGTGCCGTCTTCGGTGGTCACAAAACCTGAGGAATAGATCTGCCCGGCCGCCAGCGTCTCGTTTTTCGAGGCCTCGAACAGCTTGCCCATGGCGATCTGCACCGGATGGCCCTGGATCTGCGCGTCTTCCACGTGGAAGGCGAATTCCGGACCCTTGCGGAAAGTGTAGGTGATGAACCCGTCCGGATTGGCCAGCGCCGCATCGGAAAACAGGCCCTGATCGACCAGTTCCTGGTAGATCGGATGAACGACCTTGTGGTTGTTCACGTAGTAGTTGGACTCTTCCGGCTCCACCAGAAGGTGACGCTCACCTTCGGGATGCGGATTGTCGGTCACGAAGATCTTCCGGAGCAGTTCGTTCTGCCCTTCTTTCAGGTTCTTCCACCCGACCATGGTCTTCATCAGACTGTCCTTGGCGCCTTCCAGCGTGGAGAAGAACGCAGCGCTGTCCTTCACCTGCCCAAGGGAGAGTTCAATAACCTTCTGTTTCGCCTTGGTAGCACTTTGCAGGCCGGCATCAGCCTGACCGTTTGCAACATCCCGCGAAATGGTCGACGTGACCGTGACAATTGCCACGCACATAGTGAGTGCGCCGGCTAAAAACATTAGAGCCAGTTTAGATGAAAGGCGCTTCCGCATGGTTTCCCCCGCATAGTTAACGCGACGATACGGCAGGATTCGCGAATAAATGCTTAATCGCTACGCAGAGCTAGATGTAACTGACAAGACCTTGTCTTATAAATACTACGTAAACTATTCGGGATCGGTGAACAGTCCCATTTGCGGAGCATCCGGTCTGGATGGGGCCGCAAGACCCAGGTGTTCGAACGCCATCGGCGTCAGGATACGTCCCCTTGGCGTCCGCTGCAGAAACCCGTTCTGGATCAGGTAGGGTTCGACGATCTCCTCGATGGCGTCACGAGGCTCGGAAAGCGCCGCCGCAATGGTCTCGATCCCGACCGGCCCACCACCGAAATTCACCGCGATCTGGCTCAGATAACGACGGTCGAGACTGTCGAGCCCGGCACCATCGACTTCCAGCTGCAGAAGCGCCCTGTCGGCGAGTTCCCTGTCGACCCGCTCGACGCCGGCGACAATGGCAAAGTCCCTTACCCGCCGCAGCAGTCGCCCGGCGATACGCGGTGTCCCGCGGGAGCGTTTGGCAATCTCGCGGGCACCGTCTTCAACCATGCCGATGCCGAGAATGGCGGCGCCACGCTTGACGATGTGCTCCAGCTCCGGAACCGTATAGAACTGCAGCCTGACAGGAATGCCGAAGCGATCGCGCAGCGGAGTGGTCAAGAGGCCCAGCCGCGTCGTTGCGGCAACGAGCGTGAACTTCGCCAGGTCGATCTTGACTGATCGCGCAGCCGGTCCTTCACCGATGATCAGGTCGAGCTGGAAATCTTCCATCGCCGGATAAAGCACCTCCTCGACTGCCGGATTGAGCCGATGGATCTCGTCGATGAAGAGGACGTCGCGCTCTTCCAGGTTGGTCAGAAGTGCGGCCAGGTCGCCGGCCTTGGCAATGACAGGACCGGAAGTCGCCCGGAAATTGACCCCCAGTTCGCGTGCCATGATCTGCGCCAGCGTCGTCTTGCCGAGACCGGGAGGCCCGACGAACAACACATGGTCCAGCGCCTCACCCCGAGCCTTCGCCGCACCGATAAAGACCTTCAGATTGGCGCGCGCCTGGGCCTGACCGACAAAATCATCCAGCACCTGGGGGCGCATGGTTGAATCGATCTCGTCCCCCCGGATTTCCGGCGTCACGATGCGAGTGTCATCCGACATGGCTTACGACCACAAACAGCAACACCAGAAGAGCCAGCGAATAGGCCACCCGGAGTGCATAGAATTTCTTGAACTGGCGCAGGACAAAAGGGTCGTCCGACTCCACACGGCGTCCGTTGACGGTAAACGGACGATCCCCCACCGAGGCACTGAAACGGTGATCGAGGTACATGATACCGCCGATCCCCAGAACCACGAATACGACGGCAATGATGCCATAGGTAACGGCGATCATCCGGCCAATTCCTTCAAGCCAAGGCGGATCAGCGTTTCCGTGGTCGCGTCCTCACCGGCTGACTGCAAGGCCTTTGCGACGGCGCCGCTCGCCTGCGCCTGTGCATACCCCAGATTGGTGAGCGCCGAAACCGCCTCGGCCACTGGCCGGGCAGCCACGTTGTCGGCAACGTTCTGGGAAACTGCAATCGTGCCCTGGTCCACTGTGGCAAGTCCCGGTGCCTTGTCCTTGAGTTCGGCAATGATGCGTTCGGCAACGCGCTTGCCGACGCCAGGCGCCCGCGAAATCGTTGCCTTGTCGCCAAGCGCAATCGCGTTGGCGACTTCGCTTGCCTTCAAGATCCCCAGAATGCCCAGCGCAACCTTGGCGCCGACACCCTGAACGGTCATCAGGATACGGAACCATTCGCGCTCCGCCTCTACCCCGAAGCCATAGAGCCGGATCATGTCCTCACGAACGATTGTCTCGATGAAAAGGACAGCCGCTTCACCTGCGCGCGGCAGACCCTGCAGAATGCGCGAGGGACAATGGACCTGATAGCCCACCCCGTGTACATCCAGGATCACGTGATCCTCGCCATAGCTGTCGATGGTGCCTTTCAGCTTGCCGATCATATTGCCCCCATGGCGGCAAGCCGCGCTGTACTGTTGGACCGGTGCTGCGCATGGCAAATGGCAATTGCCAGTGCATCGGCGGCATCGTCCGAATTGAAAGTGGCCCGCGGCATCAGAACCTTGACCATGGCCCGGATCTGTTCCTTTTCCGCATGACCGGTCCCGACCACCGTCTTCTTGACGAGGTTCGGCGCATATTCGGCAACCGGAAGTCCGGCGAGCGATGGCACCAGCAGAGCGATCCCGCGTGCCTGCCCGAGCTTCAGAGTTGCGCCCGCATCCTTGTTGACGAACGTATGTTCTACCGCGGCTTCGGATGGTTCGTGCTGGCGCACGACTTCGCTGAGGCCGTCATGCAGCTGCACCAGGCGCTCGGCCAGGCTCTTCTTGTTGTCGGAGGTTACCGTTCCGGAAGCGATGAAGGACAGGCGATTTCCCGCCGCCTCGATCATGCCCCAGCCGGTACGCCGCAGCCCCGGGTCGATGCCCAGCAAACGAATCGCGTGTATCATGGAACAAATCGGTAACAAAACTTCCCCGTTGACGCCAGCCAAAGCGCGGCTTACCACCGGAAAGCCTGTCAAAAACACCTCACAACGTGTTTAATCCGGCCTTGCCCCTACCGGCAGGCCACCTCCCCCGCCAAGGCCCGCGTTCTGCCGGGCCAATCTCTTTTTTGTCCCGTCCGTTCCGCGAGTTCCCATGGCCGACATCTTCAGCTCCTTTCCGCCCGGCCTTCTGGTGTTTCTCGCCGTGGTCCTGTTTGTGGCCGGTTGCGTGCGCGGGTTTGCTGGGTTCGGCGCGGGAATGATCTTCATGCCGGTGGCCGCCAGCGTCATGCTGCCGTCAACCGCGGCCGCCACCTTTCTGTTCATCGACGGCATTGTCGCACTGCCTTTGGTGGTCAGGGCGCTCAGGCTGTGCAACTGGTCGACAGTGCTTCCCGCGGTCGTTGGTGCTGTGGTCTTTGTTCACGTCGGCGCCTGGCTTCTGGCCAACGCGGACGTGCTGGTTCTACGCTGGACGATCTTTGCAATCGTGACCGGACTGCTACTGCTGCTGGTGTCCGGCTGGCGCTATGAACGCAAACCCTCCAGGCCGGTATCGCTTGGGGTTGGCGCAGTTGCGGGCATCCTCGGCGGCATCTCGCAGGTCTCCGGCCCGCCAGTGGTTGCCTTCTGGCTCTCCAGCGCCAAGGAACCGGCAATCGTCCGCGCCAACCTGATCGTGTTCTTCGCGCTCGCGAGTATCGGAACCTTCGTTGCCTATATCTTCAACGGCTTCTTCACGCTGGAAGTGTTCCACCTCCTGATCATGGCGATCCCCGTCTATGCCCTTGCGATCTATCTCGGCTCCAACGGCTTCAAGCACGCCGACCCGAAACTCTATCGCAAGCTCGCCTACGGCCTGATCGCCCTCGCCGCCCTCTCCAGCATGCCCCTGCTGGATCCGCTTTTCCGGTAGGCGGTTCCAATCCGGAATCTTGCGTCGGCTCCACCCACCTCCTCATCCTGAGGAAGTGCGAAGCGCTGTCTCGAAGGATGGGCTGCGCACTCAGGTACAAGTGGCCCATCTTTCGAGACGCCGCTAACGCGGCTCCTCAAGATGAGGGTGAAAAGAAGAAAGCCATATTTATCTGGCTTCAGATATTGCAAAACTCGCCCCAAAAACGCGGCGCAAACCCTATTCGGCCAAAGGCTTTTCCTGCAGCTTTTCCTGCCATTTGGCACATTTTTCCGCCATCAGCCGCGTGAGTTCTGCCTCGAACTCTTCTCTGCTTGAAGAAGCCTGCGCCAGAACGCTCATCGCCACGATCGCAGCATCGGCGGCTTCTTCACGGACATCTGCCAGCGTCTGGTTCTTGTATTCGCTGCCGGGCGCCTTCGTTGCCGAAAGAACGGCCTGTGCCAGCTCTCCGGCTTCCTCCGCCAGCTTCAGCGCACGCTCCTGCAAGGTTTTCGGGTCTTTCTGCGTCAGGTCGAAGATATTGAACATGCAATCGGTCTCCTTGGTTCAAGGAAGGCGCGAGCCTCAGGACCACCAAAACAAAAACCCCGGCAGGGCCGGGGTTTTCAGATCCATATCCTGTGTTACTCAGGAAGCCAGAGAGGCCATGGTTTCTTCGTCGACATCGAAGTTGGAGTAGACGTTCTGGACGTCGTCGTCGTCTTCCAGCATGTCGATGAGTTTCATCATGGTCTGGGCCTTGTCCGCGTTGACCGGCGTCAGGTTCTGCGGCTTCCAGATGATCTTGGTCGAATCCGCTTCGCCCAGTGCCTGTTCCAGAGCAGCGGAAACATCGTTCAGATCTTCAAAAGCGGTGTAGATCGTGTGACCGCTCTCGTCGGACTGAACGTCTTCCGCGCCAGCTTCGATCGCAGCTTCCAGAACCGCGTCGGCTTCACCGGCTTCCGGCTTGTAGATAATTTCGCCAACACGATCGAACATGAAGGAGACCGAGCCCGTTTCCCCCAGCGACCCGCCGCATTTGGTGAAATAGGAGCGGATATTGGAGGCGGACCGGTTGCGGTTGTCGGTCAGGGCTTCGACGACCACGGCAACACCTGCCGGTCCGTAGCCTTCGTAACGGACTTCCTCGTAGTTGTCGTCGTCGCCGGACTGGGACTTGTTGATCGCCCGCTGGATGTTTTCCTTCGGCATGGACTGGGCCTTGGCGTTCTGGACGGCAAGGCGCAGGCGCGGGTTCGCGTCCGGATCCGGGTCACCCATCTTCGCGGCGACGGTAATTTCCTTGGACAGCTTGGAGAACATCTTGGAGCGGGCCGCGTCCTGGCGTCCCTTGCGGTGCATGATGTTCTTGAATTTTGAATGGCCTGCCATGGCTCTTCTCGGTTCTTTACAGGTGATGTCAGTGAAAACTGCGCCGCTTATAGGCAAGTTGACCCGGAAAATCCAGCGCAGAGAAATTCTCGGCCTTGGTCAGACCCCGTTCGGCCAGAAGGACGGGAACACAGGCTCCAGCCGGCCGCCTATGCGAAGCGGCGCAACCCGCTCGGCAAGCCCGGTCCGATCGTCCGTCTCGATGGCAACACCGCAGATGGTCGGATCGCCTGTTGCCGGTGTGAACCGGGAGCTAGGTATCTTGCGCTGGAACCGGTTGACCGGCTCTTCCTTGTCCATGCCCAACACGCTGTCATAAGCACCGCACATGCCCGCGTCGGACATATAGGCCGTGCCGTTTTCCAGGATCTGGTGATCGGCCGTCGGCACATGGGTGTGCGTTCCGACAACGAGACTGACCCGGCCATCCAGGAAGTGACCCATGGCCTGTTTCTCGCTGGTGGCTTCGGCATGCATGTCGACGATGATGGCATCGGCCACATCGCCAAGCGGACACCCGTTGATGACGTTGTCGATGGCGGCAAAGGGATCGTCCAGCGCATCCATGTAAACGCGGCCCATCACATTGGCCACCATCACCCTTGCGCCGTTTCTGGCCGTGAAGAGGTGCGCACCGCGCCCCGGCGTCCCGGAGGGGTAATTGACCGGCCGAAGCAGCCTGTCCTGTCGCTCGATATAGACCAGGGTGTCACGCTGGTCCCACACGTGGTTGCCGGTGGTCACGACGTCGGCGCCCGCATCCAGAACGTCCTGCAGGATCGTCTCGGTAATGCCGAACCCGGACGCAGCGTTCTCACCGTTGACGATCACGAAATCGAGCTGGTTGCTTTCCACCAGCTCCGGCAATTGCTCAATGACGGCGGTACGGCCCACGCGGCCGACAAGATCGCCCAGAAACAGAATACGCATATATCCTCACTGGGCGGCCTGCTTCGGCGATCACTTTCGCCGTCAGCCGAACGCCCGGTACCCCTGCTCGGTCAGAATTCCATTTAACGGCTTGTCATGCGCTTCCGCGGGGACGCGGTCAACCTCCTGCACGGAAAAGGCAAGCCCGATGCACAAAAGGGGCCCGGAGTGTTGCAGCTGCGCAATTGTAATGTCGTAAAAAGCCTTGCCGTAACCGATGCGCGTGCCTTTGCCGTCAAAGCCGGCAAGCGGCATCAGAAGAACATCCGGGCGCACTTCCTCGGCAGAGGGGCCGGGTTCGGAGGTGCCGAAACCGGCGGAAACCAGTTCCGTATCCCGCTCCAGGCGGCGGAAGATGAGGCTCGGGCCGGTCATCACGGGCAGGCACAGGGGGTGCCCAAGCTGGCGCAGGCGGTCCATCAGCGGGCGCGGGTCAATTTCGTCCCGGATCGGCCAGAACCCAGCAACAACTGCTCCTGCCGGCAGTGGCAGATCTTCGGCGTGATCGCTGAGCATCAGGCTGTGTTCGATCCGCTCCACCTCCGGCATTGCCTTGCGGCGGGCAAGCACCTGCTTGCGAAGACTGTCTTTTTCGGCAGCAATGGAGGAAAGGTCGGTCATGGGGCCTCGAATAGAATGGATCGGCCCGCGTCCTGAAAAGGAAACGCGCAGCCGCCCGACCGTTGGATTTGCAATCCCGGGAAACCTACAATGTAGGTGGGCGCCGTATGCAACGGACCACGGCCCAGCGCAGGGACAGCTCCCAAGGGAATGCGTAAGGCCCCGGGGATAATGTTCCTGACGTATCGGGCAGCCGCAATTACCGCATATAATCCGGTGCGGCGGCAATTACCAGTGCGGCATGGATTTCATCACAAACGAAGTTGCGGGCACTCTCCGTTGCCGTCTGGCCGGATCGGCAGTCGCCTCAGGCGTTGTCCTGGGCTCGCAAGCTCTTGGAAAGACCGTCCGCAAGGCTTTCGATCCGAGCGGCGGCAGTATTGACGGCACGCGACAGCTCTTCTTCGTTCTGGCTCATGTTGTCGAGCGCGGCCACCTGCTGTTTCTTGGCATCGGCCAGCTGTTCTTCAAGCCGGGCGATCTTGCGCTCCAGTTCCGAAAGCTGGTCGGCCGCCATGATGCCGGCCATTACCGTCAGGCGCTGGTCGCCGATTTCGCCGAAGGCGCCTCGCAAGTCGTTGATCCAGCCATCGAAACGGGCAGCAAGGCCCATCAGGCGCTCTTCCTCGCCGTCATCGCAGGCCATGCGGAAGGACTTGCCGTTGATGGTAACCGTGATCTGAGCCATATGCGCCTAGCCTCCGTGCGCGTCGAGCACGCTGCGGATGGTTTCCATTGCCGAGACAAGCCGCCGGGAGACATCCCGGTTGGCCTCTTCCAGCCGGGAAGCCCGTGCTTCGCTTTCATCGAGTGAGGCTGCCAGTTGGGAACGGTCTTCGCCGAGCCGCTGCAGGTCATCCTGCAGGGCATTGAGCGACCTGTCTGCATCAAGACGGCGCTGGACAGCCGCTTCGAGATTGCCGACGGCTTTGTCCAGCCGCTTTACCGCATCGGCCAGGCTGGTCTTTTCCATGCAGTCGACATCCGCCATTAATTACGTCGTCCCAATCGTTCTTCTGCGGCGGTCCGCCCATTCCTTCCTAGGTCAGACTGGAGATTTGGCGCTTTCGACCCTGGAGTTGCTGCTCAAATTACGGGCATTTCAGAGAATGCGCGGCAAAGCACGTTTCACGGCGAAAAAGCAAATCTTTGTTAGAGCGTCGAGCTTAGGCACCGCAACTTCTCTCAGTCAATGCCACCATTGGCAGAATCCTCAACTCTATAACGCGTGGAAGAAAAAATTCTTCCCCGGCAATGCCCTCAAAAGACCCAAACCAGCTTTATTGACTCGGGTGCCGTTCCTGATATTTGTCTGGCGCCTGTTCGAGATTGACGAGTGTTAATTCTTGAGCAACGCACCTCAAAACAACCTTGCCGGGCTCTCTGCTTCGGCCAAGGGGGGCTCCAAAGCAAGCAACGGGACCACGATGACCGATCTTGATAAACACCAGCGCATGGCAAATGCGATCCGCTTTCTTGCCATCGATGCCGTGGAAAAGGCTAATTCCGGTCACCCCGGCCTGCCCATGGGCGCTGCGGATATCGCGACAGTTCTTTTTACCGAATTCCTGAAATTCGATCCGACATCCCCGAACTGGGCCGACCGCGACCGCTTCGTTCTGTCCGCCGGTCACGGCTCGATGCTGCTTTACAGCCTGCTGTATCTGCTGGGCTATGAAGACTTCTCCCTCGACGAGATCAAGAATTTCCGTCAGCTAGGCGCACGCACTGCCGGGCACCCGGAATACGGCCACGGCGCTGGCATCGAGACCACCACCGGCCCGCTCGGCCAGGGTCTCGGCAACGCGGTTGGCATGGCCATCGCCGAGCGCCTGCAGTCCACCCGCTTCGGCGAGGATCTTGTCGATCACTACACCTATGTGCTGGCCGGTGACGGCTGTCTCATGGAAGGCATCAGCCAGGAAGCCCTGTCGCTGGCAGGTCACCTGAAGCTCAACAAGCTGATCGTTATCTGGGACGACAACGGCATCTCCATCGACGGCAAGGTCGAAATCACCGATTCAACCGACCAGCAGGCCCGTTTTGCCGCCTCCGGCTGGAACACGCTCAGCGTCGACGGTCACGATCCGGTCGCCATTTCCGCCGCGATTCGCCAGGCACAGGCCAGCGACCGCCCGACCCTGATCGCCGCCAAGACCACCATCGGCTTCGGTGCACCGACCAAGGCAGGCACCGCGAAGGTTCACGGCTCGCCGCTTGGTGCAGACGAAATTTCCGGCACCCGTGCCGCGCTCAACTGGCCGCACGCGCCGTTTGAAGTTCCGAGCGACATTCTGGACGCCTGGCGCATTGCCGGCCTTCGCTCCGCCCAAGCTCACAAGGACTGGCAGAAGCGCTTTGCCGAAGCTGACGCCGAGACCCGCGCCGAATTCGAGCGCCGCAATCGTGGCGACCTGCCAGCCGGCTTCACCCAGGCCGTTCTGGACTACAAGAAGAAGCTCGCCGACGAACAGCCGACCATGGCGACCCGCAAGGCTTCCGAAGCTGTTCTGGGTGTCATCAACGAAGTTGTTCCGGAAACCATTGGCGGCTCCGCCGACCTGACCGGCTCCAACAACACCAAGACGCCGCAAACCGCGCCAGTCACCCCGGACGATTTCTCCGGCCGTTACATCCACTACGGCATCCGTGAACACGGCATGGCGGCAGCCATGAACGGCATGGCTCTGCACGGCGGCCTTATCCCCTATTCCGGCGGCTTCCTGATCTTCTCCGATTACTGCCGTCCGTCGATCCGTCTCGCAGCCCTCATGGGCCAGCGGGTCATTCACGTCATGACCCATGATTCCATCGGTCTTGGCGAAGACGGTCCGACCCACCAGCCGGTGGAACATTTCGCCGCCCTGCGCGCGATCCCGAACCTGACCTTCTTCCGCCCGGCCGACATCACCGAGACACTCGAGTGCTGGCAGCTGTCGCTGGAGAACCGCGACGGACCGTCGGTCCTGGCACTGACCCGTCAGAACCTGCCGTCGCTGCGCAAGACCTATGAGGAAAACAACCTCTGCGCCAAGGGTGCCTATGTGCTGATCGACAGCGACGAAGACGCGGCCGTGACCATCTTCGCGACCGGTTCGGAAGTCGAAATCGCCGTCAACGCGCAAAAGGACCTGAGCACGGCCGGCATTGCCGTGCGCGTGGTCTCCGTTCCGTCGTACGAGCTCTTCGAAGCACAGTCAGACGACTACAAGGCCGCCGTCATCGGCAACAGCCCGGTCAAGATCGCCGTTGAAGCCGGCATCCGCATGGGCTGGGACCGCTTTATTGGTGCGGACGGTATCTTTGTCGGCATGACCGGCTTTGGCGCGAGCGCGCCTTACAAGGAACTTTATGAGCATTTCGGCATCACGGCGGACGCCGTGGTTGCAGCCGCCAAGGCAAAGCTCAGCGTTTAACCGAAATCAATTCCCGGCACCAAGACTTCCTCCTATGGTGCCGGGCCTACGGGCACATCAAGTGCTTTTCAAGTGACCACACTATGTGGTTTTTAAATCGGTTTAGCCCCTTCTGAGGCACACCGAAGATTGCGGGAGTGGATTATGGTAACCAAGGTAGCAATCAATGGATTTGGACGCATCGGCCGCAACGTGCTGCGTGCGATCATCGAATCCGGCCGCACCGACATTGAAGTCGTTGCGATCAACGATCTCGGCCCGGTCGAGACCAACGCGCATCTGCTGCGTTACGACAGCGTGCACGGCCGTTTCCCAGCAGAGGTCAAGGTCGATGGCGACACCATTTCCGTCGGTGGCGGCAAGCCGATCAAGGTGACCGCGATCCGCGACCCGAAGGAACTGCCCTGGGGCGAGCTTGGCGTTGAAGTCGCCATGGAATGCACCGGCATCTTCACCGCCAAGGAAAAGGCCTCCATGCATCTGGAAGCCGGCGCCAAGCGCGTTCTGGTCTCCGCCCCGGCCGACGGCGCCGACAAGACCATCGTCTACGGTGTCAACCACGATGCGCTGACCGCAAACGACCTCGTCGTATCCAACGCGTCCTGCACCACCAACTGCCTGTCCCCGGTCGCCTATGTGCTGAACGAAACCATCGGCATTGAAAAAGGTTTCATGACCACGATCCACTCGTACACCGGTGACCAGCCGACGCTGGACACCATGCACAAGGATCTCTACCGCGCCCGTGCTGCGGCCATGTCCATGATCCCGACCTCCACCGGCGCTGCAAAGGCCGTCGGCCTGGTACTGCCAGACCTGGCCGGCAAGATGGACGGTGTGGCCATTCGTGTCCCGACGCCGAACGTTTCCGTGGTCGACCTGAACTTCATCGCCAAGCGCGACACCACCGTTGAGGAAATCAACGAAGCCATCAAGGCAGCCGCAAACGGCAAACTGAAGGGCGTGCTCGGCTACACCGAAGACAAGCTGGTTTCGATGGACTTCAACCATGACAGCCATTCCTCGGTCTTCCATTGCGACCAGACCAAGGTCATGGACGGCACTTTCGTGCGCATCCTGTCCTGGTACGACAACGAATGGGGCTTCTCCAACCGCATGGCCGACACGGCCGTGGCGATGGCAAAGCTCATCTGATCCCTGCCTTCGAAAGACGCCGGTTCATCCGGCGTCTTTTTTGTCGGTATGGATGTCTTTCCGGCAAAGCCGCAAAAAACTTTCTCGATTCAGGCATAGCCCCGGGGCAAAGGTCATGTAGACTGGAGCTGCAGACTTGCAGTTCAATCCTGGAGACGCCGTCATGACCGCCCTACTGGTCATTCTTGGGTCGTTGTTCGCGGTTGGTTGCCTTGTGGGTTTCGGGTTCTACTGGCTCGATATGAAGCGGGACAACGAACGGTTCCCTTCAGATCAGGACGATGAGCCTGACATGGGCAGCCTCAATTCCGATGTCTTGCGAAAGCCGGATTCTCCGGCTGGAAATTCCTGAGTCCAATTGAAGGATCCTGACCATGACCACGCTGACTTTTCTGATCGTATTTGTTGTCCTGATCGGCGTCGGCTTCTATTTCGTGGAACGGTCGAAGGAACGCTCCGCAAGAAACACCAAACGGTCCTGGCAGCCGGATGTTGATGGCCAAAAGTCCGAAACGATGGCCAACCTTCAATCACCGCCAGATCGATAACTCTCCCTGTTCGATCCTTATCCTTCCCGGAGTTCCCTGCTTGCTCGAACTGCTCACCGTCATTTCGCTGACCGTCGTGGTCGCAATCGTTCCCGGGCCCGACTTTGCCGTTGTCCTGCGCAATGCCCTCATCGGCGGACGGCTCGCCGGCATCATGACTGCGCTCGGCATCGCGCTGGCCCTCGGCGTACACGTCACTTACGCACTGGCGGGTATCGGCCTGATCGTTTCCCAGTCGATCCTGCTCTTCAACGCGCTGAAACTGATCGGCGCTGCCTACCTCGTTTTCCTGGGCGTCACCATGTACCGCACGGCATCTAAGGAGATGCCGGCCGACGGTGCCCTGTCCGGCATGTCGCCCTTCCGCGCGCTTCGCTGGGGCTTCTTCACCAACGTGACCAATCCGAAAGCCACCATGTTCGCCCTTTCGGTGTTTCTGCAGGTGACGTCTCCCGAAACGCCGCTCTGGACCCAGATCGGTTACGGCGTGATCATGGCGGGCGGCGTGTTCCTTTGGTTTGTTCTGGTGACCGTCTTCTTCACGCTTCCCGCCGTACGCCTCAAGTTCATGCGTGCCAAGCTCTGGATGGAACGGTCCTTCGGCATTCTCCTGACCTTGTTCGGCATCGGCATCGCCGTTTCCACCAACTCCAGCCGTCCTTGAAGACGGGCGATTTCCAACAGGTAAATCAATGGCTTTCAAAACTCTCGATGATCTGACTGACATTGCCGGCAAACGCGTTCTGGTCCGCGTCGACCTCAACGTACCGATGGATGGCGGCAAGGTTTCCGATACCACCCGTATCGAGCGGGTCCTGCCGACCATCCGCGAACTGTCCGACAAGAAGGCAAAGGTCATCCTGCTCGCCCATTTCGGCCGCCCGAAAGGCGCGCGCGTTGCCGACATGTCGCTCGGCCCGGTCGCCCTGGCGGTTGCCGGCCTGCTTGGCAGACCCGTGGTCTTTGCAGACGACTGCATCGGCCAGGCGGCAAAGGATGCTGTCGACGTCATGGTCGATGGCGATGTCCTGCTGCTGGAAAACACCCGCTTCCATGCCGGTGAAGAAAAGAACGACCCGGACTTCGCCAAGGCTCTGGCCGCCAATGGCGACATCTATGTCAACGACGCCTTTTCGGCGGCACACCGGGCCCACGGTTCCACCGAGGGCATTGCCCGGCTTCTGCCAGCCTATGCCGGCCGCACCATGCAGGCGGAACTGGAAGCCCTGGGCTCCGCGCTCGGTAATCCTGTTCGTCCGGTTCTCGCCGTTGTCGGCGGTGCGAAGGTTTCTTCCAAGATCGATCTGCTGGAAAACCTCGTTGCCAAGGTCGACATGCTTGTTATCGGCGGCGGCATGGCCAACACCTTCCTGGCCGCACAAGGCACGGACGTCGGCAAGTCGCTGTGCGAGCATGATCTGGCTGAAACCGCAAAACGCATCATGACCGCAGCCGACAAGGCCGGTTGTGAGATCGTCTTGCCTGCCGATGCCGTTGTTGCCAGGGAATTCAAGGCCGGCGCGGACAACGAAACTGTTTCGCTCGACGCCATCCCGGCAGACGGCATGATCCTCGATGTCGGCGCAGCATCCATCGAAACGGTGAAAACCAAGATCGACGCCGCCAAGACCCTGGTCTGGAATGGCCCTCTGGGCGCGTTCGAGATCGCCCCATTCGACACCGCAACCGTTGCCGCTGCCAAGCATGCCGCTGCCAATACCAAGGCAGGCAAGCTGAACTCCGTGGCCGGTGGCGGCGACACCGTCGCAGCGCTCAACCACGCGGGAGCGGCTGACGATTTCTCCTATGTCTCCACAGCCGGCGGCGCCTTTCTGGAATGGCTGGAAGGCAAGGAACTGCCGGGGGTGAAGGCACTCGAAGCCTGACATCGAAGCGGGGTGAAATCTGTCATGCAACGCTGTTTCACCAACATCCTGACCGAGGAGGTCGCCGCAACGGCGGCCTTCTATCAGGACCTCCTGGGCCTGCAGCCGCAATTCGTGTCCGACTGGTTTGTAAACCTTGCCGATGCCGATAACCCGGCCCTCGAGCTGGGCATCCTGAAACAGACCAGCGAGATTGTCCCGGCACGTGCCCAGCGCGCCACCGCAGGAGTGATCCTGACCTTTGTCGTCGACGACTGTTCAACGGTATACGAGCGTGCCCTGACACTCGGTGTGAACGTGGTCGAGGCACCTCGCGAAATGCCCTATGGCCAGATGAGGATGATTGTCAGAGATCCGGCCGGAACATTTGTCGATATCAGTTCGCCGGTTTAAAACTCGCCGGGCGGTGGTGCTGACCGCCTCAATTTAATTCGATCCGCAAATTAAATCTGCCAACACGATTTCCGGCAGACCCTTGTATTTTAATTGATTTAAGCGAAGCCGGCCCTCTTTAAATGGCCACAAATCTTGTTAGAACCAGCGGGACTTGACGCACCGCAAAATAGGTGTCGTGATTTTTCGCGAACCTTGTCGGCTCATTGGAACCGGACCCTCTGGAGATTTTTGATGGCACGTATCACCCTCCGCCAGCTTCTTGATCATGCTGCTGAACACGACTACGGCGTTCCGGCGTTCAATATCAACAACATGGAGCAGGCACTGGCGATCATGGCTGCGGCGGACCAGACCGACGCCCCGGTTATCATCCAGGCCTCTCGCGGTGCCAGGTCCTATGCCCACGACGTGATGCTGAAGCACATGATGGACGCCGTCGTGGAAATCTATCCGCATATTCCGGTCTGCGTGCATCTGGACCACGGCAATGCTCCGCAAACCTGCATGACGGCCATCCAGGCCGGCTTCACCTCTGTGATGATGGACGGTTCCCTCGAAGCCGACGGCAAGACCCCGGCAAACTGGGACTACAACGTCGGCGTCACCAAGACCGTGACCGACATGTCCCATCTGGGCGGCATCTCCGTTGAGGGCGAACTCGGTGTTCTGGGGTCTCTTGAAACCGGCATGGGCGACAAGGAAGACGGCCACGGCGCGGAAGGCAAGCTCAGCCATGACCAGCTGCTGACCGACCCGGAAGAAGCCGTCAAGTTCGTGCAGGAAACCAAGGTCGACGCTCTTGCCATCGCCATGGGTACCAGCCACGGTGCCTACAAGTTCACCCGCAAGCCGGACGGCGAAATCCTTGCCATGCATGTGATCGAGGAAATTCACCGCCGCCTGCCGGAAACCCACCTTGTCATGCATGGGTCGTCTTCCGTGCCGCAGGACCTGCAGGACATCATCAACCAGTATGGTGGCCAGATGCCGCAGACCTGGGGTGTGCCGGTGGAAGAAATCCAGCGCGGCATCAAGAACGGTGTGCGCAAGGTCAACATCGACACCGACAACCGCATGGCGATGACCGGTCAGATCCGCAAGATCCTGAGCGAGAACCCGGGCGAGTTCGATCCGCGCAAATATCTGAAGCCTGCCCGCGATGCCATGCAGAAGCTGTGCATCGAGCGTCTGGAAGCCTTCAACACGGCCGGCAAGGCGTCCAAGATCAAGAAGATCGTTACGCTTGCCGACATGGCGAAACGCTATCAGTCTGGCGAACTGGATCCGAAGATCGCCTGATTTTCGGCCGGATCGGCAGAGAAATTCTTTCACTTTATTGAAAGAGGGGCCTTGCGTCCCTCTTTCGCCGTCTTTAGGGACAAAATCCCGATCAGACATCAATCAGGACCGCACAAGTGAACCGTCCCCGCCTCTTTCTCGTGACGCCGCCGGAATTTGACACCGCCGACATGGCGGAAAAGCTCAAACAGGCCTTCACCGGTGGTGACATCGCTTGCGTGATGATCTACCGCCCTGGCGCCAGCACCAAGGATCTGCAAGCCGCTGCCAGCGAACTTGTCCCGATCATCCAGGAAGGTGGTGCGGCAGCTATCGTCTATCGCGATACCCAGGCAGCCGGCCGCAGCGGCGCCGACGGCGTCCACGTCGACACCTCTCTGGAAGACCTGAAGCTGGCCGTGGAAAGCTTCAAACCCGATCGTATCGTCGGCACCGGCGGCACCAAGCTGAAGCATGATTCCATGGAATGGGCCGAAACCGGGGTCGACTACATCTTCTTCGGCAAGCTGGACCTGCCTGAAAAGGCCGAGGCCCATGACAGGACCCTGTCCAGCGCCTCCTGGTGGGCAGAACTGTTCGAAACACCCTGCGTCGCACTTGCCGGCAACACGCTAGAAACCCTGGGAGGCGTTGCCGCGACCGGAGCAGATTTTGTTGCCCTCAAGGATGCTGCCTGGCAACCGGACACGGATATTTCATCCGTGATTGCCGAAGCCAATCGTATTCTGGACGCCCATCCCTTTCCTGAAGTCGAATAGCGAGAGCTGGATGCATGCCGACACCTGAAACGAGCCTACGCCGGAAACTTCACGCCCCCTTTCTGCTTGCGGCAGGGTTGCTGGCAGCTGGAATGCTGTCATCCGTGTCGTTTTCTCCGGCCATTGCCCAGGACAACACCGGCACCAGCGAAACAACAGAGGCCGGTGACGCGGCGCCAGAGCCGGACGTACCAGTAGGGCCGGATGGTAAACCGTTACCGGTGCTGATCGACGTCACGACCAAGGACAAGACACTGCTGAGCATTGTCGACGCGGGTCCGCCGAAACTGGAAGAAGGCGAAGTCGCCAACGCTGATACCGCGTACACCGCTTTTCAACGCGGCTGGTTCCTGACCGCGCTCGGTCTTGCGACCCCTTTGGCGGAACAGGGCGACAAGGCCGCCCAAGCCCTGCTAGGCGTGCTGCACGAAGCCGGGCTCGGCATACATCAGGACAAGGCCAAGGCTGCCGACTGGTACAGCCTGGCCGCCGCCAAGGGTGATACCGGCTCTGCCATGCAGCTGGCCCAGCTCTATCTGCTCGGCACCGGTGTCGAAGTCGACAAGAAGAAGGCAGCGGACCTGTTCGAAGAGGCTGCCAACGCGGGCAATGCGTCTGCGCTCTACAATCTCGCCCTGCTCTACGAGGAAGGCGAAGGCCGCCCCTTCGACGAGAAGAAATCGCGAGAACTTCTGGAAGAAGCCGCCCAGCTAAACGATCCGGAAGCGCAATACGCGCTCGGCCTTTCCTATCTGGAAGCCCAGACCGGGCTGAACGACCCCGGCCTGGGTGCGTTCTGGCTTGGCCGTGCAGCCCGCCGCGGACACACCTCCGCGCAGGTTTACTACGGCATTCTGCGGTTCCAGGGTAAGGGCGTCGATCCGAACGAGACGGAAGCCGCCGACTGGTTCGAGCGGGCCGCCACGTCCGGCAACCCGGTCGCGATGAACCGGCTGGCACGGACCTATGCCTACGGCCGTGGTCGGGAACAGGATTTTGCCGCCGCAGCGGGCTGGCACCTGATTGCCCGCACCTTGGGTGTTTCCGATTTCTCGCTCGACCGGATTATCGAAAGTCTGGACGAAACAACAATGGATGAAGCGCGCAAGCTGGCCGAACAATATTCGGCCACATTGATGGCCCCGTCGGAGGAGCCCGGCAAGGAATCTCCGTAAACCTTGCGAGGAAGCGCGGAATCGTAAGGATGTTTGCCTTTTTTCCTTGAACTCCACCGGCTTTTGTGGTGGACAGGCGCGAGCAAATTTCAGGCGCATCGGCGGCCCGCCGGTCTCGCCCTGCTAAAGGTTCTTTTGAGTTTTGGAGTTTTGTCGTGGTTTGGGTGGAGTTTCCACCGGACGCGGCGGATTTCTAATGGTCAACAGACCCTAAGATCCAAACAAATCAAACAGTCGGTCGTTCCATGAAAATCAACGGAAACGAAATAAAGCCCGGTAACGTGCTTCAGCACCAGGACACGCTTTGGGCGGTTGTCAAAGTCCAACACGTCAAGCCAGGCAAAGGCGGTGCCTTCGCACAGGTTGAAATGAAAAACCTGCTCGATGGCCGCAAGCTCAACGAGCGTTTCCGCTCCGAAGACAAGGTCGAGCGCGTCCGTCTGGAGCAGAAAGACTTCCAGTATCTCTTCACCCAGGAAGACATGCTGATTTTCATGGACACCGAAACCTACGAGCAGCTGGAACTTCAGGCTGATTTCGTTGGCGACCGCGCCGCTTTCCTGCAGGACGGCATGATGGTGACCGTGGAACTGCATGAAGAGCGCCCGATCGGCATCACCCTGCCGCAGTTCGTGACCCTGGAAATCCGGGAAGCCGACGCGGTGGTGAAGGGCCAGACCCAGTCTTCGTCCTACAAGCCCGCGCTCATGGAAAACGGCGTCCGCGTGATGGTACCTCCGTTCATCACCGCCGGCGAAAAGATCATCGTCGACACCGGTTCACTGGAATACGTCCGCCGCGCGGACTGATCTCCTCCCGGCAAGACTTCAAATTGGCGCGCCCGGATTTTGCCGGGCGGCGCCCAACAACAAGTGACAAACAATGGCCCGCACAGCTCTCCTCAACGTGATGGTTCAAGCCGCAACGAAAGCCGGACGTTCTCTGGTTCGCGATTTCGGTGAAGTTGAAAACCTTCAGGTGTCCCGCAAGGGACCCGGCGATTTCGTCTCGGCTGCAGACCGCCGCGCCGAGGACATTGTGCGCGCCGAACTGACCAAGGCCCGCCCGACCTTCGGGCTGGTCATGGAAGAAAGCGGTGAAGTCGAGGGAACCGACGGCCAGCATCGCTGGCATGTCGACCCGCTCGACGGCACCACCAACTTCCTGCACGGCATTCCGATCTTCGCCACCTCCATCGCACTGGAACGGGCTGGCGAGATCGTGGCCGGGGTCATCTACAATCCGGTGATGGATGAGCTTTACACCGCTGAACGCGGTCGCGGCGCCTTCCTGAACGACCGTCGCCTGCGGGTTGCAGGCCGCACCGAATTGCATGAAATGGTGTTCGGCACCGGCCTGCCCTTCATCGGGTCGGGCGACCATGGCCGGACACTGCGCGAGCTGCGCTACATCATGCCGGAAGTCGCTGGCATCCGCCGCTGCGGCGCAGCTGCCCTCGATCTTGCCTGGACTGCGTCCGGCCGTCTCGACGGCTTCTGGGAGCGCAACCTGAACAGCTGGGACATTGCGGCCGGCCTCCTGATGGTGCGCGAAGCCGGTGGTTTCGTCACCGATCTTCAGGGCAAGAACAAGATGCTGGAAAGCGGCGATGTGGTTGTCGGCAACGAAGACGCCCACAAATACCTACTGCAGCTCCTGAAAAAGGCGGCAACCCCGGCTCAGGGCTGATTGCCTCCAGCGCTTCCCGGCAGCACCGCGACGCGAACACCCTCATCTTCGAAAAGCGCATCACGCTGACCTGAAAGATGTGCGGCGCAAACCGCCCACCCCGGGAGACGGGACCCACGGCCCGTCTCTTCATGAGAAGGCCTTTGGATAAACCCGACGGTTTTCGGGCTTTCCAGACTTTATTCGGGTCTCTTCGGCAATTCGAGGTTTCCAAGCCGTTAAAAATCACGCTATCAATCAGTTACGTCCAATTCAGGTGATTGATAACGCAATATGGCCCGTGAATTTGACCCCTACAGCCTGTCCAGTCCGCGGGCCTATCTGACCTTCATGATCATCTTTCTGGTGATCGTTGCCTTCATCGCCTTCATCCTGTTCCCGCAGATTTCGACGGCCTTCATGAGCAACCCGGGTCTGAATGGCCTGATCGTGCTTGTCGGCGTGTTCGGTGTGCTGCTGCTCTTCGGCCGCGTGATCCGACTGTTCCCGGAAATCTCCTGGGTCAACAGTTTCCGGATCGGCGACCCGGGCCTCGACACGCGTTCGCCGGTGCTGCTGGCGCCGATGGCTGCCCTGCTCGGCAACAAGTCCGGCGACATGGCCCTGACGCCAACCACCGCCCGTTCGATCCTCGATTCCATCGGAATGCGTCTTGAGGAAAGCCGCGAGATGTCGCGCTACCTCACAGGCCTCCTGGTGTTCCTCGGCCTGCTCGGCACGTTCTGGGGTCTGCTGCAGACCGTCAGCTCAGTCGGTGCAACCATTCAATCGCTCGACGTCGGCTCGGGTGATGCCAACGTCATCTTCGAGGACCTGAAAGCAGGCCTGGAAGCGCCTCTCTCTGGCATGGGCACGGCCTTCTCGTCCTCGCTCTTCGGTCTGACCGGCTCGCTTGTGCTCGGCTTCCTGGATCTGCAGGCGGGGCAGGCCCAGAACCGGTTCTACAACGAGCTTGAAGACTGGCTCTCAACTGTCACTGACATCGATCCGGAAGAAAGCCTGTTCAATGCTCCGGACTCACCCGGCGTCGAACAGATACAGGCCTCGATCTCCGCCCTGCAGAAAAGCGTTGAGGAAGGCGGCAGCAAGAATGCCAACCAGGCCATGGCCAATCTGGCCGAAGGCATTCAGGGCCTCGTCAAACACGTTCGCTCCGAACAGCAGATGATGCGCGACTGGGCCGAGGCCCAGGGCGAACAGCAAAAGCGCATCGAAGGGCTCCTGTCCTCGATCGCCGCCGCTTTCGACCGCGCGAAGGAGTAGACGATGGCCGGACTGGCAGGATTGCGCGCTCGCCGAAGGGCCCAGTCGACCGACTACTGGCCCGGTTTCGTTGATGCCATGGCGACACTGCTGCTCGTCATCATCTTCCTGCTGTCCATCTTCATGATCGCCCAGTTCTTCCTGTCGCAGCAGCTCTCGGGCCGCGACACGGTGCTGAACCGGCTGAATGCCCAGATCAGCGAGCTGACGGAGCTTCTCGCCCTGGAGCGCGCCAATTCCGGGGAGCTGGAAGACACGATCCTCGGCCTGCAGGCCAGCCTTTCCGATGCACAGAGCGAACAGACCCGGCTGCTTGGCCTTCTGGAAAACAGTTCCGGTGCAGCCGATGCGGCCGGCGGACGCGCCACCCAGCTGGAAAACCTGCTCGACGACGAACGTCAGATCAGCCAGGACGCCCTTGCGCAGGTGGAGCTGCTCAATCAGCAGATCGCGGCACTACGCCGCCAGATAGCTGCCGCTAACGCTGCTCTTGAAGCTTCCGAGGCAAAGGAAGCCGACAGCCAGGCCAAGATCGCCAGCCTCGGCAAGAGGCTGAACGCCGCACTGGTTCAGCGCGTGCAGGAACTGTCGCGCTACCGCTCGGACTTCTTCGGCCGCCTGCGCGAAATCCTGTCCCAGCGTTCCGACATCTCCGTTGTCGGCGACCGGTTCGTGTTCCAGTCCGAGGTGCTTTTCGACAGCGGTCAGGAAGACATCAATCCGGAAGGCCGGCAGGAGCTCGACAAGCTTGCAGACGCCATCCAGGAGCTCAGCGGTCAAATTCCGGACGAGATCAACTGGGTGCTGCGTGTCGACGGGCACACCGACGCCCGCCCCCTGTCGGGCACCGGACGCTTGCGTAACAACTGGGAACTCTCCGCCGCCCGCGCCATTTCCGTGGTCCGCTACCTGATCGAACGCGGCGTCGACCCCAAGCGGCTTGTCGCAGCTGGGTTCGGCGAATTCCAGCCGCTGGAAGAAGGGGAAACACCGGACGCCCTGGCCAAGAACCGCCGGATCGAACTGAAACTGACGGAACGCTGAGACTCACGTCAGCTCAACGGATCCTGAGGAATGCACGCGTGATGTCGGGTGAACCGGGCATGCCGGCTTGACTTTTCCGCCCTCAGACGGACTTTTCAACTTCATGCAGATCCTCAAAGGCCATTGGCAGCTCATCCTCATTACCGCGGTGATGTTCCTCTTCTGGAACACCATCCTGGTCGTGCCCCTGAAGATCCTGATCGTCTATCTGCATGAATTGTCCCACGCGCTGGCGGCCATCCTGACCGGTGGTTCCGTGGAGGAAATCTCTCTCTCGCCCTGGCAGGGTGGCCATGCGATTACACGCGGTGGCAGCCGTTTCCTGACGTTGACGGCCGGGTATCTCGGCTCGCTCGCCATCGGCATGGCACTCTTGATGATTGCCTTGAAAACAAATGCAGACCGCATCGTGCTGGGCCTGCTCGGTGCCTTCACCTTGCTGGTCGCGCTGCTCTATATCCGCGATCTCTTTGCCCTCGCCTTCTGCATCGGCACCGGCGTGGCCATGCTGGCGGCAGCGAGGTATCTCAGTGTCACGGTCAACGACCTGATCCTGCGCGTCATCGGCCTGACCAGCATCCTCTACGTGCCCTTCGACATTTTCGACGACACCATCCGTCGCTCAGGTGCCCGTTCCGATGCCTACATGCTGGCGGAAGAGTTTGGCAGCCCCACGATTTTCTGGGGCGCACTCTGGCTGCTGGCAAGCCTCGCCATCATCTACCTGTGCCTCAGACACGGCCTCGGGAAGAGCAGCAACGTCGATTTCGGAAAGCGCGTTCAAAAGGGCTAGCGATTGCCGCTTGACCTGACCAACCGCAACGGATGACCCTTGGCGGACAATTTCTTACCGGAGACCGCCATACTGGATCTGCGCCTCAATTGTGAATGCTGCAACAAGGACCTTCCACCGGAATCCGAAGAGGCCTTTATCTGTACTTTCGAATGTACGTTCTGTGCGGACTGCGCCCGAAACGTCCTCAATGGCGCATGCCCCAACTGCGGCGGCAATTTTCAGCAACGCCCAATTCGGCCGGCAGCAGCCCTGCTTCGCCATCCAGCTTCGACACAACGGATTTTCAAGCCGGAAGGCTGTGGCCAGGGCACCTAGGGCGACTGCCTAGAGCAGATTGCCCCCGACAAAGATAATCAGAAGGCCTGCGCCGCTTGCAGCCAGTCTCTGCAGGGGCTTTCTGAAGCCTATGACACCGTAGGAAACAAGGCCCAGCCCGAGGCCGATCTTGGCAGCGGCAAGCAGCGCCGGCAGCGGGCGGGCCGCAAGCTCCAGCACCGCCGGATTGGCGACCATGGCCAGAGGAATGATGTAGAGGCCAATGCCGAGTGCCATGGCGGAAAGAGCTACCTTCAGCCAGTTTTCGCCAATCATCCCGGCGGCGATGAAGACGGCTCCGCAGACCGGCGGCGTGATGGTCGACAGCAGCGCGAACCAGAAGACAAAAAGATGTGCCTGCAAGGGTTCCAACCCCTGTTGCATCAAGGCCGGTCCGGCAACGGAAACACAAATGACATAGGCCGCGGTCGTCGGCACTTCCATGCCGAGGATCAGACAGGCAAGCGCGGTCAGGAACAAGGACGGCCACAGGTATCCACCCGACCCGGACAGAATGAGCGACGTGATCTTGACGCCGAGCCCGGTGATCGCCAGCACGCCGATGATGATCGAGGCACAGACGATGATCGCCGCGATGACCGATACCTGACGCGCCGAGTTCAAAGCCGCGCTTTCCAGCCGCAGCAGGATGTCCTTGAGTGCAAAGGTTCCTTGGGCGTTGAAGAAAAGCAGCGCGAACCCGGCCAAAATGGCAATGCAGGCAGCGTATTGCGGTGTATAGCGCGCGACGAACATGCCCCACAGCAGCACGGAGAACGGCACCAGGAAGAAGGCTGAGGTAATGGCCACCTGGCGCATTTGCGGCTGATCGCCCTGGTCGATGGCAGCAAGGTCATACCGCTTGGCATAGGCATTGATGCCCACCCAGACCGCGAAGAAATAAAGAATTGCCGGCAGCAAGGCCGCTGCCATGATCTGAGTATAAGGCACCCGTGTCAGCTCCACCATGACGAAGGCCCCTGCCCCCATCAAAGGCGGCATGATCTGGCCGCCGGAGGACGCAACTGCCTCGACGGCTGCCGCCAGTTTTTTCGGGTAGCCGAGCCGCGTCATGGCCGGAAGAGTGATTGCACCTGTGGAAGCCACATTGGCAGACGCGGAGCCTGAAATGGAGCCGAACAGCGCCGAGGACAACACGGACACCTTGGCCGCCCCGCCCTTGAGCCGGCCTGCCGCCGCCGCAGCGACGTTCATGAACCCTTGTCCGGCTTCCCCGGCATTCAGAACCGCGCCGAAAATCACGAAAATGGCGACCACGCCAACCGAGACACCGGTCAGGCTTCCCCAGACCCCGCCTTCAGCAATGGTCAGCGTGCCGAGAAAACTCGCAAGCGGCGTGCCGGAGTGACCGAATTCACCCGGAATATGCTGACCGAACATGCCATAGGCCAGTGCCAGCGCCGCCACCACCGGCAGCGGCCAGCCGATTGCGCGACGCGCGCCCTCAAGCACAACCAGCAACAGGGTGCCGGCCATCCAGAACTGGAAGTCACCTTCCAGAAAGCCGTATTGGTCCGAAAGCGCGGACTGGTTGGCCACGATCCACAGACAGACGGCCACACCTGCAGCACACAGGATTGCACCGCTCAAGCGCGTGAGAAAACCGCCTTTGGCAAAGATGAAGATCCATGGCAGGGCAAGTGCAAGATGAAGCGGCCGACTGACGAGGTTCGGCACCAGACCGGAGAAGATCAACCCGAGATGAAATACGACAAGCGCCGTTGCGAGAAGAAGCATGGCCATTCGCTGGAAGGGCGATGTCGCGGTGTCACCACTGATCATGGGCTGGTATTTCTATCTGGTTGCGCAGCTTATCGGCCGAAGGGGCGACATGCCGCTGCACGGTTTCATTCTGTCAGAGCGCTCTCCTGCGCAAGGCAGGGAACTGATGCTTTTGGACAGTCCTGGAAGGGCCCGTTGGACGATTTCCGCCGGACCACTGTGTCTGCACGAACGATACGGGGCGCCATTTTCCGGCAGATCCTGCCATGGCGCCCCGCGTTCGGTCTTGTGATTTACTTCTGGGCGTCTGTCAATTCGATGCCGGCTTCCTGATAGTAGCGTGCGGCACCCGGGTGGATCTTGCCGGTGATATTGGCCATCAGCGCCTGATCGACACCATTCCACCACGGGGCTTCTTCGCCCATCTTGGCTTTTTCGTCCCAGAAGGTCTTGGTCAGGGCATAGGCCGTGTCGTCGTCCATGGCGCTGGTCGTATAGGCAACGACCGGTAGCGAGGTGGTGACGATGTCCTCGGCCTGGCCGGCATAGGTCCCGGCCGGAATAACCAGTTTCGAACGCTTGGTTTCGGCAATCTGCTCATCGCTGAGCGAAAGCACCGTCACGTCCGCGGAGGCAGCCGCCTCGATAACATTCGGCGCGGGCCAGGAACCGGCGGTCACGAAACCATCGATCTGGCCATTCTTGAGCGCGGCAACCGCATTGGAAAGTTCCGCGTCAGCGATGTTCACCTTGCCTTCAAGGCCGAACATCTTGAGATATTTTTCGCCTTCCGTCGCACCGAAGGAGCCCTTGCCGAGAAGGATCGTCTTGCCTTCCATCCCGGCAAAGTCGGAAACACCGCTATCGGCCGACATGACGAAATGCATGGTCAACGACGGGATCGGGAACAGGGCACGGATTTCATCGAACTTCGGATCGCCCTTGCCTTCGAACATGGCCTTGCCGCCCTGGGCAAGGGAAACGAGCGCTGGCGGCGTCGTGAACACATAGTCACCACCGCGCGCCTTGGCTTCCATCACGTTCTGAACGGAGCCCTGGCTTTCTTCCACGGTGACAATCATGTCTCCATTGCTGCCGGCCTTGATGGCTTCCGCGATCTGGACACCCATCTGGTAATAGGAGGAACCGGTCTTGGCGGATTTATAGGTGATCCGCGTTTCCGCGTGAGCCTGGAACGAGCCAAAGGCGAGGGTCAGGCCAAAAGCAAGTTTCAAAAGTCTGTAGGTCATGAGCGTCTCCCGAATTTTTCAGGGAGATTATTGTGTGATCCTCAACGTGGCAACGCGTTTTCATATGATCTGGGTACGGCTCATGTCGAAAATTCAGCCATTCCACACCCTGGGCGGGCAAGCCGGAAACATGCGTCTGGAAGGTCAAACAAAAACCGCCGGCTGAACTCAGCCGGCGGTTCCAGAATTTGCAGAAAGCGGGAAGCGATCAGCGGTTTTCGTCGTCTTCTTCGTCTTCGTCCTGAGTTTCGCTCTTCAGCGAGTTCAGTTTGGCGAACACGGCATCGGCGTCGATTTCCTCTTCTTCCTCGCGCTGGATCGGCTTCGACGGATCGAGCGAGAAAGCAGCTGCGATAGCGTCTTCGCTGGTGCTGTCTTCGACGGACATCAGGGTCTCGTTCACTTCGCCTGCCATCGGCAGCGGAGCATTCTTCGCAGCCTTTTCGACTTCCATGTCCAGCTCAAGCTGGCTGCACAAGCCCAGGGTAACCGGGTCGGACGGCGTCAGGTTGGCAGAGTTCCAGTGGGTCCGGTCGCGGATTGCGGCAATGGTCGGCTTGGTGGTGCCGACAAGGCGCATGATCTGCGCATCCTTCAGTTCCGGATGGTTGCGCACCAGCCACAGGATCGCATTCGGACGGTCCTGACGACGGGATACCGGCGTGTAACGCGGTCCCTTGCGCTTGGATTCAGGCACGACCACCTTCGAACCCTGAAGCTTCAGCTGATAGTTCGGATCTCTCTGAGCCTTTTCGACTTCTTCACGGGAGAGCTGGCCGGTCAGGATCGGATCAAGTCCCTTGATCCCCTGTGCGGCTTCGCCATCGGCAATTGCCTTCACTTCAAGCGGGTGCAGTTTGCAGAAGGAGGCGATCTGAGTGAAACTCAGCGCGGTATTGTCCACGAGCCAGACGGCGGTTGCCTTCGGCATAAGCGGCGTGTTCGCCATCAGATAAATTCCTCTCGTCTGCTCTCTCGCCCGGCAGGGCGAAAAAGCGGTGTTCCTTGATCAGTTTCCTGGAAAGTGGCCGGAATATATGTCGAAAAACACGGAAACGCAAATACTCGCGTAACAATCGCCCAGTTGCAGGTTTCCATCCGGCATCAGACATCCACCGTCAGGACGATTTTTCCAATATGGCCAGAGCCTTCCATGCGCCGATGGGCTTCCGCGGCCTCGGCCAAGGGGTAGGTGGAATCCATCACGGGCGCGACTTTGCCCGATTCGAGCAGCGGCCAAACCTTCTCCCTCAGGCTTTCGGCAATTGCCGTCTTGAACGCATCGCTGCGTGGACGCAGAGTCGACCCCGTATGGGTCAGGCGCTTGACCATCAGGCGAGAGAAATTGACGTTCTCCGCAATGCCGTTCAGCGTCGCGATCTGGCAGATACGCCCTTCCACCGCTGCGGCTTTCCAGTTCCGTTCAACATAGTCACCACCGACCATGTCCAGGATCACGTCAACCCCTTCGCCGCCCGTGATCTCCAGGATCACCTTTTCGAACTCCGCTTCACGGTAGTTGATGGCGTGGTCCGCTCCGAGCTTTTTCACCGCCTCGGCCTTTTCCGCCGACCCGACGGTGGTGAATACTTCGGCGCCGAATGCCTTCGCGAGCTGGATTGCCGTTGTGCCGATACCCGAAGTGCCGCCATGCACCAGGAAGCGCTCTCCGCTTTTCAGGCCGCAGCGATCGAACACATTGGTCCAGACAGTGAAGAAGGTTTCCGGAACGGCTGCGGCCTCCACCATGGAAAGCCCTTTGGGAACCGGCAGGGCATGTCCTTCCGGCACCTTGCAGTAGGTCGCATAGCCGCCACCAGGGGCGAGCGCCGTTACCTTGTCACCGATCTTGTGCCGACCTGCTCCTTCGCCCAGAGCCACCACTTCGCCAGAGACTTCTAGCCCCGGCAGGTCGGACGCGCCCTTCGGCGGCGGATAGGCCCCCTTGCGCTGCAGGACATCCGGCCGGTTGACACCGGCAGCCGCCACCTTGATCAGGATCTCGCCTTGTCCCAATTCGGGAATGGACCGCTCTTCAACGCGCAGAACCTCCGGTCCTCCGGGCTCTGAAATGGCAACGGCGGTCATGCGATCCGGCAGATTCTGCATAGAGGCGTTTCCTTTTTGGTTCATTTTGGGACTGGCTAGGCCAACTGTGCCTGGCATATGGTAAATCGAGCGTCTGTCTATTTGCAGGAAAACAGCCCGGCGAGGCAACCCGCCCGGGCTCGGGTTAAATAACGGTCGGAAACGCGGCCGGACCCCGATCTGGCATCGCAGAGGAGGAAACCGATGAACCTGTTTGATGAAGATGTCCCCAAAAAATCACCACTTGGCGCGGTTGCCGTAGGGGAAGAACTGTCTCGTCTTTCCGAGGCCGAGCTGCAGGAACGGATCGAAGCCCTGAAGGGTGAAATTAACCGTACCCAGAAGGAGCTTGAGCAACGCGGCACTATTCGCGATGCAGCCAACTCAATTTTCCAGAAGTGACCCTGTAAATTATTACAGAACTTGAGTTTATGTCCTTTTTTGACACGCACTTACAGTAAAGCTGATAGGTAAAAATTTACTCGTTTACCTCTTATTAATCTTTCTAAAATATAAACATAGCTATCCAGTCATCTGGATGTGAGTGGCTCCTGTCCACTCTGTTTGACGCCTCCCTGTTAAAGACTCAGAGCCGCAACCAAGCGGCTCTTTTTTTTGCCAACGCCTCATAGTATCTTGTCAATGTTCTGGTTAATGGCCGTTTACTTGTCCGTTTGGCACGCGCTTTGCTGGATACAGGCCATGAAGACCTGCATCGTTCCAAAAAGGAACACCTGAAACGGGATGTCATATCCCGGGACAGACAAAGAAGAGATGGCAGGATAACCGGAAGAGTAATTGAGGCTTAGCAATCCTATGACGGACGACATCAAAAAAGCCGGTGACACAGGAAGCGCAGTTCATATCGCGCATCACCTTGCCAGCTCCGACAGCTTCCAGAGCCTGTTTCAGGAAGGCATGTCGCTGGTCGAGGAAACGGCAATGTACCTGGACGGCAACGGCCGCGAAGAAGCCAAGCAGCTTCCGCGTCCTGCCTCCCTCGCCTACGCGACGGAGTCCATGCGTCTGACCACCCGGCTCATGCAGCTGGCCTCCTGGCTGCTGCTGCAGCGTGCGGTTAACGAGGGCGAGATGTCCCGTGAGCAGGCCGGCAGCGAGAAGAACAAGGTTCGCCTCGACAAGCTGTCCACAGCCGCGGGCGGCCCAACCTGGACTGATCTGCCGGAAACGTTGCGCGAGCTGGTTGACCGCTCTTCCCGGCTGCAGGAACGCGTCGTCCACCTCGACAAGATGCTGTACCGCAAGGACGCAGAGCAGGTCGAGGAAGCAACGAACGACAATCCGGTCGCTTCCCAGATCAACAAGCTGCACGCCGCATTCGGCAAGTTCGGCTAAGTCCGATCAACCTCTTTCGAATTCGAAAAGCCGCCGCAAGGCGGCTTTTTGTTTTGGGTGAGCCTGCGCCGGATCCCAGTAAAGCCCCAGGATGCCTCCCGAGTAGCGAAGCGTAGATCCGAAGCCTATACTCAACGCCGAGTGCCGAAGCGCCAGGGTTTGCTGATGAAGGTCAACACGCTCCAGTTTTCTGGCCAAGTCACTAGCCAGGTCTCTGGTCAGCTCTCTGGCCAGCTCTCAGGAAACGGGTAAACCCCGGATCTCGCGGTGCTCGCCCTGGGTGACATTGTACTTGCTGCGTTTCCTGCGGACCTCAAAACACAAAAAACCCGGCCAGAGGCCGGGTTTTTCGTTTGAAACTGTCGTGGCTGAAGCTTAGGAGCCCAGGAAGCCAGCGAACTTGTTCTTGAAGCGGGACACGCGGCCGCCGCGGTCCATCAGCTGACGGTCACCACCGGTCCATGCCGGGTGGGACGTCGGGTCGATGTCGAGCGTCAGGGTGTCGCCTTCCGCACCATAAGTGGAGCGGGTGGTGTATTCGGTGCCATCGGTCATGACGACCTTGATGGTGTGGTAGTCGGGATGAATATCCGCTTTCATGGCCGGTCCTTTCAAGCGCCCTGTGACAACCTTCCGGGAAAGCCGCCAAGCAAACGCAAAACGAAATGAGGGGCCGCCGATCCGGTTGCGGACGCCGCCCTCAGAAACATGAGGCGGGGATATACCCCATGGAAGGAGCCAAGACAAGGGGCAAATTCCGGCAATTTCCAGCTATCTCCGGCAAAGGATTTCAACCCCTCGCCGACACGGCCCGCTTTCCTCCGGCAAAGCCCTTTTAAAGCTCTTGGCGGCTTTGTCCAAAGTCATTGTCCGCACTGCGGAACATGCTAAGACGGGAAGGAACAACAAGGAGACCCCAGTGGCCGACGCCCCTGCCAACGAAACCCAATCCCCATCCGGAAAGTCCCGCAGATCGCTTCGCCCGCTTACCCGGCTGCTGCCGTATCTCTTCCGGCACAAGACCATGGTTGCAGCGGCAGTCGCAGCCCTGTTCTCGGCCGCCGTCATAACGCTTGTCCTTCCTGCGGCGGTCCGCCGGATGATCGACTTCGGCTTCGGCGCCGATGACCCCGCGCTGGTCAATTCCTATTTCGCCGTGCTGATCGGCGTGGTGTGTGCCCTGGCAACTGCCAGTTCCGTTCGCTATTTCCTGGTCATGTGGATTGGCGAACGGGTCGTCGCCGATGTGCGCTCCGATGTCTTTGCTCATATGACCAGGCTCAGCCCGGTCTTTTACGACAGCGCCAAATCCGGGGAAATCCTCTCCCGTTTGACGGCCGACACCACCCAGATCAAGGCTGCCTTCGGCTCCAGCGCGTCACTTGCCATGCGCAACCTGATCATGTTCCTGGGCGCTGCCGTGATGATGGTCGTCACCAGTCCACGGCTTTCCGTCATCGTCCTGGCAGCTATCCCGGTCATTCTCATTCCCATCCTCGGCTTCGGGCGCCAGGTGCGCAGAAGGTCCCGCTTTGCCCAGGATACCCTTGCTGAAGCGTCTGCCTATGCAAGCGAGATGTTGGGCTCGGTCCGCACGCTTCAGGCCTTTACCCATGAAAGCCGCAGCGCAGGCCGCTACGCAGATGCCGTCAATGCCGCCTTCCAGGCTGCCCGCCAGGCAATCGTCGCCCGCGCTGCGCTGACCGGTTTTGCCATCATGGTGATCGGGGCCAGCATCGTCGCCGTCCTCTGGATCGGTGCGAGCGACGTCTTCTCCGGCAGGATAACCGGCGGTGAACTCAGCCAGTTCCTGCTCTATTCCATTCTGGCGGCTGGATCCCTGGCTGCGCTCTCCGAAGTCTGGGGCGAACTCTCACAGGCAGCCGGCGCGGCAGAGCGCCTGTCGGAACTTCTGGAAATCCAGCCGGAAATCGCCGCACCTGAAAACCCGGTCAGCCTGCCCGAGACGCCACGCGGCGAGATCGTCTTCCAGGATGTGTCTTTCGCCTATCGCAACGCGGAGAAAATGCCTGTCGTCCGCGACCTCAGCCTCACCATATCGCCGGGCGAGACCGTTGCCGTGGTCGGGCCCTCCGGCGCGGGCAAATCGACCCTCTTCAGCCTGCTGATGCGGTTCTACGATCCCGTCTCGGGTGACATCCGCCTCAATGGCGTTGCCCTGCCGGATCTCGACCCGGAAGACCTGCGCCGCCATATCGCACTGGTGCCGCAGGACACGGCTATCTTTGGCGCCAGCATTGCGGAGAATATCGCCTACGGACGGCCGGACGCCAGCCAGGAGGAAGTCATCGCCGCCGCTGAAGCAGCGCTTGCAGCCCCCTTCATCGAGAAGATGTCGGACGGCTACGACACCATCGTCGGCGAACGCGGCATTACCCTGTCCGGCGGCCAGCGCCAGCGCATTGCCATTGCCCGTGCCGTCCTGAAACACGCACCCGTGCTGCTGCTGGACGAAGCCACGAGCGCGCTCGATGCGGAAAGCGAAAATCTGGTCCAGCAAGCCCTCGACCGGCTGATGGAGAACAGGACCACGCTGGTGATCGCGCACCGGCTGGCGACGGTTCTCAAGGCAGACAGGATCGTGGTGATGGAAAACGGACGGATTGTCGAAACCGGAACACACGGCGAACTGACCGCTGCCGGTGGCCTTTATGCCAAACTGGCGAGGCTCCAGTTTGGTGCCGAGCTGGACGCGGAAACCGCATAGCCCGTCAAATGTGAAAAGGGCGGCACGATTGCCGCCCTTCTTGGCTGATGAATGCCGATGTCAAATCACGCGTCGTCGGGAACCGCGACCGTGTAGTTGAGCGGCATGCGGCCACCGTCGGCGAAGATCGTCTGACCGGTGACGTAGCTGGCATCGCTGGACGCCAGGAACGCGGCGACGCTGGCGATTTCGGACGGTTCGCCAACGCGCAGCATCGGCGTCCGCGACAGGATGCGGTTCTTCGCCGCCGGATCGCTGTTCACCGACGCCAGCATCTCGGTCATGATCGAGCCCGGCCCGATGGCGTTGACGCGGATACCGTACTGGGCAAGCGACAGGGCGGTCGTCTTGGTAAGCTGCGACATGCCACCCTTGGAAACGCAGTAGGGGATCTGATTCGGGATCGCGAGCACCGAGTTGACCGACGACATGTTGACGATGCAGCCCGGCTCGCCACCGTTCTGAACCTTTTCCACCATATGGCGGGCAACGGCCTGCGAGCACAGGAATGCACCCTTCAGGTTGATCGACAGGACGCGCTCGAAATCCTCTTCTTCCAGGTCGAGGAAATCCGCGCCGACCACGATGCCGGCGTTGTTGACCAGTACATCGATATCGCCATAGGCGTTCAGCGTTTCGGCAACCAGATTGCGAACGTCCAGACGTTCAGCGACGTTGCAATGGATGTACATTGCCTCGCCCTGCGATTTCAGATCTTCAGCCGCGGCTTCACCGGCTTCGTCATCCACATCGGCAATCACGACCTTCGCGCCATCGGCGACAAAGCGCTTGGCGACTGCAAATCCGATCCCACGGGCTGCCCCGGTAATGATGGCGACCTTATTCTCCAAAGACACGGAAACCTCACGGCTGCTTGAGTTTAATTCTGATGCGCAAATAGCGCGGGCCGCTTCGCGGCGGCCCGACATTAAGTGTCAAAAACGGCTGTGTCGATGGCTGTTATCGCCCTCCAGCAACGTCACCTGGTCAATTCAGACGGAAATTCCGTGTGTTTTGAGCGCTTCGGTAATCTCGTCCAGGATTGCCGGATCATCGATCGTGGCCGGCATTTTCCAGCTTTCTCCGTCGGCGATCTGGCGCATGGTGCCTCGAAGGATCTTCCCGGAACGCGTTTTCGGCAACCGGTCGACGGTGATCGCGATCTTGAACGCCGCCACCGGGCCGATCTTGTCGCGCACCAGCTTGATAAGCTCCTTCTCGATCTCGTCGTGGGTCCGGTCGACACCGGCTTTCAGAACAACGAACCCGCAAGGCAGCTGGCCTTTCAGTTTGTCTGCAATGCCGATGACGGCACATTCGGCAACATCGGGATGCGTGGCCAGCACCTCTTCCATGCCGCCGGTCGACAGTCGGTGGCCGGCAACGTTGATGATGTCGTCGGTCCGCGCCATGATCGACAGATACCCGTCATCATCAATGATCCCGGCATCCGCCGTCTTGTAGTACCCGGGGAACTCGGCGAGATAGGCATCGAAGAATCGCTTGTCCGCATTCCACAAAGTCGGCAATGAACCCGGCGGCAACGGCAGTTGCACCACGATGTTGCCAAGTGTATTGGCGCCCAGCGGATGGCCGGCATCGTCCAGCACCTGGACGTCGTAGCCGGGCATCGGCACGGTGGGAGACCCCGGCTTGACCGGCAACTGGCCGAGACCAACCGGATTGCCGACGATGCACCAGCCGGTTTCCGTCTGCCACCAGTGGTCGATCACCGGCACCTGCAATTGGTCGATGGCCCAGTTGACCGTTTCAGGGTCCGCACGCTCTCCCGCCAGAAACAGGGACCGGAACTGGGACAGATCATATTTCTGGATCAGCTCGCCTTTCGGGTCTTCCTTACGAATCGCCCTGAAGGCAGTCGGCGCCGTGAACAGCGATACGATGTTATGGTCGGAAATAACCCGCCAGAACGTTCCCGCATCCGGCGTCCCCACAGGCTTGCCCTCGAACACGATCGTGGTGCAGCCGTGCAATAGCGGCGCGTAGCAGATGTAGGAATGGCCAACCACCCAGCCGACGTCTGATGCCGCCCAGAAAACTTCCCCCGGCTGAATGTCGTAAAGGTTCTGCATCGACCATTTCAGCGCCACCATGTGGCCGCCGTTATCGCGAACGACACCCTTGGGCTGACCGGTCGTGCCGGAAGTGTAGAGAATATAGAGCGGGTCGGTTGCCTTCACCGGAACCGGTGCGATCCTGCGCCCGGCCGCGACAGCATCTGCCTGAAGAGTTCCGAGATCGTGGTCCCTGCCCGCTTTCAGGTCCGCCGTCAGTTCCTCGCGCTGGAAGACGAGGCAGCTGTCCGGCTTGTGCCTGGCAATGTCGATGGCCTGATCGATCAGGGGCTTGTAGGCAATGACGCGGCCCGGCTCGATGCCGCAGGACGCTGCGATGATTGCCTTCGGGGTTGCATCATCGATTCGCGTTGCCAGCTCGTTTGCGGCGAACCCGCCGAAGACGACGGAATGAATGACACCAAGACGCGCGCAAGCCAGCATCGCCATCACGGCCTGGGGGATCATCGGCATGTAGATGATGGCCCGGTCGCCCTTGACGAGGCCCTGGTCGGCCAGAACGCAGGCCATGGCCTCCACTTCTTCCAGAAGCTCCGCATAGGTGTAGCTTGCCGTCCGTCCGGTAATCGGGCTGTCGTAGATAAGTGCCGGCTGGCCGGGACGACCGCGCTCCACGTGCCGGTCCAGGCAATTGTAGCAGGTGTTGCACTCCCAATCCGGATACCAGCGGCCATATTGCCCCTGATCGGGATCGAACACCTTGTCGCCCGTCGAGACCCAGTCGATTTCCTCAGCGGCCTCTTTCCAGAACCCGAGCGGATCCTGTTTCCAGCCCTGGTAGATCTCGTGATACCGGCTTGCCATGACAATGTCCTCCCAAACACAAGCCCGGAGACACAGCTCCGGCTTTTGAGGCCTAGAGTGCTGTAAGGGCACCCGAAATTGCAAGCCTCCGCTTATAGGCAATTCGGCCTTCGGGACTTTACGTAAGCACTCTGGCATGATTGTCTGCCGGGCCTGTCCGTTCTACTCCTCGCGTTTCTCAGCACATGATCCCAATTACTGATCCCTGGTTCTATGCAGCCGCCATTCCGTCGGTCTTTCTGGTCGGCCTGTCCAAGGGCGGGTTCGGCGGCACCTTCGCCATGCTTGGAGTGCCGATCATGGCGCTCGTCATTTCACCGCTGCAGGCCGCCGGCATCATGTTGCCGATCCTGATCGTGATGGACATTGTCGCGCTGATTGCCTATCGCGGCCGTGCTGACTGGAAAACCCTCAGCATTCTGCTGCCTGCGGCCGTGATGGGCATTGGCATCGGCTGGGCCACGGCCGCCTATGTCAACGACTCCTTCGTCATCTTCCTGATCGGCATAATGTCCCTGGCGTTCGTCGCCGATTATCTCTTCAAGCAGCGCAAGATCACCACCGCGAGCGGCCACAATCTGCCGAAAGGCACGTTCTGGGGCATGATGGCAGGCTTCACCAGCTTCATCAGCCACACCGGCGGTCCACCCTTTCAGATGTACATGCTGCCGCTGCGCATGGCGCCCATGCTGTTTGCCGGAACGGCGGTCATCTTTTTCGCCACCGTGAATGCGATCAAGCTGGTGCCTTATTTCCTGCTGGGACAATTCGACGCCACCAACCTGTCGACTTCCGTCACGCTGTTTCCAGTTGCGCTGGTGGCAACTCTTGTCGGCGTCTGGCTGGTGCGCATCGTCAAGGCGGAAATGTTCTACGCCATCATCTATATCTTCATGGGCGTGATCGGCGCCAAGCTGACTTATGATGGAATTGTCGGCCTTCTTGCCTGACAAGGCGTGCAGGGTGGATCGTCTAAGGGGATACCCCCGCCAATGACCAATTGCACGGCAAACCGTTTCCGGTTTTGATACGGCCAAAATCAACCGGTCACCGTGCCTTCCCCCCATTTGGCGGAGGGGACCAGATTGGTCTCAAGACGTTTTTGGCATCCCGTTCCCATCTGCTGGCGGGATGCTTCAGGGAGGATGGTCATGGATGCCAGCGTCAACCCCTTCGCCCGGGGTCTCGACAAGAACACCGCCAATTATGCACCGCTCAGTCCGCTGAGCTTCCTGGCGAGGGCGGCGGATGTGTTTCCGGACACGGTTGCGATCGTCCATGGCCGTCAGCGGACCGACTACCGGACCTTTCACCGGCGGGCGCGCCAGCTTGGATCCGCATTGACGCGGCTCGGAATCGGCAAGAACGATACGGTCAGCGTCATGCTGTCCAACGTGCCGCCGATGCTGGAAGCCCACTACGGGGTGCCCATGGCCGGTGCGGTTCTGCATTCCATGAACACACGCCTCGATGCTGCTATCATTGCCTTCCAGCTCGACCATGCCGATTGCAAGGTGCTGATCACCGATCGTGAATATGCGCCGGTCGTCAAGGAAGCCCTGTCGATTGCGACGGTGACACCTACCGTGATCGACTTTTCCGACACCGAATTTCCGCAGGAAGGCGAACGTCTCGGCAGCCTCGACTATGAGGAATTCGTGCAATCGGGCGACCCGGACTTTGCCTGGTCGCTTCCGGATGACGAATGGGATGCGATCGCGCTCAACTACACCTCCGGCACCACGGGCAATCCGAAGGGCGTGGTCTACCACCACCGCGGCGCCTATCTGCTGGCCCAGGCGAATGTGATTACCGCCTCCATGGCCAAGCACCCGGTCTACCTCTGGACCCTGCCGATGTTCCATTGCAACGGCTGGTGCTTTCCCTGGTCCCTGTCGCTTGTCGCCGGAACCCATGTCTGTCTGCGCTGGGTCCGCCCGCAAACCATGTGGGACCTGATTGCCGATGAAGGCGTCACCCACCTGTGCGGCGCGCCAATCATCATGTCGACGCTCCTCAACGCAGCGCCCGAGCACAAGCGCGATCTTGACCGCGAAGTGGAATTCTTCACAGCCGCCGCCCCGCCGCCGGAAAGCGTGCTCGCAGCCATGAAGACCGCCGGTTTTAACGTCACCCATCTCTATGGCCTTACGGAAGTCTACGGCCCGGCGGTCGTCAACGACTGGAAGGTCGAATGGAACGACCTGCCGCTTGCCGAACAGGCACAGAAAAAGGCACGCCAGGGCGTACGCTATGTCGCGCTGGAAGGTCTGACGGTGCTCGACCCGGAAACGCTGGAGCCGGTGCCCGCCGATGGCGAGACCCTTGGCGAGGTCATGTTCCGCGGCAATGTCGTGATGAAGGGCTACCTGAAAAACCCGGAAGCGACCGAGAAGGCCTTCAAGGGCGGCTGGTTCCATTCCGGAGACCTCGGCGTCCTGCACCCCGACGGCTATGTCCAGCTGAAGGACCGGTCCAAGGACATCATCATCTCCGGCGGTGAGAACATCTCTTCCATCGAAGTGGAAGAAGTGCTCTACAAGCACACCGACGTGCAGGCCGCGGCTGTGGTGGCGAAACCGGACGAGAAATGGGGCGAAACCCCTTGTGCCTTTGTCGAGCTGAAGGACGGTTCAACGGTTAGCGAGGCCGACCTGATTGCCTTCTGCAGGCAGCACCTTGCCAGCTTCAAGGCTCCGAAGACTGTTGTCTTCTGCGAATTGCCCAAGACCTCGACAGGCAAAATCCAGAAATTCGCCCTGCGTGAGCAGGCAAAGGCGCTCTAGGGGCTGAAAACAAAAACGCCGCGCAATGCGCGGCGTTCAATCTCAGAGGAACTGCCCTCTAATGGAGCGTTTCCTTTTCCCGTATTCGCGTAATCTCATCCTTGATCTTGAGCTTTTGACGCTTCATGTCAGCCAATTGCAGGGAGTCTGTACTCGGATGTAACTGAGCGTCTTCAATCTTGCGTTCCATTTCCGCGTGACGGCGCTCAAGTTCTGCGAGATGCGACTGCATTGACATGGATAACCTCCTGTCTGTTGGCTCAACATTTTCATCGTGCCACAGGAATTCCGACGTTGTCGATTGTTCTTTGCGCATAGCTTGAGCGTTTCGCCGTCAAATTATGCATTCTCGCTGCTATCCTTAGGAAACCCTGAAGAAGCGACCCCAATTAAGACACTTAAAACTCACGAAAATTACCCTTGAAAGATTTGCCAGTTCACAAGTTTTCAACATACGAAATCGTGACCTGCACCCCGGTTCGCGTGACGAAAGCAAGGGACTTTTGAAAACCGGCCACCGGCTGGCCTAAGATGATATCTTGCCCGTCATCGGCAAAATGGATTAGGACTTATCTCCTGTTTGGGGGACATAGATGGCGCAGATGGATAGTGATGCGTTGCGTTTGCAACTGGCGCAGCTTCGCCAGGAACACAGAGATCTTGATGCGGCCGTCGAGGCACTCGCCTCAACTTCGAACCAAGATGCCTTGCAGCTGCAGCGGCTGAAGAAGAAGAAACTGATGATCAAGGACCGGATCACGGCACTTGAGGATCAGCTGTTCCCGGACATCATCGCCTGAGCTTGCCTGCCACCGGGTTTCCCGCATCGGCACCATGCACCCCGAATGTGAATTTCCGACACGAAATCTGCCGATTCGCGCTTGCGATGCGCGGCGCGCTGCCTATACTCCGCGGCTCTTCTGAGCCCGCCGGAAACTGGAGCATTTTATGGCCAAAGCGGATGTCGCCATCATCATGGGAAGTCAGTCGGACTGGCCGACAATGAAACACGCCGCCGACACGCTGGACCAGCTCGGTGTCAGCTACGAGGCACGCATCGTCTCCGCCCACCGCACGCCGGACCGGATGTACGACTTCGCCAAGAGCGCAAAGGCCGAAGGCTTCAAGATCATCATCGCAGGCGCAGGCGGTGCAGCCCATCTTCCAGGCATGACTGCGGCCCTGACGCCGCTGCCCGTCTTCGGTGTTCCGGTCGAAAGCAAGGCGCTTTCCGGCGAGGACAGTCTCCTGTCCATCGTGCAGATGCCCGCCGGCATTCCGGTCGGCACGCTTGCCATCGGCAAGGCGGGTGCCACCAACGCCGCCCTGCTGGCAGCTGCTGTCCTGGCCCTGCATGATCCGGCGATCGACGCCGCCCTCACCGCCTTCCGCGCCGAGCGCACTGCCGCCGTCGCCGAAACGCCATCCAACGACTGAAATAGCCCGACGCGGGCAGGATCCATACCATGAACGCCAAAACCCGTTTGAGCCCAGGCGACACCATCGGCATCCTTGGTGGAGGCCAGCTCGGCCGGATGCTGGCGCAGTCGGCCGCCAGTCTTGGTCTGAAGACACATATCTTCTGCCCGGATCCGAACAGTCCCGCTTTTGACGTCAGCGCCACCTTCACGGTTGCGCCCTACGAGGACATCGATGCGCTCGACCGCTTCGCCTCTTCCGTCGACGCCGTCACCTATGAATTCGAAAACGTGCCGGGTCCGACCGCTGCCCATCTCGACGCCAAGGTTCCGGTGCGCCCCGGTGTACGCGCGCTGGAGGTTTCCCAGGATCGGCTTTTCGAAAAGCAGTTTCTTTCCGGTGCCGGTGTTGCCATTGCCGACTTCGCCGACATTGCCTCGCAGCAGGATCTCGATGAAGCCGTCGCGCGTTTTGGCGGTAAGGGCGTACTGAAGACCCGCCGCTTCGGCTATGACGGCAAAGGGCAGCAGATGATCCGCAAGCCCGAGGATACCGACGGCGCCTTCGAAAAACTCGGTGCGGTACCGATGGTGCTCGAAGCGCTTATCCCCTTCGAGTGTGAAGTCTCCGTGATTGTCTCACGCGACCTGGACGGCGGCATTGCCTGCTACGACGTTGCCCGGAACCACCACGAAAACCACATCCTGAAGACCTCGACCGTTCCGGCCGGCGTCTCGCAGGCAACGCTGGACGCAGCCCGTGCGATGGCCGGGAAGATTGTTGCCGGTCTGGATTATATCGGTGTCATGGGCGTTGAAATGTTCCTGGTGCGCAAGGAAGCTGGCGAAAGGCTGCTGGTCAACGAGATTGCGCCGCGCGTTCACAATTCCGGCCACTGGACGCAGGACGCCTGCCTGACGTCCCAGTTCGACCAGCACATTCGTGCTGTCGCCGGCTGGCCTCTTGGCTCTGCCGAGCGGCATTCGGATGCCGTCATGGAAAATCTCATCGGCTTCGACGCCGACAGCTGGCACGAGGTTCTCAAGGAACCCGCTGCCCGTCTGCATCTTTACGGCAAGGCCGAAACCCGCGAAGGCCGCAAGATGGGCCACGTCAACCGGATCTCGTTAAAGTCCTGAACAGGACCATCTGAAAAGGATTGAAAAAGCCCCGGACACGAGCCGGGGCTTTCTGGTTTTGACGCCGATACGTTGCCAAAACGGGGCTGGCTCAGCCGGGCACGAGACCCAGTTTCTCCCGCTGGGCAAAGCGCAGGTTCGCCAGCACCGCGACGGAGGCAAGGCCACCCGCCAGGCCGCACCAGACACCGACCCCGCCCCATTCGGCCACGAAACCCAGTCCAAGCGACAGGCTGATGCCGACGACCCAATATCCAAACAGGGCATAGAAAAGCGGTATCGTGGTATCGCCCAGGCCGCGCAGGTTATTGACGCCGATAATCTGGCCGCCATCGGCAAGCTGGAACAGTGCCGCAACCGTCAGGAACGAGACGCCATAGGCCATCACTTCCCTGGCTTCAGGGTCGCTGAGGTCGAGATATGCGCCCACCAGCTGCTCCGGGATCGTCCAGAACAGAATGGCAAATAGGCCCATGAACAGCATGGTCACGACCAACGCGGTCCAGCCGGCGCGGCCGACCCCCTTGTGGTCGTCCCGCCCGGAAGCAAGGCTGACGCGGGTCATGGCGGCCACGGACAGACCGACAGGCACCATGAAGGTGATGGATGCGATCTGCAGGGCGATGCCGTGACCGGCGAGCGGCAGCGTGCCCAGCCAGCCGATCATCACCGACGAGGCCGTGAACAGGGAGCCCTCTGCAATGATGGTCAGTGCAATCGGCGTTCCCAGCCGGACGATCTGGAAGAAGACAGGCCAGTCCGACCGCCAGATACGGCCAAGAATGTTGTAGCGCCGCAGCCTGGGGTGCAGCACGGCATATGCCAGCAGGAACAGGAATGTCGTTGTCGCACTGATGACCGAGGCAATCCCCGCCCCAACCAGTTCCAGGCGCGGGAAACCGAGTTCGCCGAAAATCAGCACATAATCCAGGAACGCATTCGCGATGGCACCGGCAATCGTCGCCCAGAGCACCACCTGCGTCCGCTCCATTACGGTCAGGAAGCCGCGCACGGCCATGATCAACAGAGCCGGCAACATGGTCCATTGCAGATAGACCATGTAGACCCCCGCGAGCATGGCCAGTTCCGGCTCCTGCCCCAACATCAGCAGGATAGGCTCAATGAAGATCAGGATGCCCCAGACCGGGATGCAGAACAGGACGGAAATCCAGAAGCCCATGCGCACGGCCCGGCGCAGGTCGCGCAGCTTTCTCTGGCCACGGGCGCGGGCGGCAAGCGGAATCACCGCCTGCAGCACACCCATGCCGAAAAACCAGACCAGCATGTAGAAATTGAAGGCCAGCACGGAGGCAGCAAGCTCCTGCGCGCCGAGACGTCCGATCATCAGAACGTCCGTGGTATTGATGGCCATCTGGGCCAACTGGGCCCCGGCAAGCGGCAACCCTAGAGAAAGGGTAGGCCGTATGTCGCTCCGCCAAAGGGACTGGCTCTTGTCCGAATCGGGAGCCCTTGACGCGTTCTGCGCCATTGTTTCCTCCAACAATGTGGGCAAGGTCACGCCTTCTTGCACGAGGCTCTTCTGACCGGGGTGAGACATCCACCTCTAGTCGTGATACTGTCCGGTGTCCACACTTGTTCTACGGGTTGGGGACACGCTCCGGCGCAGGTGCCGGAATCCGATTTTGGCGGGTTTCTTTGCGAATGCCTGTGGACACATAGGGTTTGCTCTGGTATTAAGCGCGCCAAAGTGAGCGACGCGTCAGCGGCGATAAGGTCTCTGTACACAAGTGGATGCTTGGTTGATCGGTAAACCGATGGGCATTCGCATGTGTTTTTGAAACCACCGTAAGGTTCGTTGGCGAAGCCTCGCTTCCATCATGGTTATTCTTGCTGCGGATCCTCTGCAGCGCATCGAAAACGGGAAAAAACGCGTGCAGGTTCTGGTTCGCGACAACAATGTCGATCAAGCGCTGAAGGCGCTCAAGAAAAAGATGCAGCGCGAAGGCATCTTCCGTGAAATGAAACTTCGCGGTCACTTTGAAAAACCGTCTGAAAAGAAGGCGCGTGAAAAGGCTGAAGCAATTCGCCGTGCACGCAAGCTGGCTCGCAAGCGGGCACAGCGTGAAGGCCTGCTCCCGGGCAAGTCCGCTCGCCGCTAAGTTCGGCTTGAGCGTTTTTGGCGGATTTGGCCGCCAATCTTCTCAAAACTGCCCTAAGGCCGACCGAAGTTCCGGTCGGCTTTTGGCGTTTTGCGGGGAATGCTTCCGGCTCGGTTCAAAGAGCGTGAAGCAGCCATACTCCCGCCCTATTGGAGGCAGATGAACGGCATGTCTAATCGCTTGACCCTTAGAGATCGTATGTGCCGCATGCGCAAGTTTCTGCCCCATGCAACGTTGCTTGGCCTTGCTGCCGTGCTGTCGGCCTGCACCACGGGCGTCTACGACGATGTGCCGACCAATGCTTCGGCCGGATCTTCGACCAACATCGCCTCTCTGACGGCGGTGATCGATGCCAATCCGAACGATGCAAGCGCCTACAGCACCCGCGGCATTGCCTACGGCCAGGCCGGCAAGCTGGACAAGGCGGTCGAGGACTTCAATCGGGCTCTGCAGCTCAACCCGCAGTCCTACCAGACCTATGCCAACCGCGGTCTTGTCTATCGCCGCATGGGCCAGAACGATCAGGCGGTCTCCGACTACACCCGCGCGATCAACATCAAGCCGGACTATGACGTGGCCTATGTCGGGCGCGGCAACATCTATCGCCAGCAGGGCAACTACAACGCTGCCCTTGCCGACTTCAATTCCGTCATCACCCGTGACAGCAGCGATGCCCGTGCGTTCTACAATCGTGGCCTGATCTACCAGGCGCAGAACCAGCATCAACGCGCGATCGAGGACTTCGCGACTGCCATCGGCCTGAACCCGAAGGCAAGCGCTCCCTATATCGCTCGCGGCATCTCCTACATCGCTGTAAACGACCCGAACGCCGCCTTCTCGGACCTGTCGATGGCCGTCAACCTCGACCGGGATTCCGCTATTGCGTGGGCAAACCGGGGCCTTGCCCAGGAAATGCTCAACAATCCGAAGGATGCCCGCCGGAGCTACACCCGCGCGATCACGCTGGACAACTCCAACAAGATCGCCCGCGAAGGTCTTGGCCGCGTCGGCAACGGCTAATCCGGCCCAAACGTAAGCTTTCCAAAAGACCTGAAGTCATCATGTGCGGTGACTACCCAGACCTGTTTGCGGTGTCTCGCTCGGTAACGGCTGAAGTTGGCCGAGGCACCACTCAGGCCGAATGTCTATCTAGAACGGTACTTCGGACCGGAAACAGATTCGCTCCCCATGCGCCGGATGGTGCAGTTCAAGCGTTTCGGCGTGAAGCGCAAGCCTGCTGGAGGCTGTCAGCGCCTCACCTTCCGAATAGAACCTGTCGCCGGTGATTGGATGCCCGAGCGAAAGCATGTGGACACGCAGTTGATGCGACCGTCCCGTATGGGGAAACAGCCGGACCCGCGTCGTCAGTTCTTTCCGCTCAAGTACCTTCCACCTGGTTAGCGCAGGTTTGCCAAACTCGAAGCTGACCATCTGCTTGGGCCTGTTCGGCCAGTCGCAAACGAGCGGCAGATCAATTTCTCCCTCGTCTTCTGACGGGCTCCCCCAGATATCGGCAATGTAGGTCTTGAGCGTCTTGCGCCGTTCGAACTGAAGCCCCAGATGCCGATGTGCTGCGGGGTTCCTTGCCAGAACCATGACACCGGACGTATCCATGTCGAGCCGGTGAACGATCCGCGCATCTGGGAAGCGCTCCCGCGCGCGGCTTTCGACGCAGTCGCCATGTTCGGCAGCCTTGCCTGGCACGCTCAAAAGCCCGCTCGGCTTGTCGATGACCAGAAGATCGTCATCTGCGTGCAGCACCGTCAGAAACGGCTCCAGCGGCGGGTCATAGACAAAGGATGCTGGCGCGGCTTGGCTCATCGCACTTGGGGTCCGAGAACAAAAGGAAAGGCGCGGATCTGACCGCGCCTTTCCAAAAACAGATGTGTTCGTCTGTGCTGGCCGGACCATGAAGGCCGGAGGCTTAGCTCAGACGGTCAGGATCGCCAGGATGCCGCTCAGAACGAAGACAGCTGCAGGCGGGATCCAGCCGGATGCACCCAGAGCCATGCCGACAGCGGTGGCAATGAGGGTTGCGATCAGCAGCAGCCAGCCAAAAACGGTAGCAGCGGTGCCGCCAAAGGCGAACATGATCAGGCAGACGACAATGGTCAGGACTGCGATCGTGCCGATCTTGGAGAAGTTGATGAACCCCTCGTAAGTCTGCTCGTGAGCGTCATAGTCCATTGCGGGCGCAGTTTCGTCAGACATGAAGTCCCCCAGGAAAATTCGATAGTCGGCAGCCTACATACAATAAAGCCTGCCGGTTCGGCAATGACGGGAAGTGCACAATTCGTCACACAGGTCGCGACTTTTTGACAGCTTTGGCTTTGGCATCCCTTTTCGCACTGAAAACCTTCGCACAATCAGGCAGCATGTGAGGCTCCGGCAAGCCCGGCTGAAGCCAGTACATCGTTCTGGCGCTTGCGTACGGTTGCCGCTTCAAAACCGTCGATCTGCTCGTTGAACAGCTCAAAGAAATTGAGTTCCGCCCGCAGGTGCAGGAACACCCCGCCCAACCCGATTGCCGCCCGGTCCATGAAGACGAACTCCTGCGGCACCGTCAGCGGCCCCAGTTGCTTCAGGGCGGAATGAACGCGGAAGGCTTCCTTGCGTCCGTATTCGGCGGCCGACACGCCGTCCGCGATCGATCGGACGCGGTCACTGAGCAGAGGACCGTAGATGAACCTTGCCCAGATGTTCAGAACCTCGATGACTTCCTTTTTCAGGTCCTTGAAGCCCCAGCGCTCATAGGCCGCGACGACACGATCGTCATTTTCTTCCAGAAGGCCACGATAGAGTTCGACGACGCCCTCGACAAACGCCTCGGGGAAGATGCGGATGCAGCCGTAGTCCAGCAGATTGATGCCCGCCGGAGCGCCTTCCTGCTCGAACACGGTATAGTTGCCCAGATGCGGGTCACCGTGAATGACGCCGAAATGACTGAACGGATGCCACCAGGCATGGAACATGGTTCTGGCGAGCAGATTGCGCTCGTCCTGGCTGTGTTCCTTGTAGTCGAGCAGAGGTTTTCCGGTGAGCCACCCCATTGTGAGCAGGCGTTTGGTCGACAGCTCCGGGATCACTTCGGGTACGCGGATACGGTCGAAGTCTCCCAGGATGCCCTGATAGACGGCGATATGTGCCGCCTCCCTGGCATAGTCCAGCTCCTCGCGGACCCGGGCGCTGATTTCCTTGGCGATCTCGCGTGTATCGATGGCCGGGCTCATGCGCCGGTGCAACGAAAACAGCATCTGCAGTTGCTTGAGATCCGCCTCGACTGCAGAAGCCATGTCCGGATATTGCAGCTTGCAGGCCAGAACGCGCCCATCATGGCCGGTGGCCCGGTGCACCTGTCCAAGGGAAGCCGCTGCGGCCGGCTCCTTGCCGAATTCGGCAAACCGGCCTTGCCAGTCCGCACCGAGCTCGGCCCGCATCCGGCGTTTGACGAAGGCCCAGCCCATGGGCGGTGCACTGGCCTGCAGCTTGGCAAGTTCGGTCGTATATTCCGGCGGCAATGCATCCGGGATCGTCGACAAGAGCTGCGCCACCTTCATCAAGGGGCCTTTCAGCCCGCCAAGGGCCGCGGCCAGTTCGGCCGCGTTCTTGGCATTGTCGAGTTCCATGCCGAACAACCGTGCCCCGGCCACCTTTGCGGCAATGCCACCCATGTTGGTGCCGACTTTGGCGTAGCGCCCCATGCGGGCGCTGAGGCGGTTGCTTTCACGGTCTTTGCTGTCGGCCATGCGGTGGCGGGCTCCCTTGTAACAACTGGCGTTCCGGGAACGCCCGATGCATCGAACCGTTGGATACGGTCTCCTGGCACTACATATGAACTACCGCAACAATATCCAGCTCCACCAGCCGCTATTCCGACGCAGGCGTCCAACTGCCTGGCAACGCCCGGCTATTATCCGAAATAGTCGCTCCTGCCGATGTCCGCCAGCAGACCGCATTCTGCCGGCTGCCAGCCGAGCGCAGCCCCGGTCCTGCCGCAGGACGCAGGACCATCCATTCCGGCAAAGATACCCAGGAAGCCGAAATAGGATCCTGCGTCGTCCGGAGTGAGCGAGCGCACGGGAAGGTCCAACCCCTGGCCGATTGCCTCGGCGATTGCGCGGAAGGGAATGCCTTCTTCGCCGATTGCGTGAAAAGGACCATCTGTCTCCGGTGTTTCAAGTGCCAGACGATAAGCCCTTGCCGCATCCAGACGGTGCACTGCCGGCCAGCGGTTTTCACCATCGCCAACATAGGCGGCAAACCCCTTCTCCCGGGCGATGCCGATCAGCATCGGAACAAAACCATGATCACCCGGTCCATGAACCGAGAACGGCAGGCGGACCACCCTGGCGTTGATCCCGGCCTGCACCAATTCGGCCGTCGCGGCCTCGGTAGCTCTGGGATAGGCCGGTGAGGTTGGAACCGCCGGATCGGCTTCAGTTGCCACCGGTCCGGACCGGACAACGGCAACACCCGAGGTAACCAGCAGCGGCCGGTCTGTTCCGGATAGCCCCTCGCCGAGGGCCAGAATGGCGGCACGGTCTTCCTCACAGCTTGCGGCAAAGCGCGAAAAATCATGATTGAACGCCGTGTGCACGACAGCGTCACTTGCTCTTGCTCCATCACGAAGGCTGTCGAGGTCCTCCAGCGACCCGATCTGCACTTGTGCTCCTTGAGACCGGAGGAGTGCAGCCCCCCTTTCCGATCGGCTGAGGCCAAGCACCTGATGGCCTGCCTGCAACAACTCCGAAACGACGGCGGAGCCAACAAACCCTGTTGCGCCGGTAACGAATACTCGCATGAAAACACTCCGTTGGTTGAACGGCGAGCAGTCTTGCGGCAATATTTATCCAGTTAAAGTAGTGACTTTATACAGGTATAATAACTGACAGGATAAGATGGCGGATATCCAGGAAGACAATAGACTAGGCCGGTTTCTGAAGGATCGCAGGGCAAAACTGGATCCCGCCGCATTCGGCATTCCCCTCACCCGCCGGCGAACGCCGGGCCTGAGGCGCGAAGAAGTCGCACAACGCGCGAATGTAAGCGTCACCTGGTACACATGGCTTGAACAGGGACGTGGCGGTGCGCCTTCGGCCGACGTCCTTGACCGGGTTTCAAAGGCCCTGATGCTGACGGATGTCGAACGCGAGCATCTTTATCTTATCGGGCTCGGCCGTGCCCCTGACGTTCGCTACCAACCGCAGCAAGGTGTGTCGCCCCGGCTCCAGAACATTCTGGATGCCCTGGAACAGACCCCTGCCATGATCAGGACCCACACCTGGGACGTCGTCGCCTGGAACCGCGCTTCTTCGGCCGTCCTGACCGACTACGCCAGCTTGCCCCCCGGCGAACGCAACATTTTGCGGCTGATCTTCAGCGACCCGAGGGTCCGCAATATTCAGGCGGATTGGGAAAGCGTCGCCCGTTTCGTCGTCGGTGCTTTTCGGGCCGATGTGGTACGCGCCGGCGCCGCATATGAAACCACAACCCTGGTAGAGGAATTGTGCCAGCTGAGCCAGGATTTCGAACGCCTGTGGAAGGACCATGACGTCCTCGCCACAGACGACCTTACCAAGCGGTTGAAACACCCTGTGGCCGGCTGGATGAGCCTTGAATGTTCGACCTTTGCCGTCGACGGCCGTGCGGACCTTGCGATGATGGTCTACCACCCGGCGAGCGCTGAAGACCGGGAAAAGGTCAGGGCACTGATTGACGCTCAGCACACAGCACGATCTTCCGCTAGCCGAGACTGATTTTTTCCAGCGCCCGGGCCAGATCGTCCCGTGTTGCCACAAGGCCCTTGTAGGCAAGCTGATCCGGATCAAGCGCAAGAAGCTGCTTGCGAAGCCCTTCCGCCAGCCCTGCACGCCCTTCCTGCGCTTCCAGTGCCGCCAACGGATCGTGATGGATCTTGATGGTGAACAGGATATCGCCGGACCCGGGTAGACGCCGCAAGGTTTGCCGCTCGACCCGGAGGAAAAGCTGGGCCAGTGCACCGTCGTCAATCTTGACGCGGATCTGTTTCGGCAAGGGATGGTGAAGATCGCCGTCGGGATAGATCGACCAGTTGAAGCGCTCCAGAAACTGTCCGGCTTTCAGATTGTCGAATATCCGGGCCACCATCATTCCCATGCGGCTTCCGTTGAAGCCGGGAACATTGTCATGAATGCCCGTCATGGACTGGCCGAACTTCTCCGCCAGAGACCAGGACGAGGGAAAACAGAGCGCGGCAGCCGTGAGCCTGTAGCCGTCCTGCCCGGGCCGCATCAAGACAAGATCTTCCTGCACAAGACTTGCAGCCGTTACGAGTGCGGGAGCCCCGGCAAGCGGGATACGCGCGCCGTTGGCGACAATCTCGACTTCGGCATCCCCGACCCGGTGGGTATCTGCATGAAACCGCGAGAGGTTCTCCGTGAGGAGGTCCAGGACCTCGTGCTGCGCGGCATCTGTGTCCGGCTCTGCACGGAAAACCGTTTCCAGATGATCGGAAAACAGCCGTTTCTTCTCACCCAGATGTTTCGCCAGAAAGGGATCGGGTTCCAGCCAGACCTCCTCACCGATCGGCTTCAGACCGACGGTGAAAGGCTGGCTGGTGCCGTCATAGGGCGTGTGGTGGAAGGGTGGCAACGCTGGCCGTGTCATCGGAAACCGCGTCAAGCCTCTTCCAGAGCTTCGAGTTCGTCGATGATCCGCTCGATCACCGACAGGCCCTTTTTCCAGAAATCCGGATCGACCGCGCTCAGTCCGAACGGAGCCAGAAGTTCGGAATGGTGTTTGGTACCACCAGCCTTCAGCAGATCGAAATACTTCTCCTGGAATCCGGTCTCCGCTTCCTCGTAAACCGCATAAAGCGAGTTCACCAGGCAATCGCCAAAGGCATACGCATAGACATAGAACGGCGAATGGATGAAGTGCGGAATATAGGTCCAGAAGGTTTCATAGCCTTCGCTCAACTTGATCGCCGGACCAAGGCTTTCGCCCTGCACGGACAGCCACAATTCACCGATCTTGTCCGACGTCAGCTCGCCATTGCGCCGTTCCGTGTGAACCTTGCGCTCAAAGGTGTAGAAGGCGATCTGGCGCACCACCGTGTTGATCATGTCCTCCGCCTTGGAGGCCAGCATCACTTTGCGGGTCTGCGGGTTGTCCGCCTTGGCAAGCAGGGATTTGAACGTCAGCATCTCGCCGAAGACACTGGCCGTTTCCGCCAGGGTCAGCGGTGTCGGCGCCATCAGCGGTCCGTTGGGTGCCGCCAGCACCTGGTGAACGCCGTGGCCCAGTTCATGGGCAAGGGTCATCACGTCGCGGATCTTGCCCTGGTAGTTGACCAGCACATAGGGGTGTGCGCTTGGCACTGTCGGATGCGCAAACGCACCGGGCGCCTTGCCGGAGCGGGCCGGCGCATCGATCCAGCGCCGGTCGAAGAACCGGCCTGCGATTTCCGCCATGTCGGGTGAAAAGGCACTGTAGGCGGACAGCACCGTGTCCTTCGCTTCATCCCAGGGGATCACTCGCGTGTCGGCATTTGGCAGAGGTGCGTTGCGGTCCCAGGTGTTGAGCTGGTCCATACCCAGCCACTTTGCCTTCAGCTTGTAGTAGCGATGCGACAGGCGCGGATAGGCGTCGCGCACGGCTGCCACCAGCGCATCGACAACTTCCCGCTCGACCCGGTTGGAAAGATGGCGGCTGTCGGCAATGTCCGTGAAATTCCGCCAGCGATCGGAGATTTCCTTGTCCTTGGCCAGCGTGTTGGTGATCAGCGTGAAGGTGCGCAGGTTTTCCTTGAAGGTCTGCGTCAGAGCTTCCGACGCCTTGCGGCGGGTATCGGGCGAAGGATCCACCAGCATGTTGAGCGTCGGTTCAATCGACAGTTCCTGACCGTCGACATCGAAGGTCAGCGAGGCCATCGTCTCGTCGAAGAGCCTGTTCCAGGCACCCGCGCCCGTGACGGACTTTTCGTGGAACAATTGCTCCACCCGGTCTTCCAGCTGATAGGGCTTGCCTTTGCGCAGATCCTCGATCCACGGCAGGTAATGTGCAAACTGGCTGTCCTGAAGCGCAGTTTCCATCACGCCGTCATCGATCTTGTTCATCTCCAGCGTGAAGAACAGAAGATGCGAACTTGCCGTCGTGATCTGCTCCTGCACGTCGCCGTAGAATTTCTGCGACGCAGGTTTGATCGTGTTTTCCGAATAGACCAGGCCGGCGAAGGAAATCAGCCTGCCCATCAGGTCTTCAAGTTCCTCATAGGCGCGAATTGCCGTGACCAGCGCGGGAACATTGGTCTGGGCCATGTCGGCCAGTCGCCCCTTGTAGGACGTCTCGAAGGTTTTCGACCGCTCCAGGATCTCCTTCAGGTCGGCAGCAACCTCCGGCGCGTCGACCGCGGGATAGAGATCCGTGAGGTCCCATTCGGGAAGCGCTCCGAGATCTCCTGAAGCGGCGGCCTGGGGGGCATGGACGGGATGTGGGATGGGCAAGTTTTTTCTCCGGTGCGTCTGCGGACGAACGGGTCCGGCAATCTTCTGTTGTTAGAATTAGTAGGCCGGGAAAAGGCCCGCCTGCAATCTGACTGTGAAAACTTTTTTGCCTGCACTTGGACGATTTGTTTACCCAATTGCGACCAGAATGGTTCGAAACGAGACAATTCGGGACGAGCGAAACCGCCAATGCAAGCACTCAGCGGCAAAATTCTCATTGTTGACGACGATCCCATCCAGCGCAGGTTGCTTCAGGAAGCCGTGAAAAAATTCGGCTACCGGTCGAAAACGGCCGAGAATGGTGCCGAAGCGGTGCGCATCATGTCGAGCCCGGAAGCCAGCGAGATCGACCTGATCATTCTCGACATGGTGATGCCCGAGCTTGACGGCCTGGGCGTTCTGGAACGTCTGCGCTCCGACAAGAACGCAACGCCGGTCATCGTTCAGACCGCCCATGGCGGCATCGATACCGTGGTCAACGTCATGAATGCGGGCGCGCAGGATTTCGTGGTCAAACCGGTGGCGCCGGAACGGCTCAATGTCTCGATCCGCAATCTTCTGAAGACATCCGCTCTGGAAGGCGAGATCACCCGGATCCGCAAACAGGCTTCGGGCACACTGACCTTCGCCGACATCATCACCCACTCGCCGGCCATGGAACGGGTGATCAATCTGGGCAAGCGCGCCGCCGCGTCGAACATTCCGATCCTGATCGAGGGGGAAAGCGGCGTCGGCAAGGAAATGATCGCCAGCGCCATTCAGGGATCCAGCGACCGCAAATCCAAACCTCTGGTCACGGTCAACTGCGGTGCGATTCCCGACAATCTGGTCGAATCGATTCTCTTCGGCCACGAGAAAGGCGCGTTCACCGGCGCGGTCGACAAGCATGTCGGCAAGTTTCAGGAAGCTCATGGCGGAACGCTGTTCCTGGACGAGGTTGGCGAACTGCCTCAGGAAGTTCAGGTCAAGCTGCTGCGCGCCCTGCAGGAAAGCGAGATCGACCCGATCGGCGCTCGCCGTCCGGTGAAAGTGGATTTCCGTCTGATCTCGGCAACCAACCGCCGCCTGATCGACCAGGTGAAGGAAGGTGTCTTCCGGGAAGACCTTTATTACCGGCTCAACGTTTTCCCGATATGGATCCCGCCGTTGCGCGACCGGCGAGAGGACATTCCCGCGCTTACCCGCCATTTCCTGGCCCGGTTCGCGGCAGAGGAAGGCAAGCCTCAGGTGGCCGGCGTCACCGCGGACACGCTCGCGATGCTCCAGGAGTATCACTGGCCGGGCAATATCAGGCAGCTGGAGAACGCGGTATTCCGCGCTGTCGTCTTGTGCGACGGCCCGCAACTGACGATCAACGATTTTCCGCAGGTTGCCGCGGCAACGGAACAGACCGCCACCCCGGGCGCAATGCTCCAGCCTCAGGCACAGACGGCCTATCCGGATCGATTGTCCGGAGGCGATCTTGCCGCAGCACCGGTCCGCCCGAGCGAACCCTCGGTTCCGCCGCACCACACCCCCTCGGCTCCTGCCCCTCAGGCAGGTTTTGAGCAAGCGGCGCCCTTCGGTTTCATGCGCAACCTCGATCAGGACGGTCATGTCCGCAAGTTGACCGATATCGAGGAGGAACTGATTCGCGCAGCGATCAATCATTATTCCGGACGCATGACAGAAGTTGCCAAACGGTTGGGAATCGGCCGATCCACGCTCTATCGCAAGCTCAAGGAATACGGATTGGACGAGAGCGGCAAGGACGCGGCAGCCTGAATTGAGGCAAATCATAGCGCAAACTGTCGATTTCGACGATATTTTGACGCATTCTCCGGGTAACCACCGCTACCGGAGCGTTTTTGCACTACGCGCTTGCGCCGTTGCAGTTCTGCAACGATTATCAGCGAAGCGAAAATAGGGTAAAAACTTCTTAACCTGCGGCAGCTAGGCTATGCATCCTGCTGGGGAGCACGGGATGGGTGAAAGCCCTCTGAAAACGGCGAGATAGAGATTGCGTACACGGTTAGTTGATTTCGACGCCGTCGGTTGGCTGAAGCGTGCCGCGAAAGCGGCCGGCGCGTTTGCTGTTGTGTCTGTGTGCCTGGTGACCTTTGCCCAGGCCGAGACGCGTACCCTGAAGCTGTACAACACGCATACCAAAGAGCGTGTGTCGATTACTTTCAAGAAAAACGGCCGCTATCTGCCGGATGGTCTGCGCGAAGCCAACCGCTTCCTGCGCGACTGGCGCCGTAACGAAATGACCAAGATCGATCCGGAACTGCTGGATCTGGTCTGGGAAGTATACCAGAAGGTGGGCGCAAGCCAGCCGATCCACGTCGTCTCCAGCTACCGGTCTCCCGCAACCAACAACATGCTGCGCAAGCGGTCCTCTGGCGTTGCCAAGAACAGCCAGCACACGCTCGGCAAGGCGATGGACTTTTTCATTCCCGGCGTGAAACTTGCCACCCTGCGTGCCACCGGCCTGCGCAAGGAAGTGGGCGGCGTCGGCTATTATCCGAGATCCGGTTCCCCCTTCGTGCACATGGACACCGGCAGTGTCCGTCACTGGCCGCGCATGAGCCGTTCCGAACTGGCTCGCGTGTTCCCGGACGGCAAGACACTCCACTTTCCGTCCGACGGCAAACCTATGAGCGGCTACAAGGTTGCGCTCGCCGAAAGCAAGTCCGGCCGGTCGAGAAGTTCCAAACCGACGATCGTCGCGTCCAACACGCGCTCAAGCTCTTCCAATGGCCTGAGCACGCGCGACCAGAATCTGACCCGCCCGGGCAAACCGATTCCGGTAACCGCGCAGGATGACAATGCGTCCTCCGGTGGCGGCAACCTGTTTGCCAGCCTCTTTGGCGGCGGCAACAACCGTGACAACACATCCAAACGTCCGGGCGCAGTTGGCAACACGACGCCGGCACCGGTTGCCGAAGCCCCGGCTGTGGTGATCGAAAATCCGCCTGTTCCCAGCCGGAAGGTCCTGGAAAGCGAACCGGAAGCACCGGCAGCAGCACCGATTGTCGTGGCCAGCAACGCGCCGATCGTGAAACCGCCTGCAGATATTCCCGCCGTGGCGGCAAGCAAGACGCCTCCGCCCGCACCGAACACGCTTGATGCACAGCGGTTTGCAATCGAGACCGGGCAACCGGGCGCGCCGACACAAGGTGCAAACCCGGCTCCCGAGAAAGCAATCGACTCGCGGTTCCAGGTAGCCTCGCGCACGCCGCAGCAGAAACCCAGCAAGGGTCTTAGCGATGCTGCCAAGGTTGCAGCGGCTAATCTCGGCCTGACCGGCGATGTCCCCGTTCCGGGCTCCGCTCCGACCGATGATCCGGTCGCAGCCATTGCCGCGGCAACGGGTACTTCCGTACCTTCTCCGGTGCCTGCACCGCGTTCGGAAACGACGCTCGCCTATGCTTCGGCCTCTGCAGCACCGACGAGCCTGAGCCGCTCGCTGCGTCCGTCGGTAAGCGAACCGGCACGGGCACAGGCCAATCGGCCGGCAGCCGGTGCCACCGCCAAGACAGCCCCTGCACGCCAGCAGTCCGTTTCAGGCCGCATCCCGCGTGATCAGATTGTCGATCCGCTTGCCGGGTTTGCAAGCCTGCCGGACAAATCCGCTCCGACGCTTCTGTCCGGCGCAGGCACCACGCGTCATCAGACCTTCGCGTGGCTCAGCCATCCCAACCAGCGCCAGCTGAAGAATGTGATGATGCCGGGCAACCGCTTTGTCTCCGCCAGCTTTGAAAACAATCCTTACGGCGACCTGCGCACAGACCGATTCGACGGTCCGGCAGTGGTCATCCTTCCGGTACGCTTCGCGCGCTGAAGCATCGACCAGTAAAAGATTGAGCATAAAAAAGAGCGGCTTTTCAGCCGCTCTTTTTTCTTGTCGTGAACCGCGGTTACCGCAGCTTGTCAGCCTTCGCCGCCGCCAGCACCACCAGCCATGCCAAGTGCATGCAGGTAGAGGTCGAGAACCGCCTCTTCCTCTTCACGCTCATGCGGCTGCTTCTTGCGCAGGGAAACGACCTTCCGCAGGATCTTGACGTCAAAGCCGTTGCCCTTGGCTTCGGCATAGACGTCCTTGATGTCATCGGAGATGACTTTCTTTTCTTCTTCAAGACGCTCGATACGCTCTACAAACGCGCGCAGCTGGTCGCCTGCCACTCCACCGGGATCGGACATGTTTTCTGTTTCTCCTTCTCGTACTTCCTTGTCGCGCAGTGCGCGGTCTCAATGGCCGCGGCTGATATGAGCCGCCGTCAATAACCTGGCCGTGCGTTGCCAGACTCCGCATTGGCCGTCAAGCAGCCAAGCAAGCCGACGCAACTTCCGGCTCAGTGTTGGGGTTTGTTCTTTTCAAAGGCGGCCTGCTGATCCGCAGTCGCCTCGGTCTGGTATTTGGCCTTCCAATCGTCGTAAGGCATGCCGTAGACGATTTCGCGGGCCTCGGATTTTTCCAGGGAAACGCCCTTGTCCTGTGCCGCGTCCTGATACCAGTTGGACAGGCAGTTACGGCAGAAACCGGCCAGATTCATCATGTCGATGTTCTGAACGTCCGTCCGTCCACGCAGATGTTCCACAAGGCGTCTGAAAACCGCAGCTTCCAGTTCGAGTTTCGTCTGATCGTCCATCCCGAAGGTCTCCCTGTCCCGGACCGGTGGCCCGGCCTTAAGCAGCGTCGCTACGCGACTTGAAATGCTGAATCCGCCGGCAGTCGGACATGCCGGCAATTTTTCTCAGAACCGGCTCGAGTCGGTCCGCCCATTCAAGCGCTCCAGCCGCGTCGGCAATCAGATCCTGCCGCAGTTCCAGAAGCGCATGTGCCACTCCCCGGCGGGTTGCGTGCCGGTACATTGTGTCGTTTTTGAGAGCTCCGTCGTAGGGTTCATTGTCACCGACGACGATGTCTTCCTGCGCTCTCAAGCCTTCAAGCATGGGCTGAACGGCTCGTGGGTCGCTGTCCCACAGAACGGTGACATGCCAGGGCCGCGGCACGCCGCGCCAGACCGGCGTGAAACTGTGAATGGAGACGATCACCGGCGGCTCGCTCACTTCCATCATGGCATCCAGCGTCTGGTCGATGAGGTCGTGATAAGGCTTGTGGAATCGGTCGATGCGGATCGCCCGCTCCTTCGTGTCGACCTTTGCATTGCCCGGCACGACGGCACCGTCCGACAGGCGCATGATCAGTGTAGGGTCGTCATCGCCCCGGTTCGGATCGATCAGCAGCCGAGAATAGGTGGTCAGGCAAGCTGGTGCATTGAGTCGCTTTGCAAGTTCGAGCGTGACCGCGCGCGCACCGATGTCATAACCGATATGGCGTTCGAACTGTTCGGCCGGAACGCCGAGATCGCCATAAGGCTCAGGGACCGTGTTGCGGGCGTGATCGCACAAGAGCAGCAATCCGGAAGTAAAATCGCCCTTTACGTATTCGGTCGGCTGAAAGGCCCGGCCGGTTTCGGCTGCTGGTTCTATCATGTCTCGCTTCGTGGAAACTTTTATGGCTCGCTATCGCGCAGGCGGTCAGGTTTACGGCAAACCGGCGAAGGAACCAAGCCCGAAAACACCGCTTTCCGGCGGCAACACCGCAGGCCATCCACACCTTCCACACCCTTCCTTGCAATCAAGGCACCTGTGTTTTTGCCAAGGTGTGTACAACGCGGTATACGCTTTATTGACAGCTAACACCGATCTGAGGCGGAGCGGCCATGTTCCCGCCCCATTTCTGACGGCATAGGGGGTGGGACTGTTCATTTGGACAAAAAATCCGGACGGTTCGGGAAACAAGTCTGGGCGAAAGGCTCCGTATCCCGTTAACGACGTTGACAAGGCCCCCTTGTCGACGCAAAAAGCGAATGTCTGTAAAGCAGCAAAGCGAACGACTGCATATGTTTAAGGTTGGGGAACGGAACCAGGGCGAGTCTCGGGCATGTATCAGCGTGCCTGTGAAATTTGCCTTTGCTGCATTCCTCACCGTGCTGTTTTTCTCCGCATCCAGTGACGAAGCCAGAGCTGATCTGCGCCTTTGCAACAAGACCGACAGTCAGGTTGGTGTAGCCATCGGCTACAAGGACAAGACCGACTGGGTCACCGAAGGCTGGTGGAACCTTGCTTCCAATTCCTGCGAGACCCTGGTACCCGGGGCGCTGGTGTCACGATACTATTACATCTACGCAGTTGATTATGACCAATTCGGCGAATGGGGTGGCCGGGCGTTCATGTGCACCCGGGAAAAGGAATTCACCATTCGTGGAATTGAGGACTGTGTGGCTCGCGGATTCGAGCGGACAGGCTTTTTTGAAATCGACACGGGCGAACAGAGCAGCTGGACGGTCCAGCTGACCGAACCCGTGCAACAGGGGACAGGTGGGCGATGAGGCGTAACCGGCGAGTCAAAATTCTTGCAACTCTCGGACCCTCCTCCTCAGAACAAGACATCATCGAAAAATTGTATCGCTCCGGTGCGGACGTGTTCCGCATCAACATGAGCCATACCGATCATGATCGTCTGAAGATGCTCGTTGAACGCATCCGTTCTGTTGAGGAGAAGGTTGGACGACCAATCGGCATTCTGGCCGATCTGCAGGGACCCAAGCTGCGTGTGGGAACGTTTGCCGACGGTCCGGTCATGCTGGAAAACGGCGCAACGTTCACGCTGGACGCCGACAAGTCCGGCGGCAGTGTCGACAGGGTACACCTGCCGCATCCCGAAATTCTTCAGGCTCTCGAGCCGGGCCACCGCCTGCTGCTCGATGACGGCAAGATCCAGCTCAAGGTTCTGGAAGCCGACCGCACCAGGGCCGTGACGGAAGTCGTCGTCGGCGGCAAGCTGTCCGACCGCAAGGGCGTCAGCGTTCCCGATTCGGAAATCGCAACCAGCGCCATGACCGAGAAGGACCACAAGGACCTGATCGCCGCCCTCGACCAGAACGTCGACTGGGTGGCCCTGTCCTTCGTGCAGCGCCCGGACGACATTGCCGAAGTGCGCAAGATCACCCGTGGCCGCGCCGGCGTCCTGGCCAAGATCGAAAAGCCGCAGGCCATCGGCCGGCTGGACGAGATCATCGAACTGTCCGACGCCATCATGGTTGCCCGTGGCGACCTGGGTGTTGAACTGCCTCTGGAACAGGTTCCCGGCCTTCAGAAGCGCATCACCCGCGCCTGCCGCCGTGCCGGCAAGCCGGTTGTGATCGCCACACAGATGCTGGAATCCATGATCAACGCACCGGTGCCTACCCGCGCCGAGGTGTCCGACGTTGCCACCGCCGTGTTCGAAGGCGCAGACGCCGTCATGCTGTCGGCCGAATCCGCTGCAGGCGAATTCCCGATTGAGGCAGTGTCCACCATGGACAAGATCGCCCAGCAGGTGGAACAGGATCCCAACTACCGCACGATCATCTACGCACAGCGGACCGAGCCGGAAGCCACCGGCGCCGACGCGATTTCGGCAGCGGCCCGGCAGATTGCCGAAACACTGAACCTTGCTGCTGTCGTCTGCTACACGACGTCTGGCGCAACGGGCCTGCGCGCCTCACGTGAACGTCCGGCTAGCCCGGTGATCGTTCTGTCGCCGGTGCTTGCAACTGCACGCCGCCTGTCGCTCGGCTGGGGCTTGCACTGTGTGGTCAGTGAAGACGCCGCCAACGAGGAAGACATGATCGACCGCGCCTGCCGCATCTCCTTCTCCGAAGGGTTTGCGAAACCGGGTCAGCGCATTATCGTGACCGCAGGTGTGCCGTTCGGCACTCCGGGCTCCACGAACATGCTGCGGATTGCCTTCGTCGGCAACGACGGCCAGGGCGGCATTTGACGATCTAATCGGTTAAAACAAACCGGATGACGAAAGGCGGCTTCAAGGCCGCCTTTTTCATGCCGTGCGCAATGTCCCGGCCCTGGCTTCAGCCGCTCCCGCCTTGTCCTCTGATGCCTCTATCCGCGCCACCAGTCTGTCGATACCGGACACGATTTCATCCGCATGCGTATGCTGGGGCATATGACCGGCCGCGCCCAGCATAAGCAGCTCCACATCCGGCAGATCCTGCAAAAGGCCTTCACAATGGATCGATGGCCAGACCACCGTATCTTTCGTACCCGTGATGATCAGCGACGGCTGCCCCAGCTTTCCATACTGCCGGGACTGTTGCCGGACAGCTTCCTTCAGGCTGCAGATGTCCGCCGCGTTCGAGCGGAAGCTTTCGGGACGGAAAAGCAGCGGCAGACGGACAGACGCCGCATAGCCGGCAAGTGGCGGATCCGGATGGAAAACATGCTTCAGCATTTGTGGCACCAGCCGCTCGCCGACAGGGATCGTCAGCGTCCAGGCAAACAGCCAACCGATGACAGGCATCGCGGCAACCTTGTAGTACCAGTTGACGCCGCCCGGCCACACATGGCTGACAGGAGCCAGGAAGACCAGCCCCTTCACCCGCTCCTGAGCAGCAAGGCCCACAGCTGCCGTCACGGCTCCGCCGAGCGAATGCCCCACCACCACTGATGTCCCAATGCCGAGTTTCGCGAGCAATCCGGTAATCAGTTCCGCTTGGCTTTCAGGCGTGTTCCGGCCCGTTCTGGAGCGCTGCGAGAACCCAAGCCCCGGACGATCGATGAAAAGAAGCGAATAGCGCCCCTTGAATGCGCCTTCAAAAGCCAACTTCATGTCGTAGGCGTTGCCACTGGCCCCATGCAGGAACACCAGCACAGGCCGCTCGCTGGCCGCCTGTGACGCAGGAATGAAGTGATAGTGCATCTGCGCACCGTTCACCTCGGCAAGACTGCCGTCAGGTGTGTAGGTGCGCGAAATCTGCCTTGCCCTGAAAAGCGAGTAGGCGACAAACAGACAGGCGGCGACAAGAAGAGCAATCAGGAACGGGATCATAGCCCGGACATAGCACCGCGCTCGCAGCAATCAAGCCTGGCGGCATAAAGACAGACCGAACAAGCTTACTCGAGTGGGCTTACCTCAGGCGGGCTTGCCTCAAGCGGGTTCGCCCTCGGCTTCCTTTTCCAGATCGTTCACGGCCTTGGTGGCATTTTCCAGGCTCGGGTTGACTTCAAGAGCCCGCCGGAACGTCGCCAGCGCTTCGCTTTCGAACCCCAGACGCCGCTGGATGATGGCGAGCCCCGACAAGGCCCCCCAATGACGGGGCTCCAACGCCAGTGTGCGCTCGATATCGACCAGGGACTTGCCGAAATCTTCCGTCATGTAGTGGACTGTCGCACGCCGGTTCCAGCCTTCCGCATAAGTCGGCTTCAGGATGACCACTGTGTCCAGAAGGTCCAGCGCCAACGCATGATCGTCAGCCTGGATCGCCTTGCCGGCCCGCGACATCAGCACATCCACCGTATCACTGCCCGAATCCATCCAGAGCATCTGGATTTCCCGGCTGATACGCTCGGCTTCCTTCGGATTGTCCGATTTGGCCAGATTGGCAAAGAGTTCGTCCAGACGCGACTTCTCGTCTTCCGGATCATTCTCATCGACGACCACCTGCCCGCCGTCTTCTGGAAGATCGTCGGGAAGTGCATTGAAGTCTTCGGCAGAAGGTGGCTCTGCTTCCGGACCGAGATCTGGAACAGGCTGGGCGCTGGCTAGACTGACGCCGGCGAGAAACAGGAGGGCAAACACAAAAATCCGCATCCGACGATTATGGATCGTTGGATGCGGCGGTCAATCCGGGAATTTGACACATCTTCGTGCGCTACGGTGGCAGGGACCTGGCCACCTCTCCCAGCAACAAGATAAAGCCTTGTTCAGGAAGAGATTTTCAGTTCTTCCGCCACGCGATGCGCGGCAACAAGATTAGCCCTGGCGTGCTTTGAAACGCGGGTTTTTCTTGTTGATGATGTAGACGCGGCCTTTACGGCGAACCATGCGGTTGTCGCGGTGGCGGGTCATGAGCGCTTTGAGCGAGTTTTTGATCTTCATGTCACTGTCCCCACAAGGGCCCTGCTTCTTTAAACCAAATGAGCGCCAAAGGCGCTCACGTTTGACTGGATTGGTCTAGAAGCTGCGGCAGGTCCTGCGCCTGTCTTCTGATCAATCCGCGCCTCTTGAAACTTCAATCAGCGCAATAATGGTGGGCGTGACAGGGATTGAACCTGTGACCCCTTCGATGTCAACGAAGTGCTCTCCCGCTGAGCTACACGCCCGAATTTCTCGGTAGTCCGACGCCCCAGCGCCGTGGTGGAGTGCGATATAACGGGGATCCGCAAACTGTGCAACCCCCCTTTTTCACCGAACTGTCAAAATTTCCCCAGCCCGGTTCGCAACCCCTGTTTTCCGCCGCGTCAACACCTTGTCAGGCGGCCAGCATGCGCTCCACTTCCTGGACAAGATCTTTAAGATGGAATGGCTTGGAAAGAACCTTGGCATCCTTGGGAGCATCTGATTCCGGATTGAGGGCAACGGCGGCAAAACCGGTAATGAACATCACCTTCAAGTCCGGATCGAGTTCCGTAGCCCGGCGCGCCAGCTCGATCCCGTCCATCTCCGGCATCACGATATCGGTCAGAAGCAGAGAAAACGGTTCCTCGCGCAGGCGCTCGTAGGCGCTTCTGCCGTTATCGAACGAAACGACGTCATGACCGGCATTTTCCAGCGCCTTCGCCAGAAAGCGGCGCATGTCATTATCATCTTCGGCAAGCAGGATACGCGGCATCGTAATTGACCAGGTCCTTTGTTCGTGTGGGTTCGGTTCCCTTTCTGCCGGTTATAGCTCGAATTCCACAGAATGATAGGGTGAATTGGATCACGACCCCACGGTGTGGATAGGCTCTTGTTGAGAACGAACCATCACTTGCCTCGTGAGAACCTGTCGGCTTCTCACGTCGGGGAAAATCGTCGTGGCGTATGCATTCCCGGGCCATTGGTACGGCTGCGGCATTCGTGGCATCTGGCCATTCCTGCCCTCGATCACCAGATGTTTCCCCACAGCCGCGGGGCTTTTGATCCCACCAAGGTGGACTGCGCCGCGATTCCTTGGCACCATGGGCCATGGCCTGCACCGGGCGGCAACCAGGACACACCATTGACGGACGACAAGCAGCCTTCTTCACAAGCCTCTTTCGAGGCGGACTTTAACGGCTTCCCAGCGTTTGAAGTTTTGTGTCCTGCGGACCAAAGGGTTCCGTTCGTTTTCAATTCGCCCCATTCCGGCAGGCAATATTCCAAAAGCTTTCTAGCGTCTTCCCGCCTGGACGAAACAGCCATTCGGCGGTCGGAGGATGCTTATGTCGACGATCTGTTTGCCCATGTCGTGCCGCTCGGCGCGCCGCTCCTGCGTGCGCATTTCCCCAGGGCCTACCTTGATGTGAACCGCGAGCCCTATGAGCTCGACCCGAAGATGTTCGACGGGCGTCTGCCGACCTATGCCAACAGCCGTTCGATCCGCGTGGCCGGCGGGCTTGGCACCGTGGCGCGCATCGTCAGCGAGAACCACGAGATCTACAGGCACAAGCTGCCGGTATCCGAAGCCCTCAGCCGGGTAGAGGAGATCTACAAGCCTTACCACACCACGTTGCGCCGGCTTCTGGCCCAGACCCATGTCACCTTCGGCTACGCCGTGCTGATCGATTGTCATTCCATGCCTTCAAGCGTGAAATGCCAGACCACCGACACGCGGCCGGATTTCATCCTGGGTGACCGCTATGGCACCAGCTGCAGCAGCGACCTGACGGAGTTCGCCTGCTCGGTGCTGAAGGAGATGGGCTACACCGTCTCGCGCAACAAACCGTATGCGGGCGGTTTCATCACCGAACACTACGGCCGCCCCACAAGCGGTCTGCATGCCCTGCAGATCGAAATCAATCGCGGGCTCTATATGGACGAGGCAACCCACCAGCCGACCCCCGGCTTCGGGGATCTCTTCCACAACCTTTGCCAGTTTGCCCGCGAACTGACCTCCATGCCGGATGCAGCCTTGCCGGCGGACTCCATCGCAGCGGAATAAAACCCCGGACCCAAAAAAAAGGCCGCTCTCAAAAGAGGCGGCCCGAGTCTAGGGAGGAAACGCCCAAGGAGGGCGGTACGACACAACGTATCGCACCGCAATAAAATCGCATTGCACCGCACAAAGGTCAAGCCCGACAGCCCTTTCAAACTGATCAAAGTATGAGCAGTCATTCAGGTTTTGCAGATTCATTTTTTTGCAGAACCGGTTATACAAGCGGCAATTCACGTTGATTTGGGTTTTGAGCGGTTTCCGCAGCCAGGAGGTAATGATGTCGGCAGGGCCTGTTTCCAGTTCCAATTTGTTTGCCCCGTTTCTGGACAGGCTGGCGGAAGCAGCCAGCGGTGCGATCATGCCGCATTTCCGCCAGGGCTTTGCAATCGACAACAAGTGGAAAGCCGGCTTCGACCCGGTCACCATCGCCGACAAGAACGGTGAAACGGCAATGCGCGCCCTGATCAACGAGACCTATCCGGACCACGGAATCCTTGGCGAAGAACACGGCCCGGAAAATCTCGACGCTGAACATGTGTGGGTGCTGGACCCGATTGACGGTACCCGTGCCTTCATCACCGGCCTGCCCACCTGGGGGACGCTGATCGGCCTGCGGACCAATGGCGTCCCGAGCCTCGGCATGATGGTTCAGCCCTATATCGGCGAACGGTTCGGTGGCGACGGCAAGACGGCCTGGTACGATGGACCTCTGGGTGCCAGGCAGCTCAAAACCCGGCCCTGTGAGAAGCTGGAAGATGCCACTATTTTCACCACCACACCGGCACTTTTCAAGAATGGCGAACGCCAGGCGTTCGACCAGATCGAAGCGGCCGTTCAGTTATCCCGCTATGGCACAGACTGCTATGCCTACTGCATGGTCGCAGCCGGCCACGGCGACGCGGTAATCGAATCCGGTCTGCAAGCCTATGATATCGTTGCACTTGTGCCGATTATTGAAGGAGCAGGTGGTGTTGTCACGACGTGGACCGGCGGCTCTCCGGCCGACGGCGGCCAGATCGTTGCGTCAGGCGACCCGCGTCTGCATGAAATCCTCCTGCGGGACCTCGCAAAGGCAGCCTGACCGGCCACACGGCCATATCAGGGCGCGGGATCAGCTTCCAGCCCGTTCCAGCGCCTGTTCGGCTTCAAGACCGGGCACAAAGGCATCGAACGCCGCCCAGAACTGGTCGCGGAAGGCATCGCGTTCCATCATCAGCTCATGTTCGGCGCCCGCGATTTCCACATAGGCAGCCGCCTTCGCCCGTGCCACGAAGTCCTCGATCATGGGTGTGGAGACGATCCGGTCGTTGCCCGCAGCCAGCACCAGACAGGGTAATTTGATATTCGGCCCGGCCTCCCGCCGGCGCAGCGCCAGCATGGCGCGACCGGTCGCACCCAGCCAACCGAGAGTGGGAGACCCGACACCCAGCTCTGGCGCCTGTTCCAGCACCTTGTTGAACCGCTCGAACCGCGCCTTGTCCGTCGTTTGCCGGTTGCTTTCATAGGGCACTGAAATTTCAGCGTTGCCCCCTGGCACAAACAATCTGCCAAGACCGAACATCGACAACAGGCGGGCAACCGGAATGGCAACCTTTTCGATCAGCCAGGACGTCTTTGGAGAGGTTGCCTTCAGGCCCGGGCGGCCAAACAGCCCCAGAGTGAGCTTGCGCAGGATCGACCGGAACCCGGACACCAGGCCGGGAGACCATGTTCCCGTCGGCAGCCCCAGCAGCGGCGCTGTCAGCACCGCGCGGTCCAGCATCGTCCGCAGACGGTCCGTATCGGACAGGACAACCAGCGCTCCGGTAGAGTGGGCAAGCGCAAAGTGAGGCCCGGGGTAGGTCGCCAGTGAGACTTCCTTCAGAACGGTGCGCAAATCCAGCTTGTACTTGTTGAAGTTCGAAACGTGCCCGCGCCGGGGATTGCGGGTAAGGCGTTGCGACCCGCCCTGCCCGCGCCAGTCGAAGGCGATGACCGCAAAGCCCCGCTGTCGCAGATCCTCGATCACTTCGAAGTATTTCTCGATGAACTCCGCCCGCCCCTGAAGCAGTGTCACCGTACCTTTGCGCCGGGCACCGGCGGCGGGCCAATGCGCATACCGGATCTTCTTGTCATCCGGCGTCGTGACGAACCCGGATCGCGCCCCTTCGGGCACCGGATTGTCGGGATGGTCGATCAAGGTCATGCGCTGCGAATCACTCGGGCTCGTTGAGAGTTTGTTTTTCAAACAGATAATGGTTTTTCGTCAACAACTCGTCACGCCTGCAGATCCTGCCGGCACCGTCCGGCGTTGTCTTGCATCGTCAAGTGATACCCGTGCCAGGCGCCCCTCACAACAAGCTTCAGGCCGGCTCCCTGGGAAGCCGGCCCTGAAAGTGTCAGACAGCTTGTAGCTGCTGCTTAGTACCAGCGGCGCTGCCAGTGACCACGCTTACCGATCGGATGGCTGCGGACAATGTTGGCATTGCGGGAATCGACGACCAGCCGAACCGGCATGCCGCGCCAGCCTTTTGCCCGTACGATGTACATCGGACCACGGCGGTCGAGGATCTTGATATGGTCGAAACCGCGGTGACGCAGGCTGCGGCGGATCTGGCGCGGACCCATTTCGAAATGGCGACCACCGTGACGGCCGTTCCAGTTGCCACTGCGCCCGTTACCACGGCGATGATCGACCTTGACCACCAGCTCGGCTTTTGCCGGTTCGATCTGGGTCTTTCCGACCAGCGGGGCAGCGGATGCGGTGGTGATGAAACCTGCGGACACCAGCAGAATGGCACCGGCGATCGGGGCGGACAATTTCGAAACATTGGCAAACATCTTCAAATCTCCAGTTTGTTCCGCCAGCGCCGTGCTGACGTTGGATTGAAGATGCACCGGGCCACTTGAACGCAACCGGAAGGCACTGTTCATGTGGCGTTCATGTTTCCACGACGCCCCACATTTCCCGCCTCTTGAAATGAAAATCCGAATTACCAAATCTCTTCATGCAAGCGCCAGACCGGGTTTGCACCGCAGCCTGTCCCGCCAATCCGGGGGACCAAGGACTGCTCAACATCAGTGAAGTATCAGTTGCTCAAGAGAGGACAGACACATGCGTCACTTCGACTTTTCTCCGCTTTACCGCTCCACCGTCGGTTTCGACCGGCTTTTCTCGATGCTCGATGCCGCCGGCAACGAAGCGCCGAGCTATCCGCCCTATAACATCGAGCGCACGGGCGAAAACGCCTACCGCATCACGATGGCCGTGGCAGGCTTCTCCGACGACGAACTGAGCGTCGAAGCCAAGGAGCACACACTCACCATCAAGGGTGAAAAAGCTGAAGAAGATGCCAGCCGGGAAATTCTCTACCGCGGCATTGCCTCGCGCACCTTTGAACGCCGCTTCCAGATTGCCGAACATGTTCGCGTGGAAGGGGCAAGCCTCGAAAACGGCTTGCTGCACGTTGATCTTGTTCGGGAAATCCCGGAAGCCATGAAGCCGCGCAAGATCGAAATCACCAGTGGTGAAACCAAGCAGATCGAAACCACGGCTCACTAGCCGTCTGGTTCAACTGCGGCAATCGCATCATCGGGGCGCCTGGGAAACCAGGCGCCTTTTTTGATGTTCCTGCGCGTCACGAGACATCTCGGCACACGAGAGGCGGCCCTCAGACCGTCCCGGACAGCACTTTCAAAAACGCATCGACGTCTTCATCCGTCGTTGCGAAACTGGTGACGAGACGTACACAGACTTCGTCCGACGCCGGGGCGTGGCCTTCGGCGAGGCCCTCTGCCGGCCATTCATAGAGCTTGGCACCGGCCGCCTGAAGCGCTTCCATCTGGCTGCGTTTCAGGATCGGGAACAGTTCATTGGCTTCCACCGCCCAGGCAGTACGCCCTCCGGCCTGCCTAATGCCTTCAGCAAGACGGGTCGCCATGCCGTTGGCGTGGCTTGCGGTCGTCAGCCAGGTGTCATCCTGGAAATAGCCTTCGAACTGGGCCGCCACGAAGCGGCTCTTGGAGAAAAGATGACCGCCGCGCTTGCGGAAATACTCAAAGGATTTTGCGGCGTCCAGATCAAAGAAAACCACGGCCTCCGCGCACCAGCAGCCGTTTTTGGTGGCTCCGAAGGAAAGCAGGTCCACCCCCGCTTTCCATGTCATGTCGGCTGCCGAACAGCCGAGCGTCACAAGCGCATTGGCAAATCGTGCGCCGTCCATGTGAAGCGGCACCGAACGGGACCGGCAGACATCCTTGATCGCGCCGATTTCATCCAGCGTATAGACGGTGCCGCATTCGGTTGCCTGGCTGATGGAAACGGATGCGACCTGACCATGGTGGACAACACCGTCAGGAACCTGTGCCATCTTTTCGCGAAGGGCATCGGCGGAGAACCGGCCGTTTGGTCCCTTCACGCTCAACAGCTTGTTGCCGCCGGTCATGAACTCGGGACAATTGCATTCATCAACCTGAATATGCGCACCGGAATGGCAGAAGATCGCCCCGCCCGGCTTGGCACAGGAAGCCAGCGCCAAAGAATTCGCCGCTGAACCGGTCGCCACGAAGAAGACGGCAACCTCGCGTTCGAAGATCTCGTTGAACGTGGCGGAGACGGAATCGGTCAACGGGTCGGTGCCGTAGGCCGGCGAGAACCCGTCATTATGGCGGGCCAGCGCCGACATCACCGCCGGAGCCGCACCCGCCCAATTGTCACTGGCAAAATTCATGTGCCGGTTTAATCACTTGGCATCACAACCGGCAACCGATTTTTCAGTAGTACATCTCGCGCTTGCGATAGGACCGGCCGAGCAGCCAGTCCAGCGAGACGACACCCGGCCCCTTGAGCACCGGCACCAGCAACAGGAAGATCCAGAGCAACCGGTCATCGGCGATGATCGCATAGGGTTCACCGTCGAACAGCGCCCCGATCGTCTTTGCATCAGCCCCATGGCCATAGATGTCGACATAGGTCATGACGCAGATGAAGACGATCATGCCGAGGCTGGCGAAGCGGGTGAATAGACCGACAACCACCATCACCGGCAGGACAAATTCACCCCAGGTGCCCAGAAGCACCATGAGACCATACGGGAAGAACGCAATCTGGCTGGTGTCGTAGCTGACCTGCTCCATCATCTTGGGCAGCATCTGCGCATAGGCACCTGCGGTTGGCGTGAAGATGTTCATGATGTTGCCGCCGATTTTCGTCATCGCCGAGTTCAGGAAGAACTGCAGCAGGATCGCGGCAAAAATGAACCGGGCAGCAAGCCCGATGAACCAGCCATTTGTCAGCCGTTCCAGAGCTCCGAACACCATCGTGTAGAGCCTGACAAAAAACCCAATCAACACACCCATCTAATCCCCCATGATCAAGCGGCATCCATTTGCCGCATGCGTGTTAGTCATCCAGTTGCAGGGCGGAAAATGCACCAGCTGCAAGACAGTCCGAAAGGCAATCGGACAAGGAAAAACCGTCGTCGTCCTCCTGAGCCCGGCTTGCCGCCGCTGCAAGCGTCTGCCCTTGCAGGAGATCCATCGTGAAAACAGCCCCGCCCGGACGCAGCAGATAGACATCCACTTCCATGTCCGGCCGGGTGATCATTACCGATTGCGGCTCGTCAAGATCGACAGCTTCAGCCCCATCGGGTTCAAACCTGTTGGCTCGCGCAATCGCCCAGATCGGCCAGGCAGATGTCACGACGTGCGCCGCCGGATGCGGTACGAAGCGAACGCGCCCGAGTCTTTGCGGATCGATGCTGCCCAGGATTGCCGGATCGAGAGGCGCGGCATCCGCAGCATGATAGGCCTGGAGCCAAGACCATTCCAGCCGGGCAACATCGCCGAGATAAGGATATGCCTTGAGAGGCGGAAACGCGTCCAGGAAATCGGCGAAACCGGCGCCGTACCAGATCAACACGGGCGACACCGGCGGATGAGCTGTCACGAAGGCCTGGGCAAGCGCCCTGAAATACTCTTCCCCCAACAGCGCCTTCACCGCAGGAAAGCTTTCACCGAGCGCTTCGCACAGACTGACGATGACGTTGTTGCGGTAGACATTGAATCGCTTCGGCGCCGTTTCTCCGTCCGGACCAGTCAGTCCATCGGGCGTTGCCATTTGCGGGTCGAGCAGCGCACGCCCAAACGAGGCGGCATTGACCTGCGACAGGGACAGCGGACCACGCATGTCAGACTGCTTGCTTTCTGCCAGCCTCTGCAGGCTGCGCCAGAATGCGATCCGCGGCTTGTGCCTCGGCAAGCAGAACCGGCCAGGCAGGAACATTGTTGTCCCACTCGATCAGGGTCGGCAGCGGCCCCTGTAAACGAATGACATCTTCATAAAGCTGCCAGACCGCAAGATCCACCTCCCGGTCGTGCGCGTCGATCAACAATGGCCGGCCAGCGTCATCCCGGTCAGGGGCATGACCGCCCAGATGTATTTCACCGACGGCAGCCATCGGGAAGGCGGCAAGATAGTCTGTGGCAGATCTCTCGTGGTTCGTGCAGGACACATGCACGTTGTTGATGTCGAGCAACAGGCCACAGCCGGTCCGGCGCGCGATCTCGCTCAGAAAATCCAGTTCGCTCATCGTGCTCTGTGCAAAGGCGACGTAAGTCGAAGGATTTTCCAGAAGCATCTGCCGTCCGACGGTCTCCTGCACTTCATCTATGTGATCGCACACACGGTTCAGCGTGGCTTCGTCATAGGGCACCGGCAACAGGTCGTTGAAATAAGTCGTGTCGTGCGTCGACCATGCCAGATGCTCGGAAAACAGTCCCGGCTCATATCGCTTGTTCAGGTCTGACAAGCGCCGCAGGTGATCCTTGTCCAGTGGCTGTTCACCGCCGATCGAAAGACCGACACCATGAAGAGACAGGGGATACCGCTCGCGGATTGCCTCCAGTTGCCGGTGCGGCGGACCGCCGCCCCCCATGTAGTTTTCGGCATGAACTTCAAAAAAACCGATATCCGCGGACGTTTCCAGAATAGCCGCGACATGCTCCGGCTTCAGACCGGCTCCGGCGCGCGCGGGAACAGCCGCCTCGCAGCGCTGAACCGGGTTTGATCGGGTATCGGAAACCATGGAGCCCTCCGGGTGGAATAAGTTTTGTCAGGCAGGCACACTGGCTGAGGACATCTTCAGACTGGGCTGACTGAAGCACCATGGCTCATGACTTTGAAAGGGCTGGCACCCTGCCCGCCTCGGCACCAAGTGCGGGATAAGCAGGTGCCTGCCTGACCAGATTGCCGCAGTTGCGGCCGTCTGAAGCCTATCAGGCTTCCGGCAGGTCGCGCGTAAGTTCGGTCAAAGAGCCGTGACGGCCACCAGGAACATCCATCGTCACGCAGGTGCCCTTCGGAACGAGGGTCCAGGCGTTGCCCTGATAGTCGACGGTCGACGTACCGGCGCAAGTCGTACCTGCACCCGCCTTGCAGTCGTTCTGACCTTTCAGGGACACACCATAGCATTTTTCCTTGGCCTGGGCGTGGGCCGGAACGGTTGACGACAGACCCGCAACCGCGGTTGCCACCGCACCGGCAACAATTGCTGCAGACATGGCCTTATGCTTCATCTCGATCTCCTCTCGTCGTTGAAAAATCACTGCGTACCGGCGTTTTTGCTGGGCCGCCAGTCACCCACCGTAGATGACCCTATTGAAGATAAATAGGAAATCAAACGCATGTGACTGTTTTGCGAGCATAACTGCACAAAGTTTAACAAACGCAAGATTCTTACATATTTATCGTCGGTTTTGACCTTTCCGGACGATTGGCACTTTTCGCGCGAAACAATTATAATGCGGCGACGCAGAAACACTCTTGCTCACGACGGCGAAATCTGTCATGTTCGCGCCGCTTGGAATAGGACAGGTATGCTGTCCCAATTATCGCCATGCCCAAAACGGCCCGGACAGGGCGCAGGACAAAAAGGCATCGGTGATAGCCAGGCTGACCACTGGGCGGATCCGGGGAGGATCCGCAAGGAAGCGAGACGGAACGTTTCGGCAGCGGAGGACCGCTGCGTCAATGCGGCGGTTTGCTTTGATAAACGGCCGTGGTTAATACAACAACAGAGCCGGGGCAGGAAAGCCAGGGTTCGCCGGACCGCATTCTTGATGGAATGCGACCCGAACGGAACCGGACGCTCCCAGCCACGGCGGCACTGGGGTCAACAGTGAGGGCGCACATGACGAAGATAGAGCTGACGACGAGCACAGCCATGCAAGCTGGGAGCGTGGACATGAAGACCACCGCAACCGCTACACTTGCGGAACGACTGAGCACGGCCGCCGACAAAGGGCTCTATAATCCGTCGCGCGAACACGACGCCTGCGGTGTCGGCTTTGTCGCCCACATGAAAGGCGAGAAGTCCCACAAGATTATTGCCGACGGTCTGCAGGTTCTTGAAAACCTCACGCACCGCGGCGCGGTTGGTGCCGACCCGTTGATGGGCGATGGCGCAGGCATGCTGGTGCAGATCCCGCACGCGTTCTTTGCAGAAGAACTCGCGAACGCCGGCACACCGCTTCCCGATGCCGGTGAATATGGTGTCGGTTTCATCTTCATGCCGCAGGATGATGAGCTGCGCGCCAAGTGCGAAGCCATCGTCGAGCGTGTCATTGAAGACGAAGGCAAGGAACTGATTGGCTGGCGTGACGTGCCCGTCGACAATTCATCGCTTTCCAAGGCACCTGACATCGCTGCCACCGAACCGGTTTCCCGTCAGGTCTTCATCCGCAAGACCGGCGGTGAGGCAGATGCCTTCGAACGCCGCCTTTATGTACTGCGCAAGGTCATCTCGAACCGTGTGCGTGCCGAAACCGATGCGGTTTCGAAAGGCTTTTATATCGTTTCAATGTCCAGCCGGACCATTGTCTACAAAGGCATGTTCCTCGCCTATCAGCTTGGTGCCTATTACGCCGACCTGAAGGACGAGCGCTTTTCGTCGGCCCTGGCCCTTGTCCACCAGCGTTTTTCCACCAACACGTTCCCGTCCTGGGATCTGTCGCACCCCTACAGGATGGTTGCGCACAACGGTGAGATCAACACGCTGCGCGGCAACGTCAACTGGATGGCGGCGCGTCAGGCGTCCGTATCGTCGGCGCTGCTCGGCGACGACATCTCCAAGCTCTGGCCGATTTCCTATGAAGGCCAGTCGGACACAGCCTGCTTCGACAACGCCCTCGAGTTCCTGGTCATGGGTGGTTATTCGCTCGCCCATGCGGCCATGATGCTGATCCCGGAAGCCTGGGCCGGCAACCCGCTGATGGACGACAACCGTCGTGCCTTCTACGAATACCACGCGGCCCTGATGGAGCCGTGGGACGGCCCGGCAGCCGTTGCCTTCACCGATGGCCGCCAGATCGGCGCAACGCTGGACCGGAACGGCCTGCGTCCTGCCCGCTACATCGTTACTGACGACGACTTCGTCATCATGTCTTCCGAGGTTGGCGTCCTGCCGGTCGAAGAAGAGCGCATTGTCCAGAAATGGCGTCTGCAGCCGGGCAAGATGCTGCTGATCGACATGGACGAAGGCCGGATCGTTTCCGACGACGAAATCAAGCGGCAGCTTTCCACGGCCAACCCGTACAAGGACTGGCTGCACCGGTCCCAGATCGTACTGGAAGACCTTCCGGGCGTGCGCCAGCGCGCGCCGGTAGCCGGCGAAAGCCTTCTCGACCGCCAGCAGGCCTTCGGCTACACGGAAGAAGACATCAAGCTTCTGATGACGCCGATGGCAACCGTCGGCCAGGAAGCCATCGGCTCCATGGGCACGGACACGCCGATTTCAGCGCTCTCCGACAAGTCCAAGCTGCTTTACACCTACTTCAAGCAGAACTTCGCTCAGGTCACCAACCCGCCGATCGACCCGATCCGCGAGGAGCTGGTGATGAGCCTTGTCTCCTTCATCGGCCCGCGTCCGAACATCTTCGACCTTGAAGGCCTGTCGACCTCCAAGCGCCTGGAAGTGCGCCAGCCGATCCTCACCAATGAGGACCTTGAGAAGATCCGCGCCATCGGCGACATCGCCGACAACCAGTTCTCCGCCAAGACGCTGGACATCACCTACAATTCCGAAAAAGGCGCTGTCGGTATGGAAGGCGCTCTCGACGAATTGTGCGAGCGCGCAGAAAAAGCGGTTCTGGACGGATACAACATCATCATCCTGTCCGATCGCCTGATCAGCCGCTCACGCATCGCGATCCCGGCGCTGCTGGCAACCGCTGCCGTGCACCATCACCTCATCCGCAAGGGTCTGAGAACCTCTGTTGGCCTGGTGGTGGAAACCGGTGAAGCGCGCGAAGTCCACCATTTCTGTGTTCTGGCCGGCTATGGCGCGGAAGCGATCAACCCTTATCTCGCGTTTGAAACGCTGCTTTCCATGCACATGGAAATGGACTTCCCGGAGGAAGTCGATCAGGACGAAGTCGTCTATCGCTACATCAAGTCCATCGACAAGGGCATCCTCAAGGTCATGTCCAAGATGGGCATTTCGACCTACCAGTCCTATTGCGGCGCGCAGATTTTCGACGCTGTCGGTCTCGGCTCGTCCTTCGTGAAGAAGTACTTCTTCGGCACGGCAACCATGATCGAAGGCATCGGCCTTGCCGAAGTCGCCGATGAAACCGTTCTGCGCCACGAGCAGGCCTTCGGCGACGTCGCCATCCTGCGCCGCTCGCTGGAAGTTGGCGGTGAATACGCTTACCGGACTCGCGGTGAAAGCCATATGTGGACCCCGGACTCCGTCGCGCTGCTGCAGCATGCAGTGCGCGCGAAGCTCCCGGACACCTATCGCGCCTTCGCCAAGGAAGTGAACGAAAAGAGCGGACGCTACGCGATCCGCGGCCTGTTCCGGATCAAGTCCGCGGACGAAATCGGCCGCTCGCCGATCGCGCTCGACCAGGTGGAACCCGCAGAAGCCATCGTCAAGCGCTTCGTCACCGGCGCCATGTCCTTCGGCTCGATTTCGCGTGAAGCTCACACGACCCTGGCAATCGCCATGAACCAGATCGGCGGCAAGTCGAACACCGGTGAAGGCGGCGAGGAGCCGGAGCGCTTCAATCCGTTGCCGGACGGCTCGTCCAACCCGCAGCGCTCCGCCATCAAGCAGGTTGCTTCCGGCCGCTTCGGCGTGACCACGGAATATCTGGTCAACTCCGACATGATCCAGATTAAGGTCGCCCAGGGTGCAAAGCCCGGCGAAGGCGGCCAGTTGCCGGGTCACAAGGTGGATGCGGTTATCGCCAAGGTGCGTCACTCGACCCCGGGCGTCGGCCTGATTTCGCCCCCGCCGCACCATGACATCTACTCCATCGAAGATCTGGCGCAGCTGATCTACGACCTGAAAAACGTCAACCCGGAAGCCGATATCTCGGTCAAGCTGGTGTCGGAAGTGGGGGTCGGAACGGTTGCTGCCGGCGTTGCCAAGGCACGCGCAGACCACATCACGATTTCCGGTTACGACGGCGGTACCGGTGCATCACCGCTGACCTCGATCAAACACGCCGGCTCTCCCTGGGAAATCGGCCTTGCTGAAACCCAGCAGACCCTGGTGCTGAACGGACTGCGCTCGCGCATCGCCCTTCAGGTCGACGGCGGCATCCGCACAGGCCGGGACGTCATCATCGGTGCGCTTCTTGGTGCCGACGAATTCGGCTTCTCGACCGCTCCGCTGATTGCCGCGGGCTGCCTGATGATGCGCAAGTGCCATCTCAACACCTGCCCGGTCGGCATCGCGACCCAGGACCCGGTCCTGCGCAAGCGCTTCAAGGGCACCCCGGAACACGTCATCAACTACTTCTTCTTCGTCGCCGAAGAAGTGCGCGAGCTGATGGCCAACCTCGGCTTCAAAACGATGGAAGACATGATTGGCCGGTCCGACTTCCTCGACAAGGAAGCCGCGATCGATCACTGGAAGGCCAAGGGTCTCGATTTCTCCCGTATTTTCTTCCAGCCGGAAGCAAAACCGGAAGAGACCCGCTGGACGACGCGTCAGGATCACCCGATCCACGACATCCTGGACCGTCGCCTGATTGCCGCTTCCAAGCCGGCCCTGGACAGCAAGGAACCGACAATTGTCGACGAGACGATCTGTTCCGTCGACCGGTCGGTTGGTGCCATGCTCTCCGGTGAAATCGCCAAGCGGTACGGCAACAAGGGCCTGAAACACCCCGACACCCTGAAGATCAATCTGAAGGGTACGGCAGGCCAGGCGTTCGGCGCCTTCGTCGCCCGCGGCGTCACCATTGATCTTGTCGGCGATGCCAACGACTATGTCGGCAAGGGTCTTGCCGGTGGCAAGCTGATCGTCCGCCCACCGGAGAACACCCGGATCGTGCCGGAAAACTCGATCATTGTCGGCAACACGGTGCTCTACGGCGCAACCGAAGGTGAATGCTACTTCCGCGGTGTTGCCGGGGAACGCTTTGCAGTTCGCAACTCCGGCGCTGTTGCCGTTGTCGAAGGCGTGGGTGACCACGGCTGCGAATACATGACCGGCGGCGTCGTCGTCGTGATCGGCCAGACCGGACGCAACTTCGCGGCCGGCATGTCCGGCGGCATTGCCTATGTGCTCGATGAAGACGGCACATTCGGCTCCCGCTGCAACCTGGCCATGGTCGAACTGGAACCGGTGACCGAAGAAGACGATCTTCTGGAGAAGCTGCACCACCATGGTGGCGATATCGAGCACAAGGGCCGCGTGGACCTTTCCTGCGACATGACCCGCCATGACGATGAGCGCCTGCGCCAGATGCTGACGAAACATCTGGAACTGACCGGCTCGACAAAGGCCGAGGCAATCCTCGACAACTGGACCCAGTACCGGCCCAAGTTCGTCAAGGTGATGCCGGTCGAATACCGCCGGGCCCTGCGCGAAATGGAAGAGCAGCGCCTCGGCATGGTCGCCGCCGAATAATCCGGCCAAACGCACGAACTGGCTCTCGGCCGCATGACGCGGCCGATTGCAGCCACCCTGGACAGACGCATGAAATTTTGAGGAGGTCGCCTTGGGCAAGGTAACCGGTTTTATGGAAATCGATCGGCAGGAACAGAAGTATCAGCCTGCCTCTGACCGTATTCGCCATTTCCGCGAGTTCACCATTCCGCTGAACGACCAGGACGTCACCAATCAGGCGGCCCGCTGCATGGATTGCGGCATTCCGTTCTGCCATGGCCCGACCGGCTGTCCGGTCAACAACCAGATCCCGGACTGGAACGATCTGGTCTACCAGGGCGACTGGGACTACGCGCTCAAGAACCTGCATTCCACCAACAACTTCCCCGAGTTCACCGGGCGCATCTGCCCGGCTCCTTGCGAGGAAGCCTGCACGCTGAACCTGGAAGACATTCCGGTCAACATCAAGAGCGTGGAACAGGCGATTGCCGACAAGGGTTGGGAAGAAGGCTGGATCGTACCGGAGCTGTCGGCAACCAAGACCGGCAAGGCAGTGGCGATCATCGGCTCCGGCCCCGCAGGCATGGCGGCCGCCCAGCAGCTCGCCCGCGCTGGTCACACCGTGCATGTCTATGAACGTGAGCCGAAGGCCGGTGGCCTGCTGCGCTATGGCATTCCCGACTTCAAGATGGAAAAGCACTACATCGACCGCCGCGTGAAGCAGATGGAAGCTGAAGGCGTGACGTTCCATTACGGCGTCAATGTCGGCGTAACCGTTGCCCTGGAAGAACTGGCCGAGCGTCATGACGCGGTTATCCTGTGCGCAGGTGCCGAACGTCCGCGTGATCCGGGTGTCTCCGGCATGGAACTGGAAGGCTGCCATTGGGCGATGCCTTACCTGGTCCAGCAGAACCGCCGGGTCGGCGGTGAGCCGGAAGGCGACGAGGCCCCGATCTGGGCCGGTGGCAAGCATGTCGTCGTCATCGGCGGCGGCGACACCGCATCCGACTGTGTCGGCACCGCATTCCGTCAGGGAGCCCTGTCGGTGACGCAGCTCGACATCCGCCCGATCCCGCCGCTGAAGGAAGACAAGCTGGCGATCTGGCCGTACTGGCCGACCAAGTTCCGCACCTCGTCGTCGCAGGCTGAAGGCGCTGAACGTGAGTTCTCCGCAGCAACACTTGCCCTAGTCGGCGAAGACGGCAAGGTTACCGGCGTCAAATGCGCCCGCGTGGATGAAAAACGCCGCCCGATCGAAGGCACCGAATTCATCCTGCGCGCCGACCTCGTTCTGGCGGCTATCGGCTTCTCCGGCCCGCTGCTGGAAACCTACATCGCCGAAGCCGGCGACAAGCTGGAGCTGGATGGCCGCACCAACGTCAAGGCCAACACCGACGATTACAAGACCAGCCTGGACAAGGTCTATGCTGCCGGCGACGTGCGCAAGGGTCAGTCCCTGGTTGTCTGGGCGATCCGCGAAGGCCGTCAGGCAGCGCGCGCTGTTGACGAGTTCCTGACCGGCTCGACCGACCTGCCGCGCTGAACTCTTCATCCGGAAATGAAAAAACCCCGCCGGCAAACGCCTGCGGGGTTTTGTGTTTTTCAAACCTATTTCAAAGGCTCATTGCGATCCCGGGCGCACAGTCACAGAAACGCGGCCTTGCGCATCCTGGCTGGCTGTTGAGCTCAAGCTCTCACGCAAATCGGCGCTCGTCGGGGCAAACACTTCCTCAACAGCGGCAGCCGGCGCAGATACCGCTACGGCAGGCATCCTTGGATCGTCCACACGTCCCTGCATGGGTGGCAAGGGCTCGCCTTTGACAAAGAAACGATAGGTCCTGCTGGCCGAATTGATCTCTTCTTCATCCTCACCACCCAGAAGCAGTGCTTCCGGCGACGTCGTACGTCCGGTCAGGACGATGAAGTTCGGATCATCCTCCACGCCTTCGAAAGCTAGCCCGCCATAGCCTCCGAGCAGGCGGGACAGTTCGCGTTCCACGAAGAATGCGACTTTCCGATAGCCTGCCCATGTGAAATCGATCTTGTCGTTCGTGCGCAGACGCGTGTTCTTGCCGTCAACATCTGGTCCGTAAGAGGAAAAGCTGCCGTCTTCAGCCAGGAAGATATCCCATATGTCGACATAGCGGACCCGTCTGTCCTCTGACGCGCCCTGGAAGATCGAGTTGAGCTGCGTGAAATCCGCGTTTACCAGTTCGTCGCCCGTGGGCGGCAGGCCGGCCCACACAAGCGGTTTCTTTTCCTGTCGCACCACACGCACAAGCCCGTCGACCTTCCTGCGGTAGCTCTCCAGCCACTCTGCAGTCATGAATTCAACGGGCGGTTCACCGGAAAAGGATTTACCCAGGTCCTGCCGGCCGATCATCACCACAACGGCCTGAACGTCCGCCCCCCGGATCCTGGAAACCACCTGCGTCGCCCAGTCCGGCGAACCTTCCCCGACAAAGCCTTCCTTGTCCTCGGTAATGGCTTCGACACGGATCTGTGGTTTTTGCGCGAGTGTGTATTTCAAACCGTCGGCGACACCGCGTGCCATGCGGTCCCCAACGACCAGGATCAGGCCGGCATTGGGGTCCTTTTCGAGAACGTCGAATTTGGGCGGTGCACCCGCGGGCCGGGAAACCCGCGGCTTCTGCTGTGTCTTTTGTGGCTGCTTTCTGCGCTTCTCGCCCCCACCGCCAAATAGCCGCTGCAATGGAGCAAACGGATTGAACCCCCGGAAGGGCCCGTTCTGCGCAACCACGATTTCACCGCGTTGCGCGTCCTGTGCGGCAGAGATTCCGGCAGAGCAGGCAACAAGTGCAAGGCCAAGGGATACGACAACCCGAAGCGAGGCGGCGCGTGTCCCCTTCCCTTCCCGTTGCCGTGTCTGAACTCTCACGCTGTGCTCCTGCTGCAGCTGCACTGCGCCCAGTTTAGCCGTCCAGCTTCAGGCGTGCCAGCAAAACAATGGATGCATAACCGTCGGGAACCATCCCACGTGAGCGCTGGTAGGCTCGGATACCCTTTCGGGTAGCAGGTCCGATCCTGCCGTCCGCCGTACCGACAGAAAATCCACGCTGGTTCAAAAGCGCCTGCAATTCCGCGGTTTCAGAGCGATTGAGCGGAAGGTGCTCGCGCGACCAGTCGCCCTCGATCGGTCCGCCGCCAATGATCCGGTCGGCAAGATGGCCGACGGCAAGCGCATAAGCAGTCGCGTTGTTGTAACGCTTGATCACGTAGAAGTTCTTCAGCATCAGGAACGCCGGTCCGCTTGCTCCGGCAGGCAGAACCAGGATGGCGTTGTCGGACGGCCGCGGAAAATCCTTGCCGTTTGACCGGCGAATTCCGTATCGCCCCCATTCGCCTAGCGTCAGCGTCTTTTCGCCGTCGGCCATGTGATAGTCGAACCCGCTGGGCAGGGCTACCTCGTATCCCCAGGTCTTGCCTGTCTGCCAGCCGTGCTTTTGCAGATAGGCAGCGGTTGAGGCGAGTGCATCGGGTATGGACGTCCAGATATCCCGGCGGCCGTCACCGTCATAGTCGGCGGCATAGGCCTTCCAGCTAGAGGGCATGAACTGGGTGTGCCCCATGGCGCCGGCCCAGGAACCTTCCATGTCCTGAAAACGCACATGACCTGCCTGGACGATCGCCAGCGCGGTAACAAGTTCCTTTTCCCAGAAGCTCTTCCGGCGCGGCGCCGCATAGGCCAGCGTCGCCAGTGCCTGGATCACGTTATGACGCCCCATGAAGCCGCCATAGTTGGTTTCCATGCCCCAGATCGCCAGGACGGCTTCACGATCGACGCCGTAGCGGTTTTCGATGACCGCAAGAACCTGGCTGTACTCCTTCAGCATCTCGCGGCCTTTTTCGACCCGCGTGTCTGAAACGGCGCTATCGAGATAATCCCAGATCGGTTTCACGAACTCGGATTGCTTGCTCATCAGGCGCAAGGTGTCATCGTCCGGCTGCATGCCAGTGAAGACCGCGTTGTAGGTCTGGGAAGAAATGCCGGCTGCCTTGGCCGTCGGCCAGAAGCCGGAAACGAACTGGCTGAACCCCTGATCGGCCTGTGCCGGCACAGAAACGGCCAGCAAAGTGCCCGTCGCCGCGGCAGTCAAAAGCAGCCGGCGCCCGAGGGTTCTCAGTCTTCCTGAAAAGGGCAATATGGTTTTCACGTTCGCAGTCAGCTGCGCAAGGTTCCGCATCAGGGCCTCCTCGATGCCCAGGTCCGTAAGTTTCTGCCCCCGCCCCATGAATGATGTTGATTTGGTTACCGTGACGTTAATGCCGCAATCTAAACCCGGCTTCAACAGCGTTTTCGGAATAGTCGTTCCCCTGCTGGGAACTGTCGAAACGACGATGGGTATAATCCGCCGTCACCGCAATGTTCTTCGTCACAGCGAAGGTCAGACCACCAAACCCTGTCAGGGTACGCTCTTCGATCGAAACACCTTCATAGGTCCGGTAACTGTAACCGACACCGGTCTCGCCCACCAGACGATCACTGAAGGCATGAGCGAGGCGCAGGTCGCCGGAGTAGATGATCGAACCGCTGGCACCGTCGATATCGGTTGCCTCGAAGGAGGTGCCAAGACCAGCGGTAACCGTCGTCAGGCGGCTTGGCGACCAGACCAGGGAGGCGTCGGCGATCAGGCCTGACAGGTTTTCAAGCCTCTCATCCTCAATGTCCTCGATCCGCCACCCCGCACCGAGTTCCCCGGTCAGTTTGGGGCCGGATGCGATGGTGACACCACCCATGACCTGATAGCCATTGGCATTTCGTTTTTCGCACAAGGCGTCGCTACAGGTATCGTCATAGCGCCGCAGAAGCAGCGCCCCCTCAACGAACGGGGAAAACACGCTGCCGGTATTGCCGTCCAGCCGCAGGCTGGCGGAGTAGAGCGTGTTGTTACGTCCGGATTCCGAGCCGCTTTCCGACGTATAGAAATTCCGGTCGACGCCGAGCGAAGCTGTTGCGGCAACGATGCCGACTGCGCGCGTACCACTGAGGCTTCCCGAAAGTTCGTGATCGTAGTCGGTCCCGGAAGCCGATTCTGCGCTGCCGTCGTCCTCCTGGCTGAGCGTGTAGGCTATACTGGTCGTGACCTGTGTCGCTTCGCTGATATCGAGCCGCAGGTTTGCCGCCGCAAAGACGTTCGCCTCGTTGTCGTCGGTATCACCGGGATATCCGGTGAAGGAACCTCGCAGCGACGTGTCCAGCTGATGGCGTGACCAGTTCGAGGTCAGCGAAACATCGGGTGAAATCCGGTAGAACTTGCCAGAGGTTCCATCTGCCGCCTGTGACCGGTTATCGGTCCAACCTGTCGACACGGTCAGTTGGGGCGTCAGCGTGAAGGACCCGAGCCGGATCCCTTGTGCCGCATCGAAGGTCGTATCTCCGCCAAAAACGCTGTCGTCGATACCGCTGTCCGATAGAGGAACCGCCCTGTCGACAGCTGCAATCCTGTCGGCAAATGGCCTGACAGGAGTGGCTCTGCCATTGGTTCCAAGGCCGCTCGATCCGGTTTCCGCCGTTGCCGAATTCAGTGTCGAACGAAGGGAAAAGACATTTGCCTGCGTAGGATTTCGGTCTGCCGCCTGGGCTGCCTGATCGGAAGGGTCTGCTGATTCTTGCGCCCCGCCTGGGTCGTCCGATCCACGCAAATCGTCAAGCGTCGTTTGTGCAGCCGCGGAAACGGCCTGCAAAACGGCAAGAAAAGTGATCAGAGGCAGAAAGCTGCGCATGAATTCCGGGACCAGTCGACGTGGAATGTCCGGTCCAACCTGACGAATGATGGTTAATCCTTCGTTTCTTTTTCGCAATTTGGAAGGTTACACAAAGTTACATAAAGTCACCTGATCTAATGCATTTAATAGATCACGGGTTCTTGATCCCCGTCGGCGACTGGCATAGAGCTAGGCGATCCTAAATAAAAAAAGAATTATGTTCATGACCACCGTTCTGCGCGACCCGGTTTCCGAAGAAAATACAGACATGACGTCCCTGTGCCTCGTCTCCGCAGAGCGGACCCTGGAAACGGAAATTGCCGGCCTGAGTGCCGTTCGCGCAGCGCTGAAGAACGGACTTGCCATCCCGTTCCAGAAGACCTTCGATCTCATTCAAAAGAGCAAGGGACGCGTTGTCATCACCGGCATCGGCAAGAGTGGTCATATCGGCACCAAGATCGCAGCAAGCCTTGCGTCAACGGGAACGCCGTCTTTCTTCGTTCATGCCAGTGAAGCCAGTCACGGCGACCTGGGCATGATCACCGAAGACGACGTCGTGATCGCCCTGTCCTGGTCGGGTGAAACCCAGGAACTGGCAGGCATCGTCAGCTACACCCGTCGCTTCAAGGTGCCCTTGATCGCGATCACCTCGCGCAAGGACAGCACCCTCGGCCGTGCAGCTGATATCGTCATGAACCTGCCTGCTGTCACCGAGGCCTGCCCGCATGGCCTCGCCCCGACAACCTCCGCCCTCATTCAGCTGGCCGTCGGTGATGCACTCGCTGTGGCTCTTCTGGAAGGACGTGGGTTTACCGCGCAGGACTTCCGCGTATTCCACCCGGGCGGCCGCCTGGGCGCCAGCCTGAAAACGGCCAAGGACATCATGCACACTGGCGAACGCATGCCGCTGGTGTCCGCAAACACCTCGATGAGCGAAGGCATCGTCCTGATGACCCAGCGCGGTTTCGGTGTGCTGGGTGTCGTCGACGAGCTGAAACAGTTGATCGGCATCATCACCGACGGTGACTTGCGCCGCCATGTTTCGTCAAATCTCCTGGCAAAATCTGCCGGTGAAATCATGACGCGTGCTCCAAAGACCGTTTCTCCGGACACATTGTCGGCTTCAATTCTTGAATTGGCCAACAGCCTGTCGATCACCTCCGTGTTCGTGATCGAGGACGGTCGCCCCGTCGGCATTGTCCATCTGCACGATCTTCTTCGCATCGGCGCAGCCTGATCTTTCACCGAAGCAGGCAATATTGCCTCACAGGGTCGAAAAAGTTTCTTTTCCGACCCGCAAGTGGCGCGTCATTAGGATTTGATTAGCCATAAGCCTCTTACACTGCCCCGAAGTTTCATCGGCTTGACGCCGCAGACCTTGGTGTGTGTACAGAATGGATCTGGCGACATTAATCGGCATTGTGGGTGCCTTTGGCATCGTGACGACCGCTATTTTTCTTGGTGGCAGTTTCGGTCAGTTTATTGACGTGCCGTCGGTCCTCATCGTGGTCGGCGGCGGTCTCGCCGCCACGCTGATCCGCTTCCAGCTTACCGACATCGCCACTGCTTTCGTCACAGGCTTCAAGGTTGCGCTTGCGGGCAAGAACGCAAGCCCTCGCGACCTGATTACCGAAATCAGCAACCTGGGTGAAATCGTCCGCAAGTCCGGCCCGCTTGGCCTGGAGAACGTGGACGTCTCCGATCCGGTCCTTGCCAAGGGTGTGCAATATATTGCGGACGGCTATGAGCTGGAATTCATCAAGGAATCGATGGAACGCGAGCGCGACCTGCAACTTTCCCGGCTCGCGGAAGGCAAGCGCGTTTTCAAGGCACTTGGCGATTCTGCTCCCGCCTTCGGCATGATCGGGACGCTGGTCGGCCTGGTGCAGATGCTTGCCAACATGGACGACCCTGCGGCAATCGGCCCTTCCATGGCTGTCGCCCTTCTGACGACCCTTTACGGCGCGTTGATCTCCAACATCCTTTGTCTGCCACTGGTGGACAAGCTGGATGCGAAATTCGACGTCGACGATCTCAACCAGACGCTGATCATCGACGGTGTTTGCCAGATCCGCGAATCCAAGAGCCCGGCCTTGATCAAGGAAATGCTGATTGCATACCTGCCGGACAAATTGCGCGCCGAACTGGCGGACGCGGCCTAGAGCAGGAAGCGTTCAGATGAACCCGGGCAGATTGTTCGCCAACCCTGGAAGCGATTGGTAAGGGCTCAATCGCAATCGATCGTACCAAGTCTGATCCGGAACTGACAAAAGAGCGACCACAGCGCGATGGCAAAGAAACAGAAACCTCAAGGCGGCGGCGGCGCACCGGACTGGCTGGTGACCTTTGCCGATCTGATGTCCCTGCTCGTCTGCTTCTTCGTTCTGATCATTTCCTTTTCCATTCAGGACAAGGAAAAGCTTCAGGTGGTCGCCGGGTCCATGCGCGAAGCCTTCGGTGTGAAGGACACGTCCCGCAAGACCGGTATCATCGAGGTCGAGGGCATTCCGATCCGCGATTACATGAAGGATATCAGCCAGGTCGAACAGGAAATGGATTCCGACTTCTCCCAGGTGCGCCATGAACAGCGGCGCAAACAGGGCCCGGAAGCCAACACGCACGACACGCTGGAAGCCGATATCGAAAAACCGCGGCAATTCGCGACGGCGGCAGCCTCGCTGCGCCAGGCCTGGCAGGAGATGCCGGAAATCACCGAGATTTCCAGCAACATCATTCTGGAAGAATCCGAGGACGGACTGAACATCATGCTCGTCGATCAGGACGGGCGCTCAATGTTCCGGGAAGGCTCGAAGTATCCTTACGAGACCACCCGCCGCCTGATCGCCAAGATGGCACCTGTGCTGTCGCAGATGCCAAATCGCATCGAGATTACAGGTCACACGACTGCTGGCCGACAGTCCATCGATCCAAGCTATACCGGCTGGGAGCTGTCCAGCGAACGCGCCAATGTCGCCCGGCAGATCCTGTCCGAATACGGCGTGCCGGATAATCAGTTCTACTCAGTGGTTGGCAAGGCCGACACCGAACCGCTGTTCCCCAACGACCCCTACTTGGCGGCAAACCGCAGGATCGGCATTCTGCTCAAGGCTGAAGAACCGCCGCTGCCGGCCGGCCACAAACTTTAGTCCGGTACGGCAACAGCCCCCTGCTAAGGAAACACGTACGATGCCGGTGAGATCTAGCTGACCCGCGAGACCACCAGCCGCGCCCCGTCAATTGCCTCGACACGAACTTTCGTGCCAGCCGGCATGTCCGGTCCGGTAATGCGCCAGATCGTGTCATCGATGGACAGGTTTCCGGCACCCTCGTTCAAGGGCGCGGCAAGGGTGAATTCCCGGCCGACGTAACGGCTTCCGCGCTGGTTCAGCCCCGGATCGCCCTTTTCCGACGCAAGCTTCTGCATCAGCCGGCGTCCTATCAGCAGGCTGACGAGTGACAGCACGAGGAACAGCCCAACATCCACCTGCCAGGCGAAATCGAACAACAGAGCCACAACACCGACGACAAGCGCCGACAGGCCAAACCAGAGAAAAATCGTGCCAGGCGCCAGAATCTCGAGTCCCAGCAGCAGAAGCCCCAGAACGAACCAGCTCCAGGGCCCGAGGGCCGCGATTGTGCTTTCAATCAGGCTCACCGGTTCTCGTCTCCCTCATCACTGCTTGTATTGGGAATGCGCGCCGACGAGCGCTTGGAAGAGCCGTCTTCACCGAACGCTTCCTTGGCAATGGCGCCTATGCCACTCAAGGCCCCCAGCAGCGAGGTCGCTTCCATCGGGAGGATGAGCGTCTTCTGATTGCGCGAGGTTGCCAGTTCCTTGAACGCCTCAACGTATTTGTTGGCAACGAAATAGTTGATTGCCTGGACGTCACCGGAAGCGATGGCCGCACTGACGAGCTGCGTTGCCTTGGCTTCCGCTTCCGCCTCGCGTTCACGGGCTTCCGCATCACGGAACGCGGATTCGCGGCGGCCTTCCGCTTCCAGGATAAGCGACTGCTTCTGGCCTTCGGCTTTAAGGATTTCCGATTGGCGCTTGCCCTCGGCCTCAAGGATATAGGCACGCTTCTCGCGTTCCGCCTTCATCTGGCGGGCCATGGCATCCACCAGATCGCGCGGCGGATTGATATCCTTTATCTCGATGCGGGTGATCTTGATGCCCCATGGCTCTGCAGCCGCATCAACGACGCGCAGGATCTGGGCATTGATTTCATCGCGGTTGGACAGAAGGTTGTCGAGATCCATCGACCCCATCACCGAGCGGATGTTGGTCATGGTCAGGTTCAAAATAGCGTTCTGAAGACCAAGCACTTCGTAGGCAGCACGGGCAGCATCGAGCACCTGGTAGAAGGTCACGCCGTCCGCGCTCACCGTCGCATTGTCGCGGGTGATCACTTCCTGGGTCGGAACATCCAGCACCTGCTCCATCATGTTGAGCTTGTGGCCGATCCTGTCGATGAATGGGATGATGAAGTTCAGACCCGGCGTCAGCGTCTTCCGGTACTTGCCAAAACGTTCGACCGTATAATTGTAGCCTTGCGGCACCGTCTTTACGCCGGCGAAAAAGACCAGAATGACCAGCACGACAAGGCCGATCAGGAAAATGTCAAATCCCGCGATTGGCATATACGTCTCCCGTAATTTTCTAAAATAGCACCGTCACTATGCGCCGAATACCAGAGCGTTTCCAGCGTATTCGCGGCGTTGAGCCGATACGGACACGCGTCCGCTAGCCCTGTTCGCACAAACACTTAAGGCGCTCGTGAAACAGTGCCGTGACTTATGGGCAGTATCGCGAAATTTTACGAGTATTTTCCACCGGCAAGGTTAAACGCCTGTGGATTTGCGGGTGGTCAGATCCAGCCGCCAAGTTCCCGCCGCACGATATGGGACAGCACATCCATGCCAAGATCGCTGTCGTTCAGACAGGGAATATGGCTGAAATTCTCGCCGCCGCTCTCTTCGAAGATCTCCCCGGCCTCGCCGGCAATTTCCTCAAGCGTCTCGAGACAGTCTGCAACGAAACCCGGGTTCATCACAGCAACGTTTTTCACGCCGTCCTTGGCCAGCTGTTCGACGGTCTTGTCCGTGTAGGGCTGCAACCATTCTTCCGGACCGAACCGGGACTGGAAGGTCACCCGCAGTTTCTCGGCGTCCCAGCCCAGGACCTCGCGCATGAGACGGGTCGTCTTCATGCAGTGGCAATGATAGGGGTCGCCGCGTTTGAAATAGGACTGCGGAATGCCATGGTAGGATGTCAGCACCACGTCCGGCTTGAAATCGAGGCTTTCCAGATGCCGCTCAACTGATTTTGCGAGGGCAGTCACATAGACCGGGTCGTCGTGATAGGGCGGCACGGTCCGGATCGCCGGTTGCCAGCGCATCTTCAATAGTGTCTTGCAGACAACGTCATTGACGGTCGCCGTGGTGGTTGCCGAATACTGCGGATAAAGCGGGAAGATCAGGATCCGGTCGCAGCCCTCGTCCTTGAGCGCCTTCAACCTGTCCGGGATCGACGGCTGACCATAGCGCATCGCCCAGTCGATCTTCAGCTTGCCGCCCGCATCGCCCAGCATCTCGGACAGTTTGTCCGACTGGCTGCGCGTGATCGTGCGCAGCGGCGACTCGTCCTTTTCCTTGTTCCAGATCTCCTCGTAGGCCTTGCCGGACTTTCCCGGCCGGGTCATCAGAACAATGCCATAGAGGATCGGATACCAGATTGCCCGGGGCCACTCGATAACGCGCTTGTCGGACAGGAATTCGCGCAGATACCGGCGCATCGGCCAATAGTCCGTGCCGTCCGGTGTGCCCAGATTGACCAGAAGCACGCCCACCTTGCCGCTCTTGACCGAAGGATGGTCCTTCGGCAGGTCGAGTTTTCTGAATGCGGCTTCCTGGTCGGCTGCGATCGGCGCGGTCGGTTGAACGGTCATCTGCGGGATTGGTCCTAAAACGATCTGTCTGTCTGACGCCATACATAGGCCAAGCACATGCCGAGGCCAATGCGGCATTTGTCATACGCAGATTTGAGCAGGCAGATCACCGAATTTCAGGCGGAAGTGCAACAACAAAAGACCTCAAACTGAGGAGAGCCGCCAGCTTCGTCCCGTCGGATGGGCAACTTGCCCCGGAGTATGCAGCCATCTTTCGACACAGCGCTTGCGCGCTTCCTCGGGATGAGACTGAAACTTGCATTAACTCCGGAGGCATGCCTGCGCGTTGCTCCGAGCCTCAACCGTACTCCCGTTCATCCGCAATCACCTTGCCGTCATTCGGCAAACCACCCGGAGCAACGGTCAGGACGTCCCCCTTCAGATGGGTCACTTCACGCAGTGTTTCTGCAACCCGTTCCGGCAAGCCGTTGCCGGAGGCGTCGGTTTCCACGGTCAGTGTCATGGCATCGGCCTCGCCAATGCGGCTGACGGCAAGGCGGGCCTTGCTGATTTCGGGATGCGCGGCAACGATCTGCGCGATCTGCGCCGGGTCGACGAACATGCCTTTGACCTTGGTGCGCTGATCTGCCCGTCCCATCCAGCCGGCAAGCCGCATGTTGGTGCGTCCGCAGGGCGACTGTCCGGGAATGATCTTGGACAGATCGCCGGTCGCGAAGCGGATCAGCGGATAGAGGCTGTTGAAGTTGGTGACCACCAGTTCGCCGACCTCACCATCTGCCACCGGCTCGCCGGTGCCCGGGCGCACGATCTCCACGATATAGTCCTCGTTGACGACCATGCCCTCCCTTGCCTCGCTTTCATAGGCGATGACGCCGAGGTCCGCTGTCGCGTAGCACTGTCCGACACGAATTCCGCCTGCCTCGTATTCCTCGCGCAGGGATGGAAACAGCGCGCCACCCGAGACCAAGGCCTTCTTGATGGAGGAGACATCCCGGCCCTGGTCCCGGCCACGATCGAGGAGGATCTTCAGATAGTCCGGCGTGCCGACGAAACCGGACGGTTTGAGCACCTCGATCGCTTCGACCTGACTGTCCGTATTGCCAACGCCGGCGGGAAACACCGTGCATCCAAGTGCAATGGCACCTTGATCCAGAATGAAGCCACCCGGTGTCAGGTGATAGGAAAACGCGTTGAGAACCACATCGCCCTTGCGGAAACCGGCTGCGAACAGGCTTCGCGCACCGTTCCAGGGATCGAGCCCGGGCGCCTGCGGTTCCCAGATAGGTCCTGGCGACATGAAAACCCTTGCAGCACCGGAAAGCTCACCTGCCAGAAATCCGCCGAAGGGCGGCTGTGCCCGCTGCTTTTCCAAAAGGTCAGACTTGCGCAGGACCGGCAGTCCCGCAAGCGCTGTCCGGTCGGTAACGCCAGCAATATCGCATCCGTCCAGATGTGCGGCCCACCCGGAGGATTTGCCGGTCGCATGGACCAGAAGATCCGGCAATCGGGCAAAAAGATCCCGTTCGCGCTGAGCGGCGTCTTGCCGCTCGCGCGCGTCAAACTGAATGTCGCTCATGGTCGTCTCCGCCTGTTTCGGCCCTGTGTCTGAAACCCCGTCAGGCCAGCCAGCGCTTCCTTCGCTTATAATGTTTGACATTCCGGAACGACCGACGGCCCTCACCGCCAACGCCCAGATAGAATTCCTTGACGTCCTCGTTCTCGCGCAACGCCTTGGCGTCGCCGTCGAGCACAATGCGGCCGGATTCCAGAATGTAGCCGTAGGTCGCGTATTTCAGCGCCACGTTGGTGTTCTGTTCGGCAAGCAGGAAGGACACGCCTTCCTTTTGGTTGAGCTGGCGGACGATCTCGAAGATTTCCTCCACAAGCTGAGGCGCCAGCCCCATGCTCGGTTCATCCAGCAGGATCATCTTCGGCCGGCTCATCAGGGCACGGCCGATAGCGCACATCTGCTGTTCGCCGCCGGAGGTGTAACCCGCCTGACTGCCACGCCGCTCGCGCAGACGCGGAAAATAATTGTAGACCATCTCCAGGTCCGCCTTCACGGCGCTGTACCCGTCCTTGCGGGTATAGGCGCCCGTGAGCAGGTTTTCCTCGATGGACAGGTGACCGAAACAATGCCGGCCCTCCATCACCTGGATGCATCCCCGGCGAACCAGATCGTTTGGCGACAGGGCCTGGACTTCTTCGCCATCGAAAAGGATCTTGCCCTTTGTCACTTCGCCACGTTCGGCACCAAGCAGGTTCGAAATCGCTTTCAGCGTGGTCGTCTTGCCCGCTCCATTCGCGCCGAGCAGCGCCACGATCCCGCCTTTGGGAATCGTCAGCGACACGCCCTTCAGCACCAGGATCACGTGGTCATAAATGACCTCGATATTGTTGACCGACAGGATTGTCCCGGCAGCATCCCGAGCGCCCTGCGAACCAGGCTGTTCTACATCCAGCAATGCCATTCCCTCTTCTCCCTGGTTGCTCCGCCGCACGTTTATGCGGCGCGGCGGAGCGGACTGCCTATCAGTTCGGGCAGGGTTCGGTGCGCGCCGGCCACGGCGCATTCTTTTCTGCGTATTCCGCAGCGGCTGCTTCCAGCAGCGGACGGACCACATCGGTCATCGGCTCGATCCAGTCAGAAACCTGACGCCACTTCTTGCCGTCCCACTCCTGGATGAACACCGGATGGCTGCCGGCGTGGTCATCGCAGGTCACTTTCATCGGATGGGCAAAGCCCTTCAGACCGAGCTCAGCCAGACGAGCCTCGTCCAGGTTGAGAGCCTCGAGACCAAGACGCATGTCTTCGCCCGTGATGACAGTCTTGCCGGTCAGTTGCTGGGCGCTGCGAATGCCTTCCGCGATGATGACCGAGTTCAGGACGCCACGGTTATAGAGCGTGCTGCCGATCGTCTCCGCATCGGTGGAGGACTTGCCTGTATCGATGACGTGTTTCTTGATGTCATCGAGAGCTGGGAAGTCGGCGCCGACACCGGAGAAGTTCAGTGCCTTGTAGCCCTTGGCACCTTCACCACCGGCGGCAGCATCGTCGTCACCTGCGGACCACCACACACCGATGAACTTGTCCATCGGGAAGCGGATCTTGACGGCTTCCTTGACGGCGGTCGGGTTCATCGCACCCCAGCCCCACATGATCATGTAGTCCGGACGGTCGCGGCGTACGTTGAGCCACTGTGAAGACTGGTTCTGCATTTCCGCACCCGGAACCGGGTACTGCAGCAGTTCGAAGCCGTATTTTTCGGCCAGCTGCTCCAAAAGCGGCAGGGGCTCGCGGCCGTAACCGGCGTCAAGGAAGATGTAACCGATCTTCTTGCCCTTGAGGTTCTCAAGACCGCCTTCCTGCTCACCGATGTACTTGATGACCACGGAAGCGCCGTCCCAATAGGTGTCCGGCACGTTGAAGATCCACGGGAACGTGGAACCGACAGCGGCAGCCGACAGGCCGTAGCCCATCGAAAGAACCGGGATCTTGTCGACACCGGCCTTGGGGATCAGCTGAAGCGTGATACCGGTGGAATACGGGTTGTAGACCAGCGCGCCCTTGCCCTTGGTGGCTTCGTAGCACTCGACGCCTTTCTGGGCGTTGTAGCCGGTTTCACACTCTTCCAGCGCCAGCTTAACGCCGCCGATGCCACCATCGCGCTCGTTCAGCATCTGCAGGTAGTCATGCATGCCGTTGGCGATATGGATGCCGGAGCCGGCGTAAGGCCCTGTCCGGTAAGTCAGGAGCGGCACATAGTTGGTATCTTGTGCCTGGACCGCGGTCGTCATGGCGCCGGAGAGACCGACCCCGAGCGCAACAGCGGTTCCCAGCGCAAATTGCTTAATGCTTTTCATATTCTCCTCCCACGCGGCATCGAAATGAATACCGCCGGACCGGTTGCGCCATTCCTCACCGGATCGGTCCATGTCCGGATGGCGGGCGAAAAGGCTGGCAGCCCCTAGTAAGGGAACGGCCAGACCCTGAGCTTCTGCTTCGCGATCTGCCAGAGCCGCGCAAAGCCGTGCGGTTCGACGATCAGGAAGAAAATGATGAGAGCGCCAACGATCATGAAGGTCGCGTGCTCCACGGTCTCCGCGGCCAGGTCGATGCCGAGGAGGCCGGGTACGAATTTCAGAACAACAGGCAGGATCCAGATGAAAGCGGCTCCCATGAAGGCTCCGCCGAGGCTGCCCAGGCCGCCCAGGATCACCATGAACAGCACCTGGAAGGACAACCGGATGGAGTAGGACGACGGCTCGGCGGCATTCAGCCAGAAGAACACCATCATCGCACCGGCCACGCCGCAGATGTAGGACGACACGGCAAAGGCCATCAGCTTGGTCTGCAGCGGGCGAACGCCTATGAGTTCAGCCGCAATGTCCATGTCGCGGATCATCATCCAAGATCTGCCGATCCGGCCGCGCAGGACGTTCGCCATCAAAAAGGCGATCAGCACCGTGATACCGAGAACGATGAAGTAGCGCGCCAGCGGCGTTGCTTCCGCCCCTGTGGCGATAATGCCGAAAACTTCGCGGCGCGGCACTTCGATCGCGCCGGAGGCGTTGTAGTTGTAGAGCCACGGAATACGGATGAAACACCATTCCAGGAAGAACTGCGCGGCGAGCGTCGTCACCGCCAGGTAAAGCCCCTTGATGCGCAGGCTCGGCAGTCCGAAGACCGCGCCGATGGCAGCCGAGAACACGCCGGACACCAGAACCATCACGATGACATTGGCATCGGGAAAGATCGACGTCAGCTTGTAGGCGGCATAGGCGCCGACCCCCATGAACGCACCGGTTCCCAGGGACAACTGTCCGCAGAACCCGGTCAGGATGTTCAGCCCGATCGCCGCCAGCGAAAATACCAGGAACGGGATCATGATGGAGGTCAGGAAGAAGTCGTTTGCAAGGGCCGGAATGACTGCAAACGCCGTGATGAGTATGACGGCCAGGCCGACGCGGTCCTGGAGAATCGGGAACAGCGCCTGATCCGCCTTGTAGCTCGTCTTGAATTGGCCAGCTTCGCGATAAAACATGGGTCAGATATCCCTAGATCCGCTCGATGATACGTTCGCCGAAGAGGCCTTGTGGCCGGAACAGAAGGAAGATCAGGGCGATGATATAGGCGAGCCAGGATTCAATCCCGCCCCCCACAAGACCACCCCAGTACAGTTCGCCGATCTTCTCGCCGAAGCCGATGATCAGGCCGCCGACAATGGCACCCGGGATCGACGTGAAGCCGCCGAGGATCAGCACCGGCAACGCCTTGAACGCTACGATTTCCAGCGCGAAGGACACGTCGGACCGCGCCCCCCACATGATGCCGGTCGCCAGGGCCACGAGGCCTGCTGCGAACCAGACGATCGCCCAGATCTGGTTGAGAGAGATACCGACGGAAAGGGCAGCCTGGTGGTCATCAGCAACGGCCCGCAAGGCTCGGCCGATCCGCGTCTTGTTGAAGAAGATGCCGAGCGCCGTCACCATCACCACCGCGATCACGGCTGCCGCAATATCGATATGCTGCAGGATCACGAGCCCCCGGTCACCGAATTCGAACGCGGTCGAGCCGGTTGGCAGTCCCAGTTGCTCGGTAATCATCTGCTTGGGCTCGCCGCCGAAGACGAATTCACCGAAGCCAACGAGGAAATATGTCAGGCCGATGGTCGCCATCAGAAGGATGATTTCCGGCTGGTTGACCAGGGGTCTCATGACCACCCGTTCCACTCCGTATGCCAGAACCCCCATCACGCCGATGGTCAGGATCAGTGCCAGATAGGCAGGCACACCGTTTTCGTTGAGGCCCACCAGCGTCAGGCCGGCGAACACCACCATGATGCCCTGGGCGAAGTTGAACACGCCGGAAGCCTTGAAGATCAGCACGAAACCCAGCGCGATCAGCGCATACAGAATTCCGGCGACGAAACCTTCCCACAGGACCTGCAGGAAGAAATCCGGCATCTGGTACATCTGTACGAAGGGATCGATAAAAATGTCGTAGAGCATGGTTCGTCCCTCCTAGTGGCTCACACCGAGATAAGCGTCGATAACGGCCTGGCTGGCCTGCACTTCCTCCGGTGGCCCGTCGGCGATCTTCTTGCCGTAGTCGAGCACGACCACCCGGTCGGAGAGATCCATGACGACGCCCATGTCATGTTCGATCAGGGCGATCGTCGTGCCGAATTCCTGATTCACGTCGATGATGAACCGGCTCATGTCTTCTTTTTCTTCAAGGTTCATACCGGCCATCGGCTCATCGAGCAGCAACAGGTCCGGCTCCATCGCCAGCGCGCGGCCAAGCTCGACCCGCTTTTGCAGCCCGTAGGGCAGACGCCCGACCGGTGTCTTGCGGATTGCCTGAATTTCAAGGAAATCGATGATGTCCTCGACCTTGCGCCGATGTTCGATTTCCTCGCGCTCCGCCGGGCCGCGCCACAGAAGTTGCCAGAAGAAGTTCTTGTGCATCTTCAAGGTTCTGCCGGACATGATGTTATCCAGCGTGGTCATGCCCTTGAACAGCGCCACGTTCTGGAAGGTCCGGGCAATCCCCTGGCTGGCTGCCTCGTAAGGCTTCATCTTGCGGCGCACTTGGCCCTGCCAGGTGATCGTGCCTTCCTGCGGATGATAAAATCCGTTGATGACATTGAGCATCGACGTCTTGCCGGCCCCGTTCGGACCTATGATCGCGCGGATCTCGCCCTTCTGGATGTCGAACGAAATGTCGGTGATCGCCTTCACGCCGCCGAAGGACAGCGACACGTTGTCGACCCGCAGCAGTACCTCGCGCTCAGCCGGTTCCTGCGCACCATTCGGCGACAGTGTCTTGTCGGAAACGATCGCGTTCATTCGGCGGCCTCCTGTACGCCCGCTCCGGCGTCATGGGTGGACATGTCGCGGATCTCGACGGTGGCTTCGATTGCGCCCTTGCGGCCGTCTTCAAAGGTTACTTCGGTACGCACATGCTTGGAGGTGGATCCGTCGTAAAGCGCGTCGATCAGTGGACCATAGCGTTCGGCGATGAAGCTCCGGCGAACCTTCTGCGTGCGCGTGAGCTCACCATCATCCGCGTCCAGTTCCTTGTGCAGGATCAGGAACCGCTTGATCTGCGCACCCGCCATCATCGGTTCGCGGGCAAGGTCCCGGTTCACCTGATCGACATGGCTTTCGATCATGCCGTAGACATCTGGATGCGCGGCAAGTTCCTGGTAGGAGGCATAGTTGACGTTGTTGCGTTCCGCCCAGGAGCCGACCGCGGTCAGATCGATGTTGATGAAAACCCCCACCATGTCCTTCTCGTGACCGAAGGCGACCGCCTCCTTGATGTTCGGGAAGAACTTCAGCTTGTTCTCGATGTATTTCGGCGCGAACAGTGCCCCGTCATTGAGCTTGCCCACATCCTTGGCGCGATCGATGATCTTCAGGTGGCCGTTCTCGGCAATGATGCCGGCATCACCCGTATGCACCCAGCCGTCCGGCGTCTTGGTGCTTGCGGTAGCCTCGTCATTCTTGAAATAGCCGACGAAGACACCCGGCGAGCGATACATCACTTCACCGCTGTCGGCGATCTTGAGCTCAACATCGGGAGCAGGTTTGCCGACCGTATCGCCGTAGATCTCGCCATCCGGCTGCAGCGTTATGTAGACGCTGGCCTCGGTCTGGCCGTAGAGCTGCTTGAGGTTGAGGCCCAGCGAGCGGAAAAACCGGAAGATCTCTGGCCCGATGGCCTCGCCGGCCGTATAGCCGACTTTCATGCGGGTAAGACCCATGCGGTTCTTGAGAGGTCCGTAGACGCAGAATTCGCCGAGGGCGTAAAGCATCCGGTCCTTCAGGCCGACCGTTTCGCCATTCAGGATCTTCTCGCCCACCTTGCGGGCAACTTCCATGAAATAGTCAAAGATCGCACGCTTGGTTTTCCCCGCATCTTCCATGCGCACCATGATGCGGGTCAGCATGTTCTCGAAAACACGCGGCGGTGCGAAGAAATAGGTCGGCGCGATTTCAAGCCGGTCCACGTCGATCGTGTCCATGCTTTCCGGACAGTTGACGCAGTAGGCCGCCGTGAAAGCCTGCGCCAGGGAGAACACGTGGTCGCCGATCCAGGCCATCGGCAGGTAGGCGAGCACTTCTTCGGTCTCGTCCAGATGATCGAACTTGTTACCGTTGCGCGCCGAAATGACGAGATTGTCGAAGGACAGCATCACGCCCTTCGGTCTCCCGGTGGTGCCTGAAGTGTACAGCATCACCGCAATGTCTGAGCCCTTGGCGTCACGGAATCCGGCTTCCCACTCGGCTGCCAGGGACGGCGTTGCCGCAAGCAGCTCGCGTCCCTTTTCCTGTACCGAGGAATAGCCGTGCAGGTGGGTATGATCGTAGTCGCGCAGGCCGCGCACTTCATCATAGATGATCTCGGTGAGCGACTTTACCTCGTCCGCCATCGACAGGAGCTTGTCGACCTGCTCCTGATCCTCGACCACCGCGAAGGTGACTTCGGCATGGCCGAGCACGAAGGCCATTTCCTCGGCAACACTGTCCGAATAGACAGGCACCGGAACGGCCCCGAGTGCCTGGGCGGCCACCATCGCCCAATAGAGCCTTGGACGGTTCGCACCGACGATGGCGATCTTGTCTCCAGCCTTCAGGCCCAGAGATTTCAAACCGATGGAGAATGCGCGGATTTCTTCACACACCTCGGACCAGGTCCAGCTTTGCCAGATCCCAAAATCCTTTTCCCGGAACGCCGTCCGGTCTCCGAAGACTTGCGCGTTGCGCATGAGAATCTTCGGAAAGGTGTCCTCCCCGCGCGATGTAGCGCTGGCCGACCCTACCATAGATGTTTCTTCCCTTTAGAAGGCGCCCCGGTTTTCCAGGGTCGTTTCCTGTGGGGCTATGAAACGCCGTGCCGACCGAACCTTCAACCGGTAAATTGTTAAAGGCGAAGAAGGACGCTGTCCCAACCCGTTGAAAATCAGGCTAGGACGGCGGATTTTCAGCAATATGTTTCAATCGTGTCGAATTGTTTCATTTGCGCTGCATGTGCGAATGACTGATGCCTAGACCAGCTCGACTGCACTCTTGCGGACCACCAGCCAGGGCTCCAGTTGAACGCTGCCGTTGTCCGGCTTTGCACCACCCAGCAGGTTGAGCAACAGTTTCGCTGCCTGCTCGCCAACTGCCCGGCGAGGCTGGTGGATTGTTGTCAGTGGCGGCACGAAATGTCCGGCAATGTCGATGTCGTCAAACCCGACAACCGAAACATCTTGCGGCACACGGATGCCGGCTTCGCTCAGGAATGAAATGAAGCCGAAGGCGGACCGGTCGCTGGCACAGAAGACGGCGGTCGGCCGGTTCGGCAGGTCCAGCCATGCCTTTGCGGCCCTGACGCCGGCTTCCAGCGTGTAGTCCCCCTCGAAGATCCAGGCACTGGCCGGATCGAGACCCGCACCGCCCAACGTGGCTCGGAATCCGTCGAGCCGGTCCCTTCCCGGCTTGTGCGACAGGAGGCCCGTAACGTGGCCGATATTGGAGTGCTTCAGTTCGAGGAGGTGCGACACTGCCAGATCCGCCCCCATCAGATTGTCGACAACGGCAATTGGCACCGCCGGATCGTCGCTCCATTCGCCGGCCAGCACGATGGGCGGGGACTTGGGATTGGAAGATCTGATTCGGGAAATCGAGAAATGCCCGTCCAGGATAACGATCCCGTCGCAATTGTTCTTGCTGAAATAGTCACTCAGGCTCGAATGCGACATGGACGGCTTGCGCGTGTCGGCAATCAGCACTTTCAGCTGTCTTTCCGCGCAGACCGTTTCAATGCCCTGGAGAATGTTCGAAAAGTGGGAATTGCCGATGTCCGGAACGAGCGCAACGATCGTTCCCGTGTCCCGGCGGCGAAGATTGCGCGCGGCATGATTGAGGACGTAGCCGGTCTTTTCGACCGCTTCCGACACGCGGCGCCGGGTTTCCGCGGACACCCTGTCGGGTGTCGTCAAAACGCGGCTGACAGTTGCCGTCGACACATTGGCGGCGCGGGCGACGTCCTGAACCGTCGGATTTTTCTTTTTGTATTCAGACTTTGGCATTCCGCGAATGTTAGCCGAGAACATTCTGGCGTCGCACGTCTTTTCAATTGGAGAGGCAAAGAAATTTCAGCTGCACCGGCTCGGTGTTGCCGTGGAAACCACAGCACAGCAGACACGGCGCTTTTCCTCTTGGCGACTGCGGGTCCCCCAAAAACGGGGGAGGCCCGGCAGTTTGGAGTCTGCCGGGCCGATTGACTGACTGGAGGTCATTTTTAGTCAGTCAGAGTCTAACCGTAAGATTAGAAGGTGCGCTGCATACGAACACCGAAGAGGAGTTCGTCCTGGTCACCCTGGGTGTCGATGTCGGTGTTTGCGTAACCTACGTCTGCACCCATGACGAAGCCGGAGACCGGCTCCCACTGAACCGAACCGTCGATTGCGTAACGGGTTACGTCGTTCAGGCCAGTTGCGGCGTCGATGTCGGCATAGGAACCGTCAAGCGCGAGGCCGATCGTGGAAGTTGCCTGGATGTAGGCACCAGCAGACAGCGAGTAACCGGTGGAGGTGTCGCCGCCGTTGTAGTCGGCTACGCCGTCATACGTGGTGATGTAGGACAGTGCGCCATCAGCGTAGAAGCCCTGGAAGAAGATGTTCGAACCGGAGTTGAGCATCGGCAGGTTGATGGCAGCACCACCACCGACTGCCCAACCCAGGGAGTCTTCACCACCATTGTTGGTGCGGTTGGCAGCTGCATCCGGGTAAACCTGGTGCAGAGCACCGGACAGCTGTGCAGAACCCCAGCCCTGGGAAACGCCGAGAGCGGCAACGAAGTCCGGAGCACGGGTCCCGCCGTAATCACCATATTCACGATCGGAACGGTCTTCCAGAGCGATGGTCGCGGAGAAGCCGTTGCCGAAAGCAGCGGTGTAGGCAATCTGGTTGGACGTCACGTCGGACCAGTCACGATCCACGACACCGACAAAGGCCTGACCGGTGAAGATGTCGAAGTTCGAGGTCAGACGACCAGCTGTCAGACCGCCCCACTGGATGTAGGCGTTTTCCAGCGTGGTGCTGTTTTCGCCGTTGGTCACGGTGGAGTAGATGGACACGTAGGTGCGCAGGGTACCGAATTCGGTAGCCGTGCGAGCGTCCAGGTACAGGTAGCCGCGAGACAGCCAGGAGTAGCCGTCGGAGTCACGGTCACTGAAGGCACCGTCTTCCAGAACGTTGTTGACGACAACCTGGGTACGAACACGGCCGCCAACGCGGAGGCAGGTTTCGGTGCCCGGGATGTAGTAGAAGCGCGCGCCGTATGCGTCACAAACGCGAACATAGTCGACCGGCTCCGGAGCGACCGGAAGGTCAGCCGCCTGGGCGGTGGTTGCAGCAGCAGCTGCGGCCGCGCCGAGCATCAAACTCTTGAGTTTCATTACATTACTCCAGTTTCAAATTCAGTCGGAAGGCTGAAGGAACGGATTCGAATACTTTAACGCGACCCCTTCAAACTAACCTTTAGACTACCAACAACAAGCGTTTACTTGCACCCCGTTGGCCGTCTCCGCATCAAAAAGCCAGTTCCGACGCCGGAATTCAAGCCAGAATTTTTCTCTGGCGCACATTGACATTTGGAGTCATATTTTTGCAACACATTGATAATCCATCATTTTTTACAATTTTTCACTTTTTCATTTTTGCCCTTGAACTCCCGAAACCGCATCCCCATATCCCCCGCCCTCGCACTACTTTAAATACTTTGTGTTTATTTATGCTGTTTTTCTTACATTTGCTTTTGCTGCAGATGCGAACTTCATGACTACACTGTTCAGTTTACAGATTTGAAAAGCAAGTTTTTCTATAGAGAAGAAATAGCATTTTCGATTTTGTCTATTTTTCCTGCAGATTTCAGCGGTTTTTGGAACAACCAGAATTTTTAGTCCAGTATTTCTTGAGAACTACAGTTGAGATTGCGCCAATGGAAAACTCTCGGGTTTCCCAAATCGGCGAAATTTCCTCATACATTTTTTTATTTGATAAAAACGTGATCGCTACTTGAAAAGAGAAGTCGTAAAACAAATCTATTTGGCACGGTTTGCCTGCGCGCCCGGCACCGCCCCGCCCACGGCCCTCTCCAGTCCCCAATTTCGGAAAAGGAACTCCCATGGCTGAACCAGAAGAAGGCGAGAGCTTCGATTCGCCGAACCTGATGGCGCTCACCGCGGGAATTGTTTCCAACTACGTGACGAACAACCCGGTCCCGCAGCAGGATCTGATCGAGTTGATTCTGGATGTCCACGTTGCCCTGGAAACCGCGACCAACAATACCCCGACCGTATTCAGGGCTCCCCTCGTGCCGGCTGTGCCTATAAAGCACTCGGTCACTCCGGAGTTCATCGTCTGTCTCGAGGACGGCAAGAAATTCAAGTTTCTGACACGCCACCTGAAGACGAAGTTCAACCTGACCCCCGCCGAGTATCGGCGCAAATGGGGCCTGAGCGCGGATTACCCGATGGTTGCACCCAACTACGCGCAAAAACGGGCCGAAATGGCCAAGGCCGCAAAACTGGGGCATCGGAAACGCTGACCCGGTTTTGAAGACCGACAGCGCAGTGCTATATTCCAGGTATGGACTTCAGGCAGATGAAACTCAGCCCGCAGGCGCGCAAGGCGATCATGAGAAACGATCCCTCGGCGCAAATGAAGGCGATGGTCGAACTTGCACCGGGCAAGACCCCGGACGACCTGGCTATGCGCACCACCAGCGCGGGCACTCCTGAATTATTGTCCTGGAGCCCTCAAAGCCACCTGATGACGTTGCTCGTCACCGCAGAAAACCTCAACTCGCTCGCTGAGGATACCGCTGTCACCTATATCCAGGTCGGCGGTGCGATGCGGCGTTAACGACGCCGCATCCTGTTTTTCACATCAAAAAGCTCAAATCACCGCATCGGTGCGCCCGGGCTGATCGGGATCGCGCAACAGCCGCAGAGCACGCGCCGCGTTCACCCGGCCAAAGCCCCAGGCAACATCGAACCCCGGTATGCCGTCCGGATTATCCGACGTCGCCATCAGGATGTTTGCGATCTGGGGCGCCGACAAGGAGCGTGCTTCCTGAAACAGCAGGGCAACGATACCGGCAACATGCGGGGCAGCCATGCTGGTGCCGGATTTCAGCACACGCATCGGGTGGACCCCGCCGTTGCCGTTGTTCCGTCCGCCTTGTGCACAGGACGCAACAATATTTGTTCCAGGGGCGGCAACCTCTGGCTTGTTCCGATTGTCGCGTGTGGGCCCGCGGCTGGAGGAAGCCGCCGGCGAAAGTGAATAGTGGCTGTAATTGGCAACCGCAATTGCCCTGCGAGTTGTTGCCGGAGTGCCGAGCGTGCGGACAGGGTCGAAATCGCCGCCCTGGAAGAAAGACTGATCGGCATAATTGTTGTCCCGGTCACGCAGATCACGCTCGATCCAGGCGTCGAACCGGCCGTTTTCTCCTTCCAGTGCCTCCAGTTTCAAGGTCCAGACACCGGACCTCAGCATCCCGAGCCCGAATGGTGCTTCCAGTTGCATGTAGATCCGCGCTTGTCCGTTCAAGCTCGAAAAGCGCTCCGAATCGATAAAGACCTCGTCCTGAAGCAGGGATTTACCAGGGGTGACCGGTCCGTACTGTGTTCCATCCGGTGCAGTCAGTGTCACGGCAAACCTGTCGACACTCGAATACCAGATCTCCAGCTCGCTCGACGTCCTGTCCGTTCCGGTCTGGGTGATGGTGCCATCGGGCAAAGGCATGCCACCACCCGTTTTCCAGCGCAGTTCCCGGCTTTCGCCCGTCTTGATGTTCCCGGCGGCATGCCCATGCCAGACATGTTCATTTCCCGCCGCGCTCACGAACGCCCGCCCCAGAGGCTCCAGCAGACGGTCGATCGCCCTTTCGACAAGGCTCTCCCCATCATGGCTACCGCCATTCTGCCCGAGGCTCATGTTGATCACACAGGGCATGTCGAGCGCATCCGCCTTGTTCATGATGTAGGCAACTGCATCGACCACGTGGCTGGAATCGGTAAATGTGCCGGACCCGTCGCGCGTATCCGGCTGAACAAAGATCAGCGTGGCTTCGGGCGCTGCTCCAAGATGCGCTCCTTCTGCGAAGTCGGAATCGTGCGATCTGCCATTGCCTGCCGCGATTCCCGCAACATGTGTGCCGTGTGAAGCCGCATCCGGCCTGTGCCGGACAACACTGAACGGATCAGACGCATTCAGTGCCTCGTCAATCTGGTTGGCCCCATACTCCACGCCATAGGCGAAATCATCCGGCGCGCTCTCGCCCGGACGGGCGTCGAGGCGCTGGTCCCAGAGAAAGGCCAGCCTTGTGGTGCCGTCCGCCTTGCGGAAATCGTCGAGCGTGAAATCCATTCCGTAATCGATGATGCCCACCAGAACACCGGCCCCTGTGCGGCCCGGAACGCCGGTACTGCCCTGATGGACCGTGTTCGCCCTGGTTTCGGCAAGGGAGGTTTCGAGCATCGGAAACCAGCGCCGCCCGGCTTCGACAGTTTCCACCGACGGATGCGCATGCAGCTCCGCCAGCCTGTTCATCGGAAGCGAGACGGAATAGATCTTCCCGGCCACATGTACCCAATGAAAGTCAGCAAAGGCCGCGGGCGGTTGATCCGCCTGCAGTTCGACCAGAACGCGTCGGACCTCCCCAAGCGGCGGCGACCCGGCAGAAGTGCTCTCCAGGGACGCGGGAGCGGACGGAATGGTGTCGAGGGCGGTTTCGTCGTCAAATGATTTCAGTTCTGCCTCGGCCGCATACCGGCGCAGCCTCGGGTCAAGTTTCTTTAGTTGCATGGATCCCTCCATCGCAGGAAAAACAAAGTCAAAAATACTTGGCCAGCATATCATGAAAGGCGAAGTTTTTCGGCCTGCACGTAACCCTCGTCGGGTCTTGTCAGCAAGGACTGCCATTCTCTTCTCGGATGAATGGTCAAACCTGCTTTTCGGGCTTACTCTCACCCCATGGAGGAGACACAACAGCTCAAGACGCAGCTCGATCTGATGCAGGCCGCGCTTGACCACATCAATCAGGGCTTTTCGGCCTTCGACGCCGATCTCAGACTTGTCGCGTGGAATCGAGGCCTTTGGGAAATGCTTGATTTTCCTCAGGAACTGGCTCGTCGCGGCACGCATCTGGAAGCGTTCTTGCGTGTCAACGCCGAGCGCGGCGAATATGGGCCCGGCGATATCGAAGGCAAGATCCAGCGCCGACTGGAACGGGCCAAGCTGTTCGAACCGCATTATTTCGAACGCATCCGTCCAAATGGCCAGGTGATCGCCGTTTCGGGCACCCCCCTGCCGAAGGGAGGGTTCGTCACAACTTATTCCGACGTCACCGAGGATCGCCGCCGGCAGGAAAAGCTGGAACGAACGGTGGAAGAGCGCACACGGGCACTGCAGCAGTCGGAAGACTGGCTCCGTCTGGTGACGGACAACATCCCTGCCCTGATTGCCTATCTGTCTCCCGGCCCCGTCTTCCGCTTCGCCAACCGCCGCTACGCCGACTGGTTCGGCCACTCGGTTGCCTCGATCGCGGGACGGCCGGCACCGGAAGTGGTTGGCGAGGACCTGTTCAAGGAGCTGGAGCCTCATATCAACCGCTCCTTTGAAGGCAATGCCGTCAGCTACGAATATCAGCGCAATCGTTCGGACGGCAGTACCGCCTACATGCGCTCGACCCTCATTCCGGACATGACCAAGGACGGCAGGACCCTGGGCATTTTTGTGCTGTCGCTCGATGCCACGGACCAGAAGCAGGCGGAAGCAGCGCTTGTGCAGTCTCAGCGCATGGATGCCGTCGGCAAGCTCACCGGCGGGCTCGCCCACGACTTCAACAACCTGCTTGCGATCCTGATGGGCAATCTTCTGTCTCTCGGGCGTATGGAAACGCCGCTCGACCGGGAAACCCTCGACGGCAAGCTGTCACCAATGCTCGAAGCGACCAAGCGCGGCTCGGATCTGATCCAGCGCCTGCTTGCCTTCAGCCGTGGCAAGGCGATCGATCCCCAGAATGTGTCGCTTGCCAAGGTCATCGCCAGTGCCGGCCGGTTGCTGGAAGGCTCCCTGCCGCCTTCGGTCGACGTGACGATTACCGCTCAGGACAAGGAAATCGGCGCTTGCATCGACCCGACGCAGATGGAAACAGCGCTGATCAACCTGGCCTTCAACGCACGCGATGCGATGCCGGAAGGCGGCACGCTGACCATCACTTTGGATGCATGCGAGTTGGACACTCGCGAAGCCGATGACCTGGGCATTCCATCCGGCAGGTTTGCGCGTATCACCGTCGGCGACACTGGCGGCGGCATGGATCCGGACACGCAACTGCGTGTCTTCGAACCCTTTTTCACCACCAAGAACTTCGGCACGGGCAGCGGGCTCGGCCTGTCCATGGTCTATGGATTCATTCGCCAGTCAGGCGGCGCGATCCACATCTCCAGCGCCCTGGGCGTCGGCACCTATCTGACCCTTTATCTGCCCTATCAGCGTATCACGCCATCTACTGGCCGGGACACGGACGAGGGCGAAACGCTCCCCTTGAAACCGGGTCAGGGTGAACTTCTGCTTCTGGTGGAGGATGACCCGGATGTTGCCAACACGGTGACGGACCAGTTGCAGAACCTCGGATACGCGGTGCTGAGAGCCGAAAACGCGGAAGACGCGCGAAGCCTGGCGCTGGACCTTCCCGAATTGCGGGGAGTGCTGAGCGACATCATCATGCCGGGGCAGATCAATGGTCTGGCCCTCGCACGCGAGATCCAGCAGAAGCGTCATGATCTGGGCATTGCACTGATGTCCGGTTACGCCGACTGGTCCGATCTTGCAGGACAGGAATACGCCTGCGAATTTCCGGTCTTGGCGAAACCCTTCGCAGATGCTCAACTTGCAGACACCCTGCAAAAGATTCTCAGCCCCACACCAGATCCGGCCTGAAGGTTATGCAAAGAGAATTGCGATTGACCCATCTGGTCTGGTCCCGAGCCCCTTTCCAACTTGCCGGTCTCAGTTGCCAGGCTTCTCCGCTCAAACGATCCCACAGACGGATCGAAATCAGTAACCCTTGATCTAGGACACAGGAACGCGCCTTGCAGACACGCTCCCTCCAGGCAACCAAACGCACGGTTTTCATCGTCGACGACGAACCGGAAATCGGCAACTTGCTGCTGGATGCCCTTCTCCAGTTCGAGATGGAAGGCAAGGTCTTTTCCACGGCCTCACAGATGCTGATCGCACTCGGCCTGGAAACACCGGATGCCTGCATCGTCGATCTCGGCCTGCCTGATATGGAGGGCATGGCACTCATCAACGAGATCAGACGCCGGTCATCAGTGCCGATCATCGTTCTGTCGGCGCGCGGACATTCCACCGACCGTGTCATGGGGCTGGAACTTGGCGCGGATGATTACGTGGTCAAACCGTTTGACCCGCGCGAAGTGGTTGCACGTATCCGCTCCATTCTGCGTCGCTCGTCCGACCAGGCACCGGTGAAGGCCAGCGTCGACTGCGCCCGGTTCGAAGGCTGGACCTACCAACCCGCTTCCCATTGCCTGACCTCTCCGGAAGGCGAGGAAACTTTTCTGTCCACTGGAGAGGCCACGTTGCTGGAAGCTCTGCTGAGAGCTCCCAAACGCGTGCTGTCGCGAGACTACCTGCTTGAACATGGCGGCCGTGACGAGAGCCTCGACAGGTCCATCGACGTGCGCATCTCGCGCATCCGCAAGAAGCTCAACCGCAAGAACGAGCCCGCCCACATTCGCACCATCTACGGTTCCGGCTATATGCTGGCCTGTGATGTGAAGTGGTCATGAGCAACTCCGCACAGGAACTCCGAAAACTCGACGAAGGGCTCTGGACGCTCGATACCACCTTTACCAGGCTCGGCTGCAAGGGCAGCCTTCGCATGACCGTTCTGGAAACCTCCGGCGGACTGGTGCTCCACTCTCCGGTGGCACTGGGCAAGGATGTCAGGAACGCCCTCCGCAGCCTGGGCGAGATCGCGGTGCTCTTTGCGCCGAACCTTTTCCATCACATGTATCTGCACGCCGCACAGGACCATTTTCCCAATGCCCGTGTACTTGTTCCCAAAGGGCTTGAACGGAAGATCGGCAAGATCGCGAACTCGGAAATTGTCACTGATAAAACAGTCGTGGCTGATGGAGAAATCGAGCATGCGACACTGAGCGGGCACGACTTGAATGAAACGGTTCTCTTTCACCGGCGTTCGGGCACGCTGGTAACGGCTGACCTGCTCTATAACTATCAACCGGAACACAATTTCACAGAAAAACTGTTCTTCAGGGCAATCGGTTGCTACGGCGTGCCGGGAGTGGCCTTCTATCACCGCTACGCGATCCGCGACAAATCCGGCATCGCCCCCTTTCAGGAAGCCGTTGGCAGCTGGCCCGTGAAACGGATCGTCATGTGTCATGGCCGAATTATTGAAGCGCCCGAAGCCGCCGGTATTTTCACGTCCGCCTGGCAGCGCTTCGCCTGACTTCCGCAAGACCAATCAGACAACTAAAAAAGGGCTGTCCACCGGGACAGCCCTTTTTGCATCTTGGAAAGCTTCTGAAGATCAGAAGCTCAGGGAAATATCCCGATGCCCGGACAGACATCCGGCAACATCCAGAGCCATATCCGTCGTCAAACGGTTCTGGGCTCTCACACCGATATTGGCAGCCACGGCGTCATCGAAGGTTTCCAGCTGCGGCAGGATTTCCTCGGCCCCTTTGCGGCGCCAGGCAAGATCCGCATCCAGAGCGGCAATCGACTTGTCGATTTCAGCAACAGCTTCTTCCGCGTTCGGCTGACGGCTGCGCATGATCTTGCGGGCTTCGTTCAGGCCATCGCGGATATCGCTCGTGCCTTCCGCATCTCCAACCCGTGAACGCATGGCCGAAATCGCTTCTTCGGCCGCTTTCGGATCAAGCGTCGGCACTTCTGCCTTCAGGGCTTCGAGTTCCGGTTTGAAGCTTGCAACAAGATCAGCACCGTTGAGGATAGCCTTCAGCTCCGCGATCGGCTCGTAAGCCTGATCGACAGTCCGACGATAGGTCATCCGGGCCACATCCTCTGCCTTCTGGATCTTGGCAAAGGTTGTGTAGGTATCCTGCCAATCGGACGGGATCTGAGCCATCAGGGCTTCATGTCGGGCTTTCAGCTCGTCGATGCGAGCCTGAGCACGCTCACCTTGTGCAGCCGTGTAGATGCCGGTTTCTCCCGACCGGTCAACGATGACCTGAAGGTCGGCGATCCGGTCATCAAGACGGCGGGCATCGCGTTCGATGGCACGAACCTGTGTGTGCACCGGCTTGTAGGCACCCGCTGCTGCTGCTACTTCAGCTTCAGCCTGATGGATTGCCTCCATCTGCGGCATGGCTTCCTTCGCCTTTTCCAGACCGTCCATGACATCATCGCGCAGATCTTCCGGCAGATAGCTCATGTCGATGGATTCGACCGACTGGATTGCCGACAGGATCTTGTCGCCGTTCTGCTGGAAGTCCTCGTAGATGAGGGTCTCCATGCAGTACTGCAGACGCGGGTTCTTCGGCGGAGGAGCTGTCTCGGACAGCAGCGACGAGCGGTTCGGCAGATAGTTCACAAGCTGCGGATAGAGCCCGACGATGCCGAGTGCCAGCAACTGCAGGCAGATGAACGCAACCACGCCCTTGTACATGTCCAGCGTCTTGACCACGGCCGGTGCAACGCCGCGCAGATAGAACAGCGCGAAGCCGAAGGGCGGTGTCAGGAACGAGGTCTGGATGTTGAGACCGATCATCACGCCAAGCCACACGGCGGTGACGTTTGCTTCCGGATCGGCAAGCAGGATCGGTGCAACGATCGGCACCACCACAACGGCGATCTCGATGAAATCGAGGAAGAAGCCGAGGATGAAGATCACAAGCATCACGATCAGGAACTGAGCCCAGAACCCGCCCGGCAGGCCTTGCAGGAAGTTCTTGACCAGCTCTTCCCCGCCGAAGGCACGGAAGGCAGAAGTCAGCATGGCAGCGCCGAGAAGAATGATGAACACAAGCGCGGTGGTCTTGGCGGTTTCCACCATCACTCCGCGCATGGTGTCTTCGAACTTCAGCGTACGCCAACCGGACCAAAGGATCGCGATCAGCAGTAGCGAAACGGCGATGATAGCCAGCACCAGGGCGAGAACATCGTCGCTGGTCTGGATCAGCTTGATATTGACCGAGCCGAAGAAACTGACAACCACGGCCAGCCCCAGCAAGGCCAGAATGGCCAGGATCGCCGGGCTGTAGGCTCCGCGCTTGCCATCACGAAGGCGATAACCGGCCATGACCATCGCTCCGACGGCACCGATGGCGCCGGCCTGGTTCACGGTAGCGACACCGGCAATGATCGAGCCAAGCACCAGGAAGATCAGGGCCAGCGGCGGCACCAGGGTCAGGACCACCTTGCCTGCGAACGCACGCGTGAAGGTGCCTTCTTCATGGACTGCCGGTGCCGACTTCGGATTCAACAGCGCGAAACCCAGAATGAACAGCATGTAGAGGCCAACCAGGACAAGACCCGGCAGGAAGGCACCCAGGAACATTTCGCCGGCACTGGTCGACACGACAGAGTAGTCCGACGGCATCGACAGCTCGCCGGTGCTCGCCTTGTAAAGTGTCTGGCGCAGAGAACCGGCCTGATCGACCGCGCTGGCAAGCTGGTCGGCCAGAATAATCAGAACGATCGACGGCGGAATGATCTGTCCCAGTGTCCCGGAAGCGGCAATCGTTCCCGTAGCCAGCGGCACCGAATACTTGTTGCGCAGCATGGCCGGCAGCGAGATCAGGCCCATGGCGACAACGGTTGCGCCGACGATGCCTGTGGTGGCTGCCAGAAGAGCCCCCACGAACACCACGGAGATACCGAGACCACCCGGCACCGGGCCGAACAGCCGTGCCATCGTCACCAGCAGGTCTTCAGCGATCTTGGACCGTTGAAGCATGATGCCCATGAAGACGAACAGCGGAATGGCTATGAGCGTATCTCGCTCGGCCTCCCAGTAGATGCCACGGAAGTTCGTCACCCCCGCGCTGAGCCACTGGCTTGGGCCACCGTGAGAGAAATACGCGCCGGGGTCGCCGGCAAACAGGTAACCCGATCCGGCAGCGATGCCGATGGTCAGGATGGCCGATCCGGGGAGCGCGAAGGCGACGGGGAAACCCGACCCAAGCGCAATCGCCATCAGGACGACCAGGAGAAGAAGGAAGAAAAGTTCCATATCAAGCGGTCTCGTCAGGCTCTATTGAACAGTGTGGCTGTCATGATCCCGGCCACCCGGTTCGCCGCGAATATCGGCAACCGCGTCCAGGAAATAGGCCACGAACTGGATCATCATGGAAACGGCGAACACGCCCAGGAAACCCGCCATGAGATATTTCACGTAAAGACCGAAGCCGGCCTGCGTGGTCTCATAGGTCAGGATCGGACTGTTGATGATGTTCTGCTTGCCGCCCATGCCGATGACCAGGATGACGGTACAAAGGCTGATGCCGAGCACAACGGAACCGACCGCGTTGACGATGCCCTTGGCTCTCGAGGACAGGCCCGCATAGAAGATGTCGACCCGAACATGCCCTTCTTCAAGCAGCGTGTAGGCACTGGCGAACAGGAACAGCGCCGCGTACCAGAACCGCACGAGATCAGCGAGGAAAGCCTGCTCGTAGGAGAAGACGAAACGGCCGATCACGATCATCAGTTCGGCGGCAACCACCAGAAGCGCAAGCCAGGTGAAGCCGAGCGTGCGGGTGAAGGCTGCGATCACGAATGAAAGCGCGATCAGCGGCATGTGCACATAAGGGCCCCGGAACTGCGATTTGCCGAGATCGTCGGCAAGCGCCTGCCCGACGACATCGGGCAGAAAGCCCTCGATGCGCAGGAACGAGATCGCGCTGTCGACCAACCCGACGATCAGCACCGCGAAGAAGCAGGCCCTGATGAGATAGGCGTTGATGTTGGTGATCCGGACGCTGTCTTCACGCAGCGTGTTTCCGTTCGTCCGCACATAGCCGAAGGCCAACAGGACAAACGCCGCATAGAGCGCCAATTGCAACCAGGACCAGAGAATCGGCATGGATCCATTGGCCGCGCCACCGAAGATGGGCGCAATGCCTGGAAGGTCTTGCCAATAGGTCAGGTAGTTGTTGAGCAGAAACGCCGTCATGATCGCCAATACGATCCAGCCGCACAGGCGGAAGAAGCGGGCGCTCTCCGGCGAGGCTTTACCACCGGAATTCATAACAGGCGAGCCGTCTTGAACATTGTCCAAGGCCGTCATCGTGGCTGTGCCTTTTTATCTTTGTCTAAGAAGAAGGGACGGGATTTCTCCCGCCCCTTTTATTTGCTCAACCGATTACTTCGGAATGCCGAGGTAACGGTTACGCTTGTTGCTGTAGGCAATGTCGGCGATCGCCATGTAGCTGCCGATTTCCTGACGTGCGTTGATGACGCTCTCGAAGATCTTCTTGGACAGCGGGGAATGATCCATCGCTTCTTCCAGAACTTCCTGAGCGGCTTCACCGAAGCTGTCGTAGATCTCGTCGGAGAATTCACGCAGCTCAACGCCGTGCTCGTTGATCAGGCGGGTCAGGTACTTACCGTTGTTGGCGTTGGTTTCAGCCATCGTGTTGGAGTTTTCTTCCGCACACGCTGCAACGATGATCTGCTGATCGACCTTGTCGAGGCTATCCCAGAATGCCTTGTTCATGCCCAGAGCAAGCATGGCGCCCGGCTCGTGCATGCCCGGATAGTAGTAGTACTTGGCAGCTTCGTAGAACTTCATGAAGTAGTCGTTGAACGGACCAACCCACTCGGTTGCATCGATCGCGCCGGAAACAAGGTTTTCGTAGATCTGGCCACCCGGCAGGGACACCGGAGACGCGCCGAGTTTCGCCATGACGTCGCCGCCCTGACCCGGAATACGCATCTTCAGACCCTTAAGGTCGTCAGCGGTTTCGATTTCCTTGTTGAACCAGCCGCCCATCTGGACACCGGTATTGCCCATGGCGAAGTTCTTCAGGCCGAATTCACCAGCCAGCTCATCCCACAGTTCCTGGCCGCCGCCGTACTTGATCCAGGCGTCCATTTCAGCCTGGGTCAGACCGAACGGCACGGCAGTGAATGCTGCCCAGCCCGGATGCTTGCCTTTCCAGTAGTAATCGGCGCCGATATAGGCCTGCGCGTTACCGGAAGCGACTTCGTCGAAGGAGTCAAAGGCACCAACGCGTTCGCCAGCGGCGAAATACTGAACGTTGAGGCGGCCTGCGGTCAGCTCTGCAATACGGGCTGCGAGGCGCTGTGCCGGAATACCGAGACCCGGAAAGTCGCGCGGCCATGTGGACACGATGACCATTTCCTTGGTGCCCTGCGCAATTGCCGGAGCAGCCAGCAAGGATCCAGCGGCAACACCGCCGGCACCAATACCAGCCTTTTTGATAAACGAACGACGATCCATTAGTTTCCTCCCTAATCGGACCCGATTTCGGACCGGGTACACACTTGCACCGATCTCGAGGTATGTCTAGTTGACCGAGTGTCTGAAGCGCTATTCGTGGTTCTGCGCAGCTTCTCAGTAATACTACCGAGAACCACGCAAGAGAGATAATCGTTTGCCGCATGTTCGCGCAACAAGAGAGCAAAATTCGTGACCTTCAAGACCAAATTGCTGCTCATCACGATCCTGCCATTGATCGCCGTCTCCGTACTCATCGGTGCGGCCACGTACTATCAGTCTCGGGAACTGATCAACACGCAGACCCAGGCAGTGGAACAGCGCATCCTGTCCTCCAAGCGCCAGGAAATCCGGAACTACGTCAGTCTTGCTCTCACCTCGATCGAGCAGATCTACAAGGAAGAACCGGGAGGTCGCAAAGCAGCGCAGCAAAAGGTCAAGATGATCCTGCAGCATCTGACCTTCGACTACGACGGCTATTTCTTCGTTTACACGCTCGACGGTACCAACCTGGTCCATCCCAAGCTGCCGCACCTGGTGGGGGGAAACTGGTGGCAGCTCCAGGATGACAACGGCGACTACGTCATCCGCAACCTGATCGAGGCGGCCCAGAACGGCGGCGGCTTCCACCAGTATGTCTGGCACAAGCCCTCGACAGGCACGGTCGAGGAAAAGCTCGGCTACGCAATCCTGCTCGACAAGTGGGGCTGGATGCTTGGCACCGGCCTTTACACCGATGACATCGCCCGCGAGGTCACCGCGATCCGCACCGACTTTGCCCGCTCCATCCGCCAGACACTGTTCGTCACCTTCATGATCACGCTTGCGGCCATCGTCATTGCGGGTTTCCTCATCGCCGGTGTGCGGTTCTCCGAACAGCGCTTTGCGGACACCAAGCTGAAGGAACTGACCAACAGGATCTTCCAGGTGCAGGAACAGGAGCGCAAACGCGTTTCCACCGAACTGCACGACAGTATTTCCCAACTTCTGGTGTCCGTGCGCTATGGCGTCGAAATGATCCATAGCGAGGCCAACCGGGATCCGGATCTTCAGGTGCAGGCAGCCAAATGCCTCAAGACACTGGATGGAACCATTGCCGAGGTCCGGCGGATATCGCGAGATCTCAGACCCAGTGTCCTTGATGACATGGGCCTTGCGGCGGCGCTCGGCAGTCTCGGCAAGGAGTTCCAGAACCAGTCGGGCATCACCGTCAACGTTCAGGCGGAGCAATGCCACGCCCGCTTGTCGGAAGGTGCCAAGACCGCCCTCTACCGTGTGGTTCAGGAATGCATGACCAATGTAGCGCGCCATTCCCACGCCAGCGAGGTCGCGATTTCCCTCAAGGTCGGCATGCAGCAGCTTGTTCTCTCGGTGGAAGACAACGGCGTCGGCCTCCCTCGCCCGCTGCCGAAATCCGGCGGCCTCGGCTTCCGCAACATGCGCGAGCGGATCGAGACCTACGGCGGCCGGTTAACCCTGAGCAGACGAGCTTCCGGCGGAACCCGTATTAAAGTCCAGATGCCGCTCGACAATGCGGCGGCAAAAGCGGCATGATGCAAAGATGACAGTGCATTCACCTTCACCCCGGTCATTTACCAGGCCCATCCGCGTTCTTCTGGCAGACGACCATGAGCTGGTACGGGACGGTATCCGGGCCCGGCTGCAAAAGGTGGCCGAACTGGAAGTGGTCGGTGAAGCGACAAACGGCCGCGATGCCTTGGCTCTCGCACGAGACCTGCGCCCCGACGTTCTCCTGATGGATGTCTCCATGCCGGTCATGAACGGGCTGGAAGCGGCGACGCAGATGCGCAAGACGCTGCCTGAAATCGCGGTGCTGATCCTGTCGGTCTACGACAACCCGGAGTATGTGCGCGGCGTCGTTCAGGCAGGTGCCCGCGGCTACATCCTGAAGGATATCTCCGCAGCCGAAATGATTACCGCGATCACCAGTGTTGCCAATGGCGGGTACTATTTCTCCTCCGCGGTCGGCCCGACGCTGGTTGGTGCCGGCACATCCGCACCGGTGGAAGACCCATACGGGCTGACTGATCGGGAGCGCCAGGTGCTGACAGCCATTGCCAAAGGCCAGCCCAACAAGGAAGTCGCCAAGGAACTGGGTATCAGCGTGCGCACCGTCGAATCCCACCGCCTGAACCTGCGGGAAAAGGTCGGCAACAAGAATGCCGCTCAGCTCTACAAGGTCGCGCAGGATCTGGGATTGCTGGACTGATCCGGCTCGGCTAAATCTGTTTGGGTCCACACCCTGGCCAAACACTTCCGGAGACATGGGTCTCCCATCTGACAGGCATGAAATGACCAAACCACTTGTCCTGGTAACCGCCGATGTGAAAACCATCGAGGGCTACAACTGGCACGCCGCGACCTCAACCTATCTGCAGGCCGTGCTGAAAGGCTCCGATGCCATCCCGATGATCCTGCCGTCCCTGGGGGCGGATCTGGATCTGGATGCGGCTCTGGACCAGGTCGACGGCGTTTTGGCGACCGGTTCCCGATCCAACGTCAATCCGGAACTTTATGGCGAAGTGCCAACGGAAGAGAACGGTCCATACGATCCGTCCCGCGATTCCACGACACTGCCGCTGCTCAAGCGCGCCGTCGAACGCGGCATTCCCGTCTTTGCCATCTGCCGCGGCATGCAGGAATTGAATGTTGCCCTTGGCGGTACGCTGCTGACCGAGATCCAGTCCCTTGAAGGTCGCGCCGATCACCGCGCGCCGACATCAGAACGGCAGGACGAACGTTTCCGGATTGCCCATCCGGTGGAAGTCGCCGAAGGCAGCTGTCTGGCCACCGTTGTCGGCAGCGAGCCTTTCGAGGTGAATTCACTCCACCGCCAGGCTGTCGGCAGGCTGGGCAATGGCATGATCACGGAAGCGGAAGCTGAAGACGGGACCATCGAAGCGGCCTCCGTCAAGGATAGTGCCGGCTACGTCCTCGCGACACAGTGGCACCCGGAATACTGGGTGTCGACGGACGGCCCGTCGAAGAAGCTGTTTGCCGCCTTCGGTGATGCCGTCCGGGCCTACCGCGTCAAACGCCTGGGTTTGTAATCAGCCCCAGCCGAGAGTTGCGATCAGCAACGTGAGACCCAGCAGGAAGACGATGGCTGCCCCGACGATTTCGATCGTCCGGTGAACCTTCACCGCCATCGGACTGCCTTCGCCGAAAAGCCGCACGGCAAGTTCCTTGGCCCCGACTGCCATGCCTGCAAGCAGCGAGACGGTTATACCGGTGCCAACCGCCATCGCCAGGGTGGAAGCGATGCCGGCGGCGATCATGCCTTGCGAAAGAGCAAAGACCAGCACCACCAGCGCACCGGTACAGGGCCGAAGACCAACTGCAAAAATGATCGACACGGCCCGGGCAAGGGTGATCTTGCCCTGAAGCATGTCCGGCGTCGGGGCATGGGCATGACCGCATGTGGTGCACACGCCATCTGCACCGATCTCGTGATGGTGATGGTCATGGTGGTGATGATCGTGACCATGATGATGGTGGCCATCGTGACTGTGGCCATGACCGTGATGACCGGCCGCCGAAGCGCCCGCGAGCGCGAGTTGCGAGCCTGACAGACGGGGCGCCACATTCATGGCCAGCGGACGAAGGGCTTTCTGCCACAACAGCCAGCCGCCCAGACCGGTGATCAGCACATAAGATCCGATCTCGAACCACCGCGCCGTATCCTGTATCGCGATGCTGGTGAGATTGAAAACGACGGCCAGACCTCCAACCAGAAGGATCGCGGTCACCGCCTGTGCGAATGCCGAGGCAAAGGAGAGATAAATACCCTTGCGAAGGGTCTCGTTGTTGGCAACCACATAGGACGTGATGATGGCCTTGCCATGCCCAGGCCCTGCGGCATGGAAGATGCCATACGCGAAGGAAAGCCCCATCAGCAGCCAGGCCGCATGCGGATTGTTGCGGAAGGCCCTGAGACTGGCGACCAGCGCCTGGTAGAATTCCTTCTGCTTGACTGCAATTGTCCCGAAAACAGTATCGAGGAAACCCGCCTTAGGCGCGGCAACCGCTTCTTCTGAAGCCTTCGCCGTATCGAGTGCAGCCGTAATTGCGGCGGCAGCATCGGCGGGCGAGCTGGCAGCAGTGTCCGTGGACGTGGTTTCGGGCGTTGCGGCTTCCGAAGTTCCGGACGAGGAGCTCGCGGCGGCCATTGCATCACCACAGGCAACCAGCATCTGATTGACCTGCGAGGCGGCAGCGGACTGAAGCTCGGGCGGCAGGTCACGCTGGTCTGCACCGATCTGTGCAAGTGCATAGGCTTCGGCATCATCCAGCGGCGGCGGTTCCTTGCGGCTCACACGGCAAGTGCCCGGTGCGTTTTCCGTTCCCAGCGCATCGTCCCCCGCACCAAAGCGGAAATCGACGTAATAGGTCGGGTCGTAAACGTCGAGCGTGATCAGGCTCTTGGTATCGCTAGGCTGTTTGAACGGCAACGTGAAATGCAGTTCCAGCAGGTTCACATCCTCCGGCATGGAGCCGCCATTCATGCGGACATCTTCCTCCATGGCCTCAAAGTCCTCGGGTTTCATCACCCAGTAGTCCTTGAGGGGAACCTTGACCACTTCCAGCCAGTAATCCGTCGGGTCATCGAAATCGAATTCGACCCGGCTATTGTCACCGAACGTGAAATAGCCGTAATCGGCCATGCTCTCCACATTGACCTTTGCCAGTTCACTCAGCTCTTCACGCGAATAGTGACCGTCGCCATCCTTGTCGAAGCCCTGGATGGCGAAAGCGGAAAACGCATCATCGAAACGAAACACGTGCTGAAGCGCAATCGCCTGTCCGGCATCGTCGAAAACCAGCTTGCTTCGTGCCTCGACAAAGACATGCGGGTGCGCACTGGCTCCGGCAAGAGCAGCCAACAGAAAACCCAGACCCAACAGGAAACGGCGAGAGGCCGCAGGAAGAACCTTGGCTCGAAAGGTGGAAAGCAAGCGCAACGGGATCACCCACTGATCAGATGTAATATGTTTACATGACACGCAGTGCGTTGTTTGACCAGAGAAGACGGCAGGAAGATGACCGCGACAATTTCGCGGCGCAAAACGCCCGAGGAACAATTTTCACCCATAGAAATCAAATGAGGAATGTTTCAACTCATCCAACGTTCAAACTTAGGAGAAAAAAGACAATATTCCCGGGATGCAGCCTAAAATATTCACAACAATAACCACTGCACCGAGCCAGCCATGAACGCCTTGCATAAACCAGTTCACCACAGTGCCGTTTTCGATCATCCGGAGATGGGCGATCACGAAGACATCGTTTTCGTCCAGGACAAGGCCACCGGCCTGAAGGCAATCATCGCCGTCCACGACACCACGCTCGGCCCGGCACTTGGCGGCTGCCGCGTCTGGCCCTACGAGAACCCGGCGGATGCGCTGACGGATGCCCTGCGCCTGTCCCGCGGCATGACGTACAAGAACTCTCTGGCAGGCCTTGATCTCGGCGGCGGCAAGGCCGTCATCATTGCCGACCCCCGCAAGGACAAGTCCGAAGCCCTGATGGAGGCATTCGGCCGCCATGTGGAGCGCCTGTCCGGCACCTACATCACCGCAGAAGACGTTGGCGTGTCGCCAGACGACATGGAAGCCGTTGCCCGCCAGACCGCCCATGTGCGCGGCACCAAGGCAACCGGCCTCGGCGACCCGTCGCCCTATACGGCTCTCGGTGTCTTCGAAGGTATCAAGGCGTCCGCAAAATTTGTCTACGGCAGCAGCGACCTTTCCGGAAAGACTGTCTCCGTGCAGGGACTGGGCCACGTGGGGCATGACGTTGCCCGCCAGCTTCACGAAGCCGGTGCAAGGCTCATTGTTTCCGACATTCATGCACCGGCTGTGCTGCGTGCCATCGATGCGTTCGGAGCCACAGCGGTTGATCCGGCCGAAGCTCATATGGTGGAGGCGGATATCTTCGTTCCCTGCGCGCTCGGCGCAGGCCTCAATGCTCGCACCGTTCCGCAAATCCAGGCGAAGATCGTTGCAGGGGCTGCCAACAACCAGCTGCAGACGCCGGCGGACGGCGAGGCCCTGAAGAAACGCGGCATCCTCTACGCTCCCGACTACGCGATCAATGCCGGCGGCGTGATCTCCATTGCCCTGGCAACAGCGGACAGCGGCGACAAGCTGGTGCGTGAAAAGACGATCGCCATCGGCGAAACCCTGGCAACGATTTTCGAGCGGGCCGCCCGCGAAGGCAGCACCCCGGAACGCGTGGCCGACACAATGGCGGAAGAGCGTCTGGCTAAAGCGAAGTCGGCCTGATTAAAACTTTCACGACAAACGGAAACGGCGGCCTTGAGCCGCCGTTTTTTTGCTTTGCCTGTTTCCGGTTGTCGGGCCTGCATACGGTCGGCAGAAGAAGAAAGCACCGCAACAGTGCACCTGATTTAATGCTCAGGTCAGGAAAGCTGGCTTTCGTTGGCTGCCTTGAACATCTGCCTCACAAGGTTCTTCGCGTCCTCAACGGCTCTTTCCCCCATTTCCGCATAACAGGCGGTGACGCCTTCATGCAGGAGGTAAAGACGCGAGGCGAAACTTTCCTGCCCGCTCAATTCGCCGAAGAAACGCAGAAGCTCGCCTTTGTGGCGCTTGACCATCGCCGCTATTTCGGTGCTGCCGGGATTTGCTGCAAGCGCCTGGCGGAACAGACACTCCTTGCCCGCCGTCATGCGCATCCAGCCTCCCAGCTTGTCAAAAAGCTGAACGGCGGCCTCAAGCCCGGGCGACGTCACACCTTCGCGAACATAGGAGAGATAGCGCCGATGCCGGTATTCAAGGGCGCCCAGCACCATCGCCTCGCGCGAGGGAAAATGACGGTAAAGCGTGCGCATACTGACACCTGCCCCGGCCCTGAGTTCGGGAACGCTCGGCTCGGCGAAACCCCGGCTCCAGAAAACCTCTTCCAGGCGAGCGGCAATATGTTCCTGCGCGTTTTCCATGAGTAAACCTTGGGATTTATACATCGGCTTTTCAAGGAAAACCTTCACCGAAACTTATTGTAAGTAATTTCCCTTAAATAACCATAGATAGAAATTTACAGATTACATTCATTTAACCAAGAAAAACGAAACGGAAAATAAAATCCGAAAACGTATTCTCAAAGGAATGGGAAATAGCTGAACCAGCTAAAAAAAATCAGCAGTCGTTTTGACCTGACGAATACCATTCGACCAGAAAATCAACAAAGGCGCGCACCTTTGCGCTCAAGTGCCGGCGGTGCGGATAAACTGCATGAATACCGCGCATCGGCTCCTCATAGGCCTCCAGTAGCGTAACCAGTTTGCCGTCGCGGATATCTTTGGACACAAAAAACAGCGGCGTACGAAGGAAACCGAGGTTACATAACGCCGCTTCGCGCGCTGCGGCAGCGCTGTTGACTTCCAGCGGGCCCTTCACTGCCACCGACGAACGCTCTCCATTCGTGTAGAAGGCCCAGTTCTGCTTGAAGCGGTAGTTCGTATCGATGATGCAAGGCCGTGTGGAAAGATCGGCGGGCACATTCGGCGCCCCATAGGCCTCGATCGCTTCAGGCGTGGCGCATACCACGGTGCGAAAGGGAGCAATCTTGCGGGCGATCAGGCTGGAATCTTCTAGTTGGGTGACCCGGACCGCAAGATCGAAACCTTCTTCCACGAGATCGACGAAGCGGTCTTCCAGCCTGAGGTCCAGATTGATTTCCGGATACTTCACCAGAAAATGCATCATGGCCTGGTTCAGCAGGTCGTCGCCCATCGAACGGGGAGCCGAAACACGCAAACGCCCACGGACTTCCTGGTGCGAGGACTGAACCGAGGCTTGCAGATCATCGATCCGCTGCAGGATTTCGGCAGCTTCCTTGTAATAGGCTTCGCCGACTTCGGTGAGCGACACCTGACGGGTGGTCCTGTTCAACAGACGCACGCCCAGTTCGTCTTCCAGCTCGCCGACATATTTCGAGACCAGCGCCTTGGAACGCCCCATTTCACGGGCCGCTGCGGAAAATCCGTTTGAATCGACAACTTGAATGAAGCAGCGCATCCGCGTGATTGCGTCCATCCGGCATCCTTCCCGTTGGGGCCATTCCAGAAACCCTGCTTAGCGTATTTTCCGGCGGCCGGTCAAAGGCTTCGCCAAAGGCCGGCCTGGCGGGGCGTTTAGGGACGGGCAGGTCTGGTGCGGCGCCCAAGGCGCGCGGCGCCGATCAGCAGGCGCATGACAAGGAGCCCGCCAAGTGCACCGAAACCTGCACTGGCAAAGCCGGCCGGCGTAACCGGAACGGCGGGCTCGTAGTCTTCGGCCGTTGCCTGCGCCAGGGTTGGGTCGAAGCCGCGCGCAAAGATGATCATGCGATCCAGCGGCCCGGCCGTTTCCAGCTCTTCCCTCTGCAGTTTTAGCCTGCTCAAGCGGATTTCGGCGTTCAGCATGCTGTCGCCGCGCGCTCTGATAAAGGGATCTTCCGAGGATTTCTGACGCGCTATGGCTTCTGCCGACGTCAGTCCGTAACGAGCGGCGTCACGATTGAAATCGGCCAGAATTTCCTCCAGAGCGTCGATGGCCCCACCAAGTCGCTGACGATATTGCTGCGTGAACTCCGGCAACTGGGACGTCGCGGTTCCACTCAGCAACATGACAATCAGCATCATGATACGTGCCATCTCGTGTCAGGATCTCCCTTTCCAGGTTACGGCCCGTCAGTCCTGCAGACTGATGATCCCGGCTTCCGCGGTTTCCGTTCCGAAGACCAGCCGAACACCATCGGCATCCCAGGCCATTGTAGACACCGGCCCCAGGCCCGGACGCCGCAGCAGCACCTCGGCATTGTCCTCGAACCGGCACATCAGGATCATGCCGTCTTGGTAGCCGACAGCAACGACATCCTCCTTCGGATGGCAGGCAACGGCGCTGACCAGGTTGTCACCCCTTGTGCCCAGCTGCAGCGGTGTCTGCCCCATCGGCCCGGTTTTGCCGAAGAACGGCCAGAGGATGGCGGCATTGGCACCGGAGGTCGCCAGATATCGCCCCTTGACCGACCAGCTGAACGACTTGACCTTGGCCGGGTAGCCGGTCATGCGCATGTCCTGGCTGTCCGACAGGCGCCAGCCGTGCAAAGCGTTTTCCTGCATGGCGGTAACAACATACTTGCCGTCGGGCGAAAAGCTCACGCCCAGATGCGCGCCATTCCAGCTGAGTTCGACCGGTGCGCCGTCCGTGCCGGCCCACCAAAGCGTCGCTCCATCGTAGCGTCCGACCGCCAGCCGCATGCCCTTGGGCGCGAAGGCAAGACCGCCGACGGCCCGTTCATGCGCAAATTCTTTTTCGCGCCCGTCCGCGAACCGCACCCAGGCGGTGCGGCCGCTGGCAAAGGCAAGCGCACCGGACGGTCCGGCAGCGATCAGGTCGATCCACTTGCGCGGCCGTTCAGCAACGCATTCGCTCGATCCGTCCGCCGCACTCAGGAAGATGCAGCCGTCGTCACCCGATGTGATCAGCCCCTTGCCGTCGATTGTCGGCTCGGCAGCCAGAAGCCCGGCCTTGTGCGGCTTCAGTTTCGTTTCACCCTGTCCGGACAGGACGATGTCGCCTTCTCCGGACGCAAAAAAGGCCGTTTCTTTCAGATAGCCGGCGCGGACGACGAAGCCGTCCACCTCCACGGGAGCAACTGTCGGCAAGTCTCTTCTTCCTTATTGCGCGGCGCAGGCCTGGAAACTGTCTCTCAGGACATCCCAGTTGAGATCGCGTCCGATGAAGACCAGGCGGCTTTCTCGCGGCTCATCCTCTTTCCAGTCGCGCTGATGATCGCCTTCCACGATCATGTGCACCCCCTGGATGACATAGCGCTGCGGATCCCCCTTGAAGGCAATGATGCCCTTCAGGCGCAGAATGTTTGGGCCTTGAACCTGCGTGACCTGGTTGATCCAGGGAAAGAACATGTTGGGATCAAGGTCGCCTGCCTTAAGGGAAATGCTCTTCACCGAATGGGGATCCTCATCGTGGTGATGATGGTGATGCCCATGTCCATGATCGTGTCCATGGTCATGATGATGGTCGTGGCCGTGATGATGGTGGTCATGGTCGCAGTCCGGACCGCATTCGTCGGCGTGATGACCATGCTCGAGGAAATGCGGATCGAGCGACAGGATCCTGTCGAGATCGAACGCCCCCCGATCCAGCACCTTGGCGATCTCGATGCCGCAACGCTCACTCCGGTGGAGCACGGCATACGGATTGATCGAACGGATACGCGCCTCGACGGTGGCAAGCTCTTCGCCCGAGACGAGATCGGTCTTGTTGATCAGGATGACGTCGGCAAAGGCGATCTGATCTTCGGCCTCTTCGGTGTCTTCCAGACGCTGCAGCACGTGGCGGGCATCGACAACGGCCACAACCGCGTCGAGTTTCGCGGCAGCACGCACATCGTCGTCCATGAAGAAGGTCTGTGCGACCGGAGCCGGATCGGCAACACCGGTGGTTTCGACGATGATCGCGTCAAAGGCATTCTTGCGCTTCATCAGGTTCTGCACAGTGCGGATCAGGTCACCGCGCACGGTGCAGCAGATGCAGCCGTTGTTCATTTCGAAGATTTCTTCGTCGGATTCCACGAGCAGATCGTTATCGATACCGACTTCGCCGAACTCGTTGACGATGACCGCGTAACGCTGACCGTGGTTTTCGGTCAGGATCCGGTTGAGAAGTGTGGTCTTGCCGGCACCCAGATACCCCGTCAAAACGGTAACGGGGATCTGTGCCTGGCTGTCCTGGGTCGCAGTCATTGCGCGCTTTCCTGGCAGAAGATAAAGGGTCGCCCGCCGGTCGGCGGGCCGCTTGGGCGCGAATATAAGCATTTCACCTCCGTATTGGGAGGGCGGTACGGAAATTTCCCTTTTCCCGGCATACCTGTGGACACTCGCCCGAACGCTTTGACCGTTCTTCAGCCTTTTCAAATCCTTGTCCACCGCATTAACGTCGGCTCGAGGAAGCGCGCAAAGGCATGGAGACCAAAATGCTGCACACGATTGGCGGATTTGACCGGATTGGCGAGGAAAACGCATTCGCCGTGCTGGCACGGGCAACGGAACTTGCCGCACAAGGCCGCGACATCATCAACCTGGGCATCGGTCAGCCGGACTTCAAAACGCCGGATCACATCGTTGAAGCGGCCATCAAGGCCCTGCGCGACGGTCAGCACGGTTACACGCCCGCAACCGGCATTGCCCCGTTGCGCGAAGCAGTCTCCGCCGACCTTCTGAAACGTCACGGAGTGGAGACTGACCCGGGCAACATTCTGATCGTTCCCGGTGGCAAGGTCACCATGTTCATGGCCATCTTGATGTTCGGCGAACCGGGAAGTGAAATTCTCTATCCCGATCCGGGCTTCCCGATCTACCGCTCGATGATCGAGTTCACCGGCGCCCGGCCCGTGCCGGTTCCGATCCGCGAGGAAAACGACTTTGCCTTTTCTGCCGAAGAGACGCTGTCGCTGATCACCGACAAGACCCGTCTGCTGATCCTGAATTCGCCGGCGAACCCCACCGGCGGCGTCACCCCCCGCGATGAAATTGAAAAGCTCGTCGCCGGGTTGGAACGCTTTCCTGATGTAGCCGTCATGTCCGACGAAATCTATTCGCAGATGACCTATGATGGCATGGAGCACGTCTCCCTGCTGGGGTTCCCGTCGCTGCGCGACAGGCTCATCCTGCTCGACGGCTGGTCGAAGACCTATGCCATGACCGGCTGGCGGATGGGTTTTTCCCTCTGGCCTGAAGGCCTGATCGACAAGGCGCGCAAGCTCGCGGTCAACGCGTGGTCCTGTGTCAACGCCCCCGCCCAGTTCGGCGCTCTTGCAGCGCTTACCGGACCGCAAACCGCAGTGGCGGACATGGTTCGGGAATTCGACGGCCGGCGAAAGGTGACCGTTGACGGCCTGAACGCCATCGAGGGCATTTCCTGCCGCGTTCCGCTTGGTGCCTTTTATGCCTTTCCGAATATCAAGCAGACCGGCTGGAAGGCCAAGGCACTTGCATCCGCCCTCTTGGAAGAAACCGGCGTTGCGACCATCGGGGGCCCCGACTTTGGTGTATTGGGCGAAGGCTACATCAGATTGTCTTACGCGAATTCCACAGACAACATACGCGATGCCCTGGGACGGATAGAAAAATTCCTGAACGAAAACCGCAAGAACTGAGCACTTGGCATAAATACTGATCGCTAGACCTGACCAAGGTTAACATGCGTATTTTCTTCAAGGAGTCTTCCGTTACGTATCCCTTTTATTAAACTTTTATTGTCTTGAATGACACCGCGGCCCGCACAAAGGTCGGACAATGGGGACGGAAATGACCAAGAACATCACTTTGGATCTTGAACAGACGTTCGGCGATTTGAACGAATGTGTCCTCGTGACCAACCCCGAACGCACCATCGTTTTCGTAAACAAGGCTATGTCCAAACTGCTGAAGGTGGATCGCGAAAAGGTCGTCGGCACGACAACGAAACGGTTCTTCGCCGATCCGAACCAGTTCGCCCAGATGGCGGAACTCTACCAATCGCCAACGGATCACCGGAACCGCAAGGCCTATTCAATCGATCTGGCACTCGAAGACGGGTCGACCGTATCCGTCGAGGTTGTCAGCGCACCGCTGTTCGATACAGATCACACATTGACCGGCATCCTGTTTATCGCGCGGGATCAGGCGGAACGAAAGGCGCTGGAAAGCAAACTGAGCGACATCGCCTTGACGCTTGAAGATGCTCTGGACGCGATTTCGGAAGGCTTCGCACTCTACGACAAGGATGACCGGCTGGTTATCTGCAACGACAATTATCGCGAGATCTATGCCCATTCGGCACCGGCCATGTTCCCCGGCAATCGTTTCGAGGACATCCTGCGGTTCGGCCTAAACCGCAAGCAATACGAGACGGGCGGCAAGACGGACGACGAATGGTTGGCGGAGCGCCTCGATCGGCATCAGGCCGGCGATGGCTCGATCCTGGAGCAAAACCTCAGTGACGGCCGCTGGCTGCGCATTTCGGAAACCCGCACCCGCGCCGGCGGCATCGCCGGCATCCGGTTCGACATCACGGAACTCAAACACGCTCAGGCCAAGGCGGAAAACGCTTACAAGAACCTTTCGCTCATGGCCGACAACATTGTCGCCAGCGTCACCGAGGTCGATCTGGAGGGCAGATGCGTCTTCATCAACAAGACCGCGTGTGACTGGTTCAACGAAAAACCGGAAACTCTCATCGGCACCCGGCTTCGTGACCGCTTGCCCTGGAAGGAACGCGAAGCCGTTCGCACGATCTTCGAGGAAGCGATGAGCGGTGAGAAGGTTTCATCGGAAGTCAGCTTCCATTTTCCCGACGGCATTTTGCGCGAATGCCTGATGAGCTGTAACCCGCGCTTCGGCGATGATGGTGCCGTTGAAGCTATCGTGGTTCTGATATCCGATATAACCGACCGGAAGAAAACGGAACGTACGTTGGCCGAACTTTATGCCATCACTTCGACCCGCGAGCTCGGCCACGAAGACAAGATTGCCGAAATCCTGCGTCTGGGGACCGAACATTTCGAGGTTCCCTTTGGCATTATCAGTCACGTGATTGACGACCACTACACGATCACACACGCCCAGAGCCCGGAAGGAGAACTCGTTCCGGGCACTTCGTTCCCGTTGCAGGACACCTATTGTCTGTTGACGCTGAGGTCCGAAGAGCCGATCGCGACCGCAAATGCCGCGAGCTCGGAGTTCGCCAGGCATCCCTGCCACGAGATCTTCAAGTTGGAGACGTATATCGGCGCCCCGATTCTCGTGGATGGTGAAGTTCATGGGACAATCAACTTCACCGCCCCGGACGTGCGCAAAAGGGCATTTTCCCCGTCGGATCTTCAGATCGTGCGTCAGTTCGCGGACTGGGTCGGACATGAGATCGCCCGCCAGCGCGATCACCAGGCCCTGATGAACGCCAAGATCAACCTGGAGCGGGTCGCCAGCATCGACGACCTGACCCAGATCCTGAACCGCCGCGCTTTCCTGGAACGGGCCAATACAGAAGTGCAGCGCTTCCGCCGCACAAAACGCCCCTTCACGGCTGTGATGATGGACATCGACAAGTTCAAGCAGATCAACGATCTGTACGGCCATGCCACCGGCGACGAGGTTTTGAAAAAATTTTCCGATACCGTCAGCAGCGCCCTGCGTGCTGTCGACATCTTCGGCCGGGTCGGCGGCGAAGAGTTCTGCATGATCCTGCACAACGCCGAAATCGAAGATGCCATGCTGGTGTGTGAACGCCTGCGGGTGAAGATTATCGAGGAATGCCAGCTCGACATCGTCAAACAGACGGTCACCTGCAGCATGGGCCTTGCCACCGTCGCTCGCGAAGATCTGGAATTTTCGACCCTCATGCAAAAGGCCGACACGGCGCTTTATGAGGCAAAGGCGACGGGCCGCAACAAATGCGTTGCCCACAAGAGTTCGAATCCGGAACACGCTCCGGCCCTCTGACCGGCCTAGACCGTCTGGCCTGCTCGCGGCCACGTTCGACACGCGATGCCGTAGCGTTTTCCCGGCTTCCCGCGCAAAATTGCGCGCTAATTCAAACCCAACGCGCCAATATGTCGCATCGGGACGTATTCTTGCCGTTCTTTTGACGCCGCCCTCCGTATATGCAACAGTAGTGTAATCGTAGCGGAGCGGGACAAGACGACATTACACTAGAATGCAATACTGAAGCGGACCCTCCGCGCAAGGACCTCTACGGCTTGAATCTTGTATATTCTTGCCTGAACAGATCTTGGAGGGACATTTGTTCACAAAAATACTAGTTCCGATTGACCTCAGTCATGCGGATAAACTTGAAAAAGCCATCGCAACGGGTGCTTATATAGCAAAAACCAATAGTATTCCCGTGGTATTTGCGGCGGTAACTTCAAACACCCCAAGCGCCCTTGCCCACACTCCGGACGAGTTTCGGGAAAAGCTGGCTGCCTACGCTGCCGCAGAAGGGCAGAAACACGGAATCACCGCTTCCGGTCATGCCGTTTTCTCTCACGATCCGGCTGTCGACCTGGAAAACGCGATTCTGAAGGCTGTTCACGATACCGGTGCGGACCTCGTGGTCATGGCAACGCACATCCCGCACGTGCCGGATCACTTCTGGCCGTCGAACGGTGGACGCGTCGCGAGCCATGCAGATGTTTCCGTCTTCCTCGTGAGATAACCCGTTTCCCGAACAAAAGGAGCGCTCCCATGAGCGACAATCAAGGCATTCCGGATCCGGAAGGCGCCGCCAATCTCATCGACACCGAATACGAGATTGGCCAGGACAACATCGAAACTTCTGTCGGCCCTTTCAGCCTCGACATCCACAATCCGGTTTTCCTGGTCTCTGGCCTGACCATCGTTGCCTTCGTCTTTCTGACCCTTGCCTTTCAGACCGAAGTCGGCCCGATGTTCGATCATCTGCGCAAGTGGCTGACATCGAACCTCGACTGGTTCTTCATCATCTCCGGCAACGTCTTCGTCCTCGTCTGCCTGGCGCTGATCGTCACTCCCCTCGGCAACGTCCGCATCGGCGGCAAGGACGCCGAACCCGACTATACCTACTTCGGCTGGTTCGCCATGCTGTTCGCCGCCGGCATGGGCATTGGCCTGATGTTCTTCGGCGTTCTGGAACCGGTCTATCACATGGCCTTTTCCGAGCCGATCGGTGTGCCAAAGCCCTTCGACGCCGACGGCAATATCATTCCGGAAAATGTCGCGGCCGCGAAGGCCATGGGCATGGCCGCAACCATCTTCCACTGGGGCCTGCACCCCTGGGCGATCTACGCCGTGGTTGCACTCGCTCTTGCGATCTTCTCCTTCAACAAGGGCCTGCCGCTGACCATGCGCTCGGTGTTCTACCCGATTTTCGGTGAGCGCACCTGGGGCTGGCCGGGCCATGTCATCGATATCCTGGCCGTGTTCGCGACCCTGTTCGGTCTCGCGACCTCACTTGGCTTTGGCGCCCAGCAGGCAAATGCGGGTCTCGATTTCGTCTTCGGCATTCCTGTCAGCACCACGGCACAGGTCGTGTTGATCATCGGCATCACCGGCGTTGCGCTGGTCTCGGTTCTGCGTGGTCTCGACGGCGGCGTGAAGGTTCTGTCGGAAATCAACATGCTGATTGCGGCTCTGCTGCTTGTGTTCGTGATTGCCGCTGGTCCGACCGCAACGCTGGTCTCCGACTTCTTCGCCAACATTATTGCCTACGGCAGGGAAATCGTGCCGCTGTCGATGCCGTTCGGCCGCGAGGACGACAGCTTCCGCCAGGGGTGGACATCGTTCTACTGGGCCTGGTGGATTTCCTGGTCGCCGTTTGTCGGCATGTTCATTGCACGCGTCAGCCGTGGCCGCACTGTTCGGGAGTTCATCGTCTGCGTCCTGATCATTCCGACCATCGTGTCCGTAATCTGGATGACAGCGTTCGGCGGCACCGCCATCGAACAGGTCCTGGCCAGCAACGACAGCCAAGTGCATGAATACGTGATCGCGAGCTACAGCCCTGAACTGTCGCTGTTCGGCATGCTTGCCGATCTGCCGATGGCATCGATCACCTCGTTCATCGCCATCATTCTGGTCATCGTGTTCTTCGTCACCTCCTCGGACTCCGGCTCTCTGGTGATCGACACGATCACGGCAGGTGGCAAGGTCGATGCGCCGGTGCCGCAGCGCGTGTTCTGGTGCACCTTCGAAGGTCTGGTCGCCATCGCGCTTCTGCTTGGCGGGGGCCTGGGAGCCCTGCAGGCAATGGCGGTCTCGACCGGATTCCCCTTCACGATCGTGCTGTTGCTGGCCTGCTACGCCATCTTCAAGGGTCTGGCGGACGAGCCGCGCTGACCTGAAACAGCAGGAACACCTGGAACGGGCGGCTCTGGCCGCCCGTTTTTGCATCCGAACATGACGAGCCACGTTGCAGTCATCGCGGACAGGCGAAGCGCGAGCCGGTTTCAGGGAACCGCCGCCTAGAAATTTTTTGGATTGTTCCAGACCCGCGCGAGGCGAGGGTCGACAGGATGATCTGACGGCCTCTTAAAAGCAGGCTGCGACCGCCAGCCGACTTGTCTAGTCGGCCAGCTTGGGGGCCAGTCGCACGCCGGGAGGCGGCGAGCTTTCACGGATCCGCACATCGGGTTCGATCACGATGGGCGTATTGGGCACGCGGTCACCCGCGATCTGGCGCAGCAGGGTCAGTGCTGCCAACCGCCCGATCTTGTCCGGCTGGGCTGACACCGTCGTCAGCGCGGGCGTACGCGCATCGGCGCCGTCGATATCGTCGTAACCGGTAATCGCCATGTCCGGCCCCGGCTCGATCCCCGCTCGCCGGAACGTGGTCATCATTCCAAGGGCGACGAGATCGTTGAAGCCGACGATGGCTGTGGGGCGATGTTCGGCTTCCAGGATCTTCGGCACTGCGGCCCGGCCATCGGCCTGAGTCATCAGCTCAGGCAGGTCAAGCTGGCTCGCGGGATCGATCCCCGCTTCTTCCAGCGCCTTGCGCCAGCCCGCATTGCGGTAGCGGCCGGTCGAGCTGCCACGGCGACCGCCAACCATGGCGATGTCCTTGTGCCCCTGTTTGATCAGGTGCTTGGTGATCTGATAGGTGCCGGCAAGATCGTCACCGCGTACGCACGGTGCCCAGACCCCCGGAACCTCGCGCGCCACCAGCGTAACGGGTATCCCCTGGTCCACCAGCCTGTTGATCTCTTCGGCCGAGGTTCCGACCGAAGGACACAGGATCAATCCGTCCGCGCGGTGCTGCAGCAGCGTGTTGACGAACGCACGCTGGCGTTTGACGTCGTCGCGGTGGTTGCAGATGAAGATCATCTGCCCCTGCTCTTCCAGAACGTCCTCGAGCGCAGAAAAGACTTCGGCGAAGTAAGGGTTCAGGATGTCATGAACGGCAACGCCCACAATCTGGCTGCGGGCGGTTCTGAGAGAAGCCGCCGACCGGTTGTAAATATATCCGATCTCCTCCGCGGTCTGCTTGACCTTCGCCCTGGTTTCCTCGGCAACAAGCGGACTGTCCCGAAGCGCCAGCGACACGGTTGCCGTGGAAATACCGAGCTGGTCGGCAATGTGCCCGAGAGTGAGCCTTTTACCAGGCTTTTGCGGAAATTCCGGCTGGGAGGGAGGGGAACCGTTGTCTTCAGACATTCCTATTTCTCAATAACCGCAGCGGCGTTGGGAGAGACCGTTATAGCCCTCTCCCCTCTGGGTAAACAGGTTTTTCTGTTTTTCCGAAGTTTGGGATCGAAGCCCCTCACAAAGATCAGCGCCGTCCAGCGGGAGCGGAATCGTCGAATTCCTCACGTAGATTGACGACAACCCTGCGGTTCTGAGACTGACAGGTGACCTTGTCGCAATCCGTTACCGGACGCTCCACGCCATACCCCTTCACCCACATGCGCTTGGGATTGACCCCCAGCTTGACCAGTTCGGCCATGACCGCGTTCGCCCGTTGGGTCGACAATGTCTTCTGCGCAGCCTCGCTGCCCGGATCGTCGGCGTGGCCCTGAATCTTGACCAGCCACTTCTTGTTCGACTTCAGCCACTTGGCCTGATTTTCGATTGTGATGCGGGCCTCATCGGTGACCACAGCCGAGCCCTGGTCGAAATAGACCCGGCGACCGACATTGATGATGAATTCCTCTTCCGAACCCGACGAAATATTTCCGAAACCGGCGGCCGGTGCGTTGGTCACATCGGGTGACGACAATCCACCGGCGCTGTTGCAGCCGGCCACTCCAAATCCGATCATGAGCGCAAAGACTGCGCCCCGGCCGATCCGGCCAAATGTATTTTCCAAGGAAGCCCCCAAATCCTCTTTAAGTTTCCCCCTCGCCCGGCAGCCCTCAGCCCTTTCGACTGCAGCTCCGCCGGTCGATTGCAAATTGCTCCGGATGAACGGGCTCAGCCCGCTTTCTCTCCAAGATGCTCCAGCACCAGAACGCCGGTTCCCTTCGGGCAGCGCTGGTAAAGGTCGACAATGTCTTCCGGGAACATGCGCACGCAGCCACTCGACACATCATGGCCGATGCTCCAGGGCTCCAGCGTGCCGTGCAGCCGGTACCCGAGGTCGCTTCCATCCCGGTAGAGATACAAGGCCCGTGGCCCTAGTGGATTGTTGGCAGCTCCGCCTTCGACCATTCTTGGAAGATCCGGCTGCCGCTTCAGCATCTCCGGTGGCGGCACCCACCGCGGCCAAAGGGCCTTGCGGTCAATCCGGGCGCGGCCGAACCACTGGAAGCCTTCACGCCCGACGCCAACGCCATAACGAAGCGCGGTGTTGTTTTCCCATACCCAGTACAGGAAGTGATTGTTGGTATCGACCACCACAGTGCCGGGTGGCTCGTCACTGAAATACTTCACCATCTGCCGATGCCAGACGGGATCGATCTTCTTGAAGTTGGTTCTTCTGTATTGAAACCCGCTATCTTCCTGATAGCCACTGAAATAAGCGTTTGCAGCTGCATTGGCGTGCGCCACCTGCGGCAAGGCCAATGAGCCTGCCGTGGCTGCTGCCCCTGTCAAGAACCTGCGGCGGTTCAGCTCCATCCCACACCTCCCTTAAAGGCTGGCGATCCTTCCTGACCGGCGGTTGTTTTAACCCCGGCGGGTATTAAGACGGGAACTATCCAATCCCGTCAACCGCCTAAGGCCAGCGTACGGGCAGATGCAGCCTTGATCAGATCCCCTTCACGCGTTCCCGGTAGAGGATGTAGAGGCCTGACGCGACAACGATGGCTGCCCCGAGAATGGTCGTATACGTGGGCACGTCGTCGAAGATCAGGAAGCCAAGCGCGATCATCCAGACAATCTGCGTATAGATGAAGGGCGCCAGCACCGGTGCAGGCGCGATCCTGTGCGCCATGATGAACAGGAAATGCCCACCCGCACCAAAAGCGCCGGTCGCGAACAGCAGAACCCATGTCCACAGGTCCGGAGGCGTGACCCAGACCGAGATACCGGCCGGCGCCATGGCAATGGCTGCGACAATACCTGAAATGATCAGCATTCCGGCAGAGCTGTCTGTTGCCGTGAGCTGGCGTGTCAGCAGCGCATAGACCGCGTAAAAGGACATGGCCGCAACCGAATAGATCGCCGCCCAGTGCATACCGCCAAGTCCTGGCCGGGTGACCACCAGAACCCCGATGAAGCCGACAATGATCGCAATCCAGCGGCGTAATCCGGCCCATTCCCCAAGCAGCGGCCCGGCAAGCGCCGTGATGACGAATGGCGCGGCGAACATGATCGACATGGTTTCGGCCAGCTGCAGGTAACGAACTGCCAGAAAGTTGAAAATGGTGGTGCCGAGCAGACAGAACGACCGCACGATCTGCAGGACCGGCCGGTTCGTCTTCAGGAGCGAAGGTTTCTTCCAGACCTGGAACAGGACCAGGGACAGGATCACATGACTGACGAACCGCATCCAGACGATCTGCAGCGTCGGCAGGCTGGCCGACATGTATTTGGCCGTTGCATCCAGAACGGAAAAACTGAGGCAAGCCAGCACGATGAGACCGATCCCGGCGAGCGGCGCCGTGGCAGCGGCGGCATTGCCGGTCGAACGGTGCTGACTGTCATGCGCCATCGGCGGCGGCCCTTTTCAAACGATCATCCGCAGATGAAAAAGAGAGTAGCGGACATGTCCCGGCAGGAACGGTCCGGTTGAGATAATTGCACCAACCCACTACCTAACCTTAAAAGACAAGCGGGGGCGGTTATGCCGGTTGCAGAAATTGAAACATGGCTGGGACGCCTTTCCATTACGGAAGTTGACGGCGCAATCACCCAATTACACTGGAACGGGCCCTCTGGCAAAGAAGAAACACCGTTGCTCAAGGAAGCGGCACGCCAGGTACAGGCCTATCTTGCGGGTGATCTGAAAACCTTCGACCTGCCGCTCGCCCCGAAAGGCGGCGAGCTGCACCAGGCGGTGTTCAAGGCGATGCTCGCAATCCCCTATGGCGGAACCCGCACCTATGGCGACCTTGCCAGGGAACTGGACACATACGGACAGCCGATCGGCCAGGCCTGCGGCGCCAACCCGATACCGATCATCATCCCCTGCCACCGGATCCTGTCGGCAAACGGCCTTGGCGGATATTCCGGCTCGGGCGGTACGGAAACAAAGATCGCCCTTCTGAAACTGGAGGGTGGCTACCCGTTCCTGGTCTAGCGCAACTCAAGTCGTCGATATCAAACACCTGCCACTCCGGCCCTGCCGATAAAGGCAAAGACCGGAGCAACGGCAGGGACCTGCCGAGACGGATGCTCGGACCGATTGGTCATCTCACGCGCACAGCAGGCTCACATTTCCTCACAGGACCAGAGAATCTGCTCCCGTGATCTCGACAAACTGCGGTCGGCTGTCGGGCAGCTCAAGCTCGTCTGCAAGCGCCGCCAGCGGGTCTGCATCCCTCAACGGTCCGAAATCGAAGCCCGACAGGTCTTCCAGAAAGGCAACCGACACCTGGAACGTCTTGTACTCACCAAAGGCGAACCCTTCGACAGCTTCCGACTCGCGGCGGTCCTGCAGGTATTTCTGAATGGCCTGTCCCTGGCTTAACAGATAGGCGGTCGCGTGCAGGCGAAGACTGCCGTCGTCCTGCAAGGCATCCATCACCACCACTTTCCAGTACTGCAGGGGCAGATTGATGCCGACCCCATCGAGGAACGGATCCTCGTCGTCGTCGAAAAGGGGGCCTGTGAAGACCGTTGCCCGGAAGGCATGGGTCTTTGTGCTGTCGAGGATATGGTTTTCCAGACCTTGCCAGGTGGACCGGTTCTGGTTGAGGGAGGAATGCTGCGGCGAGGCGTTCGTGTAGTGGAACGTATCGTCGTTTGCCAGTTGCGCCACCGGGCGGTCATCGCCCCAGTTCGGGTCCTCGCGCCGGACCATGTGTCCCCGGTCCAGATCTCCCGGGAAGTCGCCTTTGCCGAGTTGTGCTTCCACAGGAATGCGCCGATCGAAAAACCACTTGTCCGGTTTCTTGCGTTTGATCTTGATTGCCTTTTCGCCGTCGATGTTGACGACAGTAACCACGGGGCTTCTGCGATCGACATCATAGAGAAGCCCGAAGTGGGTATAGCGCAGCTCATGCGGACGGCCGGCGAGCGCATCCGTCGGGCTGGCCAGATTGAACATGCCGTCCGGCAACTTCGGAAAGTCGACCTTTTTCGACAGGAAGTTGGGATCGTAGCCGTTCCGGCCGATAAAATGGTTCGGGTCGTGGAAACCGTCGGCCACCTCCTGTTCAAGGCTAGCCTCGACCAGAACCTGCGTGGGCCGGTTGCCTGACAGAAGATCCCGCAATGTGCTCGCCCTGACAGCGCTGTTGGCAATTCCATAGGCTCCGGCGAAGTGCAACCCAACCACCTTGTTGCGATCAAGGCTCAGGATCGGTGAGCCGGAGTTTCCACCGAGCGTGGTGCAGTCGTGGCTGAGCACGGTTCCCGGCTCAACCGGCATCATCTTGCCCGGAGCAAACCGCTTCACATCGTAGAGGCCCTTGAAATACTTCTCCATTTCGGTGCGGTCGTTTCGGCTGTCGAAGGCCGGATAGCCGATCACCGCAACGATCTCGTCCGTTTCCGCGTCCGTATCCACCAGAGGCAAGGGCGCCACGGCGAAGCCGGCAGGTTTTTCGATCCGCCCGATCGCGACATCGGCGCTGGCATCATCTGCAAGATAGGTGAAGCGAAGGATCTCGACCGGGCGCTCGTCTGACGGCAACGCGCCAACCTCTTCGTTGAAATCCACGCGCGCACCGTAACGGACCATCGTGAAGGGCGAGCGCATGAAGACACCCTCTCCCCTGGCGTTTCGGCGTGCGACAATCTTGGCCACGTGCCGGTTGGTCACGACCAGAAGATGCCGGCCATCGGCTTCTTCTCCAACCACCCAGGCGGTTCCGCCCCAGGTCATCGAGTGGTTGATGAATTCAACCCGCCCGATCGAGCCGATCCAGTGTTCGTTCCGCTTGATCTTGATGTCTATGTCGGCACCGAACTCATCCGGCAGCGGGATCAGCGAGACCGCGCCGTTTTCAACAACCATCGGCGGCCGGGTAACCAGTCGCACGATGGCTTCCAGTTGCGTCAACGGCGTGCCGGCGGCTTCAAGCTGGCCGAGGGACATATCCAGCGCATCAAGCGTATCCGGTATGTCCAGTCCAAGTTGCTCAACAAAGGGGTGTCCTGCCTCGATGGCGCGTTTCGCAGCCTCAAGCCGTCCGCCCGATTTCAATGCTTCGAGCCGTCCCTGACTTTCCAATAATGCTCGCGTGTTCATGGAAATTCCTCCAATATCAATGTCTGTATTATTGTCCGGTATTCCCCATAGGTTCGGGCATCGACGAGGCTTGCGGCCTTGCCGGAAACACGGAACCTGAACAGTGCCCGGTTCTCTCCTTTCTTTCGTGTTTGACGAACCTGCAAACGCACGCGACTAGAACAATGTCGACGCGTCGACCGGTTCGTTTCTTTTCGCAGCATCAGCCCCGATCACGGCCAACGCCGCTGTCAGGGCTGGCCCCATGAGCCTGGGTGCAAGGGCAGCTGCAATGTCCTGGGCAGAGCCCGCGGTCATCGCCATTGCCAGAGGCCGCATCAGCCGTCGCTCGAAAACACTCCGGGCACGCCGGGCCCCTTCTTCCGTGTCGGGATAGTCGGCCGCATAGGCCAATCGCCGCAACAGCGCACGGGCGGTTGCCGGCGGATCCTTCCGCGAAAGCAGACTGTTGACCCGCGCCATCAGCAAGACATCGCTCTCGCCGTTGCCCCAGTAAGACGGCGGCGTACCCGGGTAGGACCAGATACCGCCACTGAAGCGCCGCCACCGTTCGGCCGCCCGCGCAACCGTCGGCGCATCCGGAACAGCATTGAACACTGCAAATGCCCCTACCCAGTCGCAGGTAAGGCCCAGTGCCCCCAGAATTTCCGGTCCTTCGATCTCGATGTCGCTGGAATAGCGTTCGAAACTGTCGAAGAGATCAGGCGTTCCCAGCATCTCCAGCGTTTCATGCAACCCCTCGTAAAAGCCGCGCAGATATTGCGCCATGCGCGGACTGTGCTGAATGCGTGCAAGAACGCTCAAGGGCGCGATCGCAGGGTTCATTCGGGCAATGGTGTGCTGATCCGTGTCGGGATGCTGCTGTCCGGTCATGATCGCAAACCGCTCGGCGCGGTTGGCACCCTGCCGGATTGCGTCAGCCGGGTACTCCGAAACTCTCTCGCCGAACCTGAAGACGGACATGGCAACCGGATCCAGGATCTCCACATACTCCGGCCGCCCTTCCTGGCTGGCCATGAGAGCGAATTCCAGCGCCCCCTTCAGGGCAATCCTGGAACCCTCGGAACGCGCCTGCCAGGCTGTTGCCGCCAGTTTTTCATCACCCCGCAACCGGGCGACAAGTCCGTCGAAATCCGCTTCCGCCTCGATTTCCAGCAGGACCAGCCCGTAGAGGCCCGGGTCTTCCCGGCTCAATCGTTCCAGCAAGGATTTCGGCAGCTTCCGCCAAAGGGACATGGCCCGCGCCCACTGGCCGGAGAGCCAGAAATAGGCAAGCGTTGCCGCGGCCTCGGGACGGGAAGGTGAGGGATTTCGCGGAAAGGCGTTGTTGAGGGTGAAGATATGATCGGCCTCGAACACATCGCCCCGCCGAAGGGTCAGTTCGAGTTCGCGGACCAGTTCCGGCTCGACCTCCTCCGCTTTCGAAGTCGGAACCGGTTCGGATGTTCCCTGCTCGCTGCTGGTGTAGCGCGCCCGGCGTGAGCGCTCGCCGCGCTCCTGCAGAATGGCGTTCGTCGCCGGAAGAGGAAGTTCGTCCAGTTCATCTTCGCTGAGGCCCGCAACGTCGGCTGCGGTGAATTCGGGCATCGGGTCTCCGGCCCGCGTCGCCTGGAAGGCATGATAGAGCGCGGTCTCACGGTCAAACCCGGCGAACCAGTTCGCCGCCGCCCGGTCTATTCTTGCGGCCAGCTCCGGCTTTTCGACGTAGAGCATAGGCAGGATTTCCCGCCGCAGGTCGCTGCGGTGTTTCAGCCAGTCCTGACCGTCAACGGCCACCAGCCAATGGTGGTTGCTGAGTTCCTGCCAAAGTCGCCTGGACGCAGCTTCGTCGATATGCTCACCGAGCCCGAGCGCCGGCGCCAGAACGAACTGGATTGCCTCGGCGCTGATCCGGCGCAGGACAAGACCAGGGTGTGCCAGCTTCGCCAGCAGCGGGTCGTCAATGCGCGAAAGGATAGCCCGGTAAAGATAGGCTTCCGTGATGCTGCCTGCTTCGCCGTATTCCAGTTCGCCCGGATCGAAGTCCTCCGCCTGCGTTACCTTGGCTGAAAGCCGCAGCATCAGCGGGTTGCCACGCGAAAGTTCGAAGATCCTGTCATGCAAATCCGGCGGAGCCCCCAACTTGTCCAGAAGATTGCGGGATTCCGTCTCGCTCAGGCCTTCCAGCTCCAGAGGCGGTCCCTCGATGCGTTTGCGGACGGAATCGAGCGCATCTCCCCGTCCGGCCGCAATGATCGAGATCGGCGACAGCCCGGCCCGCACCAGATTGTCCAGAACCTCGAACAGCAGAATGGGCCGGGTTTCGCCATGACCGCGCAACACTTCAAGCGTATCCAGCACCAGGACCACCTGCCCGCCATGCGACCGCACCGCAGCGCCCATGGCATCGACCAGCTCGGTCGGCAAAAGGGTACTGCTCACCGTCGTGCCGGTCGTTTCCGCATTGCCGGAATACTTGAGCCTCAGATCGCGCAGTCTGGGGGCTTCGTCTGTCAGGATATCGCCCAGTTGGCGGGAGAGCTCATGCACCAGCTTGTCGGGATCTTCCAGGTTCAGCCCGCGCCGGTCGAAGTCCAGGCGCAGAACGATTGGCGCCTTTTGAACAGACCTGTATTCCGCCATTGCCCGGTCAATCAGAAAGGATTTGCCGATGCCCGGCAGGCCGGTGATGAACAAGGCGCTGACAGGTGTTTTTTCCTGGGGCCGCGCGCACCAGTCGAGCAAGCGGGCCAGTTCCTTCTCCCGGCCAAAAAACTCCCGGCTCAGCATGGCATTGGCCCGCCTTGCGGCATCCACGCGGTTCATCACTCCGCGCAGGCGCACCAGCAACGGATAGGCAGGCGCACTCGGTCCGGCCCTGTCGAGGTCATCGGATATCTCTTCGATCCGTTTGAGCTGATCCTGCTCGGGCAGATCCGGTGTCTCCGCAATCAGTCGTTCGATGGTCTCCTGCGAGAACGGTTCCTCCCCACGCAGGGCTCTGGCAACAGGTGTGTCTTCCTCCGGTGTTTCGATGGTCTTGAGCACACCATGGCGCGGCCCGTTGCGAAGTGACCAGACGGGCTCGGAGGAAATTTCCAGGACGACCTTGTTGAGCTCCGTCAGCAACCGGGCAATCGTCAATGGCGTCAGCTTGTCCTGCAAGACCTTGGAAGCTGCCTCCACCGCATCACGCGGCGTGAAGGTTTTGCGCGTTGCGGCAAACCGCATGGCCGCCTTCAGGCCTTCCGCGAGCTGATCACCGTCCTTGCTCATGGCGATGATGCTCCTTGGGCCGGAAGCAACGGTGCGAGAGACCTTTGCAGATTCTCCGACACGGTTTTCACTTCCGCACTGCGATAGACCGTTCCCTGGGCTTGCACGCCGTGAAGGGCCTGCATCAGAACGAAATCGACCACATGCGTCGGCAGGCCAAGCCCCAGCGATCGGTTGATCGCCTCAAGCGTATGACGGACATCCTCGCGGTCGAACTGGCCGATGTAATCCACCATCACTCCCGGCCCGGTCAGCGCACTGGCATTTTCCGCCTTTGGCCCCGGAACGCTGTAGGTCTCGCCCCCGGCCATGACAAATCGAAGACGCGTATCGCTCAGGATCATTGCCAGAAGCAGTTCCAGTTGCTGTTGTGCCGCCTTGCGCAGGCCTCCGCGCGGATTGTCGAAATAGATCCAGCTCGGCCTGTCCGCGGTCGCGCCGGTCGTCTTGGCCAGGAGGTCCACCAGTTGCCTGGCACGATCCTTGTCGCTCGCCCCTTCACTGGTTTCGTCGTCCGCAGCCCCGGGCCGCGCCAGCAGCGGCGTTCCGCCATGCAATCTCTCGTTCAGCGTTTCCAGCAGGTCTTCCATTCCCAGAGACAGTTCAACCCTGAACACCTGCGCCGCTTGACCGTTCTGCGCCAGAACCTGACACAAGAGATCGTAGGAAAATTCCAGTCCCGTCGTCTGGTCGATCTCCATCCGCTTGATCCAGATCCCGCGCAAGTGACGGGCGGCTCCCCGCACAACGTCATGGATGGCATGACAATAGCGTTGCCGCCCAATAATCAGATGACCATCGACACGCCCCGTCAACGAATAGATGTAAGGCGGTGCCCGGTCCTCCGCAATTGCCTGGGTAAACTCGTCTATGCCGGCGAAGGTGGCGTAAGGAACGATCTCGGACACACCATTCAGCTGTCCCTGATGGAAACCGGCGAATGCAAGATCCGTGTCGAAAACCGACCCGCCTGACGACCCGGGTCTGGTGACACCGTCCTCCCATTCCAGTTGGATACGAGGCGGATCATCGATCGTCGCACGACCGGTAACGAAGGTGACGCCCCTGCCGTTGTCGTCCTGTCTGTGGCTCAGGCAAAGCTTTCTCCGCCCGGTGATCCACGCCGGAGGTTTCGCCGGCAATTCGTAATACGTTGTCATCGGTTGCTCGATGGCGAGCAAGGCGACATCCGGGTTGGCACGCAGGATATCCCCGTCCTGCAGGCCGACATCCCATTGATCGTCATGGCAAGGCATCTCGAAACGCACACCAAGCACGCGCAGCGACTTGCTCCCTTCTTGCGTGCGAACCGTGAGGCCGGACCGGCGCTCCTTCCGCTTGTCCTTGACCGTCACATGCCAGGCGGTCAGCGCGAGCCGGTGAGACACGAGTGTCGCGATACCGCAAAATCCTATTTCATCGAAAACATACAGCTTGAAGCCCAGCATCTTGTGCGCGAAATCACCGAGATCCTCGAGGTCGAAATTGGCGGCGTTGATCGGCTCGATTGGTTGGGTGAGGTGGAACATGAACTCCCAGCCGAGATTTTCCTCGTTCAGAAAATCAGCCAGCAGTTCTTCAAGAGGCTGCCCGGTGATGCCCGCCGTGCTGCGCAAGGCATCCAGCGTCATCAGGGAATCCGTGAACCCCTGAACCCGGCGCAACACCCTGTCGACAGCCGCTTCATTCTGCTCCAGATGCTGCTTCAGCTCTGCACTGGTTACCGGCATGACCAACACCGTATCGAGAATCGTTAAAACAATGGAGCCTGTCTCTTCGAGCCGGCACGTCAGTCAACCGCCGACGGTCGGATGAGAATATGCGTCTTGTCGGTCAAAATACGGCCAACCGCACGTTCTCCCAGGCTTCGGAACCCAAGGACACAATTATAGCGTCATTCAAGCTGAAAATAAACGCACAAGTATACGCCGCCTGATGCTGCCGCAGACGCTGAAAAGGACGGTCCTGTGCTCGCAGCAAAGCAACAGGTATCGTCCTCATTCCACTCGTCCTGACGCCGAAACCCGTTTACCGAACGAATTCGACGGTCACGAAAACAAGTTCCGCTTCGCCCGTGTTGGTGAGATCGTGCACGAAGGCCGTATCCGGCGACAGATCTGACATATGCCGGGTATCACCCGCCCTGTAGGTCACGTCCAGAATGCGGCCATCCGCCTGACGTGAGACGGCCTTGCCATCGGTCAGGACGGTCCAGAAATACGGCCGCTCGTGCCGGTGGGCAGGCAGTGTCTCGCCCGGCGCCAGTCGGAGATGCCAGACTTTCACGCCGTTTTCTTCCGACACCAGATGCGTCCCGACCCTGTCGGTCGCCATTGCAATCTCTGCCTTGCTCATTGGTGTGGTCATGCTGCCACCGGATAGCTTGTGTATCCTGCGGCATCGCCACCGAAGAGCGTCGACCCATCGAAATCGGCAAGCGGCACTCCGTCCGCCAGGCGGCGCGGAAAGTCCGGGTTCGCGATGAAAGGACGACCGAAGGCAACGAGGTCCGCATATCCATCTGCAAGGATCCGGCCTGCCTTCACCTTGGTATAGCCGCCGGCAACAATGACGGTACCGGAGTAGGCCTCTCGCAAGGCAGCCCGGAAGCTTTCGGGCGTTTCAGGCGCGTCGTCCCAATCGGCCTCGGCAAGATGAACATAGGCAAGACCGATTTTGTCCAGTTCCCCGGCGAGCTTCAGGATCGTCTCAGGTGCTGCCGGATCGTCCATGCCACGCTGGGTGATGAAGGGTGAAAAGCGAATGCCGATCCGCTCCGCCCCGATGACTTTTGAAACGGCTTCGGCCACTTCCCGCGCAAACCGGATACGGTTTTCCTGACTGCCGCCATAAGCATCCGTCCGCCGATTGGAGGTCGATCGCAGGAATTCGTCGATCAGATACCCATTGGCGGCATGGATCTCGACACCGTCAAACCCGGCTGCCCTGGCGTTGGCTGCAGCTGTCCGGTAGTCCTCGACGATGGCAGAAATCTCTTCAGCCGTGAGTGCTCGCGGAACGGGACATTCGATCATGCCACCCTGCCCGGTCTCCGGATCAACCGCCCAGATGGACGCACCCGGGGCGATGGCCGAGGGAGCAACCGGCTGACCTCCACCCTGGAATTGGGCATGGCTCATGCGGCCGACATGCCAGAGCTGCAATACCATGCGTCCGCCTTTTTGGTGAACGGCGTCCGTCACCTTGCGCCAGCCATCGACCTGTTCCGCCGAATGGATGCCGGGAGTGAAGCTGTAACCCTGGCCCTGTGATGAGATCTGCGTGGCCTCGCTGACAATCATCCCGGCGCTTGCCCGTTGGGCGTAATAGTCCGCCATCATGTCATTGGGCACGTTGCCCGGCTGCGTACTGCGCGAGCGCGTCATTGGAGCCATCACGATACGTGACGGCAGGGCAAGGGGACCGAGGTCATATCGGTCGAACAGGCTGGTCATGGAAAGTCCTTTCACAAACGTCAGTTGATCAGGGCGCCGCCGTCAACATCGATCACGGCACCGGTCATGGAAGAGTTGTCGATCAGAAGGAGATAGGCTGCCGCCACATCCGCCGGTCTTGCGAACCGCCCGGCAGGGAGGGTCTCTGCAGCCTTGTTCAGCATGGCTGTCCGGGCGGCCGGATCCATTGCGGCGTAAGCGGATGTATCGGTAAGGCCCGGGCTGACGACGTTGACCCGGACGGGAGCAAGCTCCTTCGCCAGCACCTTGGCACCTGCCTCCAGCGCTGCATTCATTGCGGTTTTCACAAAGGTTCCTGGAACCGTTCGCCGCGCCAGAAAACCGCTGGTGAATGTTATGGTACCGCCCGGTCGAACATGCTTGGCCGCGGCTTGCGCCACCGCGACCGCACCCCAGAATTTCGTGTCGAAAGCGGTTTTGGCTGCCTCGAGATCAAGACCGGACACGGGTCCACCCGGTGCCTGGCTGCCGGCCGTGAAAACCACATGGTCAACCGGACCGATCGCGGCGAAATAGACAGCAACCTCTTTCGGGTCTTCAACGTCCAGACCATTGGAGCGCCCTGCGCGCAAGACCTCTCCCGGCCGGCGTGCCAGCGCATCGGCCACGGCACTTCCGATGCCGGATGTGCCGCCAATGACCACGGTTCTTGTTTCCTGGGTAAATGCCATCTCACGCACTCCTTTGGTCGGTTTCCCGGAAGACGGTTTCAATCAGCTGACCGGTGGGCGTGCGAAAGAACAGACGACGCTCGCCCAGTTCCGACAGCTCCATGGGGGAATAGGCAATGCTGAGCCGTTCCAGCTTTGCCCGGAAGGCCTCGTAACCTTCGAGGCGGAAACCGATGTGGTCCCAGCCGTCGGCCTGCCGATCCTCTTCGGCGTGTGGAGGAATTCCGATCAGATGAATGAGAGGTTCATTGCCGTAGTAGAGCCAGTGCCCCGGAATTTGGCGGATGCGGCGAGGACGCGGACGCTCCTCCAGATCGTCGAAGACCTGAAGGAAGAAGGCACGTGTCGTCACGAGATCGTGGGTTCTGATGGTGATATGATCGAGCAGCATCCCGTTTCCTTTCCGGCAGCAATCATCGGACTGCCTTTGTTGCCCACGAACCTAATGCTTGCGGCAAGGCCAGATAATTGAGACAATTCCGAAACCTAAATTCGGAATTTTCGAATAATGATGGACAATCTCGCGCTGTTCGTGCGCATTGCGGAAACGGGAGGCATTGCCTCCGCGGGCAGGGAGATGGGCTATTCCCCCGCTACGACGTCCGAGCGGCTGGCAGCGCTTGAGGCTCATTACGGCGTCAGGTTGCTGACACGGAGCACGCGCGCCCTCAGTCTGACCGAGGAAGGACGTTTGCTGCTGGACGGCGCCCGCCGCCTGCTTGCCGAGGCGGAAGAGTTGGATGTCCGTATCCGGTTAGGCGCGGAAAGACTGGCCGGACCCATTCGCCTGTCGGCACCGCTTGACCTCGGCAGAACACGCCTTCGGGCTGTGCTGAATCGGTTTCTGGAAGCTCATCCGGACGTGACGATCGATCTTCACCTGAGTGACGGTTTCGTGGACGTTGCCTCGCAGGGGTACGACGTTGCGATCCGGTATGGCGAGTTGAAGGATTCAACACTTATCGTCCGCAAGCTTGCGGCCAACGCCCGGATTGTCTGTGCCGCTCCGTCCTACGTGGAACGCCATGGCCGTCCGCACCATCCCCGGGACCTTGCCCGGCATGATTGCCTGCTGATGCGTTTTGGCTCCGAGCCCGACAATTCCTGGCAGTTCCTGATCGACGGCAAGATAGTGCGCTGCCCGGTCAGTGGACGGCGCACGGCAAATGACGGCGGGCTGGTGCGCGACTGGTGTCTCGCCGGGTTCGGGATTGCCCGCAAGTCCCAGTGGGATGTTGCTGAAGACCTGGCAGCGGGCAAACTCGTGCCATTGCTGCGGGAATTCGAGCTGCCCCCCGCCGGGCTACAGGCTGTTTATCCAAAAGGCCGGTCAGGGGTGCGGCGGATCAAGGCCTTGCTGGAGGAACTGGAAACTGCATTCAAATGAACGCAGTCCAGCCGACAGCGATTGGTCAGTCGTATTCGGGCCAGACTGCGTCCCCTGCCCCGTCCGGCAGGTACTCCAGCCGTCCCTTTTGAATCTGCCATTCGATGAAATATTCGCCCGTACTCTCGACGACGGGTTCAGCGCCCCGGACAACCGGGTCGAACAGGGTCAGACGCTGGGAATGTGCACCCTTGTGGCAAACCGCGACAAAAAGCGGACGTTCCGGGTCTTCGCGCATGGTGTAGATACCGTCCTGCTCGCAATTGTCCGCATCACCCGAACAAAACGAGCAGCCAGAGATATCGAGTGGAACGACCTCTCCGGACACACTGTCCGACACGACGATCCGGGCGTCTGGCGTGGGCTCGAATGTCCACGACAGGGAGCTGCCCACAATCTCGACCGCTTCCCCTGGCACCGGCTCGCCCTTCCGGCTTGCGTCTTCGACCAGTTCGTAGGAAGGGCACCACGGATTGGCAAAATCCTCCAGTAAAGCCAGCGCCTCGCTTTGCTGAAGTGCCAGCGTCATCTCGCAGGACGCCATGTTGATATAGGACGCGGTATTTCCCGGGAGCTTGCCAAGCAATCCGCATTCGCTCTGGCGCAGCGCCTCCCAGGTTTTTCCACCTTCAAACAGCTGTTTCGTATGCGCGGGATTGCAGAGCCGTTCAGCGAGTTTTTCGCGTCTGCGGTCCAGTTCCGCCCGCCGTTCCGCTGCCCGGTCCTCCAGGCACTCGCCACAATCGCGGCGCCGCCGATCCGGTTCGCTGGATCCGCCTTGCAAGACGCAATCTCGGCTTCAAGACCCGCGGGCAATTTCGGTTCGGGATCAGGCGTCTGCGCGGTTGCCGCTGAACTTGTTCCGGCAAGGAGGACAATGAATGCCAGGAAAGGCCGGAGGGTTTTGCCGTGATCCAGCGTCGCAGAGAGCCGGGCAGCTTTGCCGCGCCTGACGGCTGTGGATTGCCCGAGCCAATTCTTTCTCCCGCCAGTCACCGCGACACTCATGACATTCCCCCAGTTGCTGTTGACCACAGCGGTTGCTTGCGACGTCCTCGACAATCTTCATAAGCCGGATCAACCGTTTGTGAAACGCGAATGCTCTAGCGCCGGAGAGCAGAGCCCTGCATCCCCCAGATGGGCCATAGCCGGTAGACACAAAAAAGCGGCGAACGGTCCAGCCGTTCGCCGCGTGTTCATCTCGTGCCGGTGCCGCTTTCTCCGAAGCGTCACCGGTCGGTTTCAGCCAGGATGGCAGCGATGTCTAGAGCATCATCAATCCGATGAAGACCATCACCACCGCCAGCACACTCCAGGCCATGAGCTCCTGAAATTGAGACTGACGAGATTTGACCTCGCTCCAGGTGCGGGCTTGCGCACCGTGTCTCAAACCGAATTGCGGGTGGTTGATGGAAGCATCCGACACGTGCCGGAACCGGTCTCGCAGCTCTGCTGCCCGGCGGGCACCGCGGTCCTCGTTTATCGTCCGATACCTCAGTTGCATGTGTGCATCCTCCGTATGTGCCAGTCTGGCTGCGACGGAGGTAAGAAGCACAACGCCCCTTTTCAAATGACGGATTTGTAATCTTTCCCGGCCGCCCTGCACATGGTGCCATCTGGCGGCTGACGGGAGATTCGGCAGCCAGACGCGGATCAGGCCACTGAAAGTTCCTTCGTCTTGGCCTTGTCTATTTCCTTGGCTTCGGCTTCCGCGACTTCATCGCCGTCTGTGTCGAAATCGGCCTCGTGTTCCGGGTCGTCGTCGACGGAAATCGACAGGTTCTTCTCGACCTGCCGCAGCAGCTTCCGCAGTTTCTTGCGGTCCTTGTCCTCCAGACCGGACATGGCTTCCCGTTCCAGACGCTTCCAGGCCTTGTCCACCGACAGCACCAGTTCACGGCCGACATCGGTCAGATAAACGCGGGCAAGACGGCCGTCCGTGTCGGAAACCTGGCGGCGAACATATCCCTGACTGGAAAGCCGGGTCACCATCTTGGTGACGGTGGGCGGCTGCACACCAAGCGCGAGAGCCAGCTGGCTCATTGTGCGCCCGTCCGTATCTGCCAGAACCTTCAGCACCAGTTCCTGGCCGGGGTGCAGCCCGATTCGCATGAGATGCGCCCCGGACCGGGCCCGCTGCGCCTTCGCCGCCTGAACCAGTCGAAACGTTATGCTTTTCTTGTAATTAAAAGCCATCGCAGCAACCCCGTCTTCCAATCAACTCGAATCACGTTCATCAATGATGCGGCGGAACCCTAGCGGGAGTATTTAACCGTCAAATGACACTCGCCCGGGAAAAGTCGATTTTACTGAGACTGCGCAGACTTGGCGCCTGTTATCCAGCTAACTTTTGATGCACCGACCGCTGAAGTGCCTCTGTCGAACGGTGATACAGACCACTAACGGACATCCGACGCCTTTCAAAGCGCGTCAGCCGGCTCCAGTGCACCATGCAGCGCATCGGAAACCTCACGGCAATATTGACTGTATTCGGCGGAGGTCCGGAAACTGTCTTCTCGCGGGTAAGGTGCGTCGATTTCCATCTCGCGTATCACCCGGCCTGGCCGCGCGGCCATCACCACGATGCGACTGGAGAGATAGACGGATTCGAATACCGAATGCGTCACGAAAAGCACGGTCCAGCCGAAGGTCTTCTGCAGGTGCAGCAGGTCGTTGTTAAGCTTGAACCGGGTGATTTCATCGAGCGCGGCAAAGGGTTCGTCCATCAGAAGAACTTTTGGCCGGGTGACAAGCGCCCGGGCAATCGAGACCCGCATCTTCATGCCGCCGGATAACTGACGGGGAAAGTCTTCGGCAAAGTCGGCCAGTCCGACAGTCGCAAGTGCTTCCATCACCCTGTCCCGGGCAGCCTGGCGAGATACGCCTTTTAACCGCAGTGGCAACCAGACATTGGCAAAAACCGTTGCCCACGGCATCAGGGTCGGCTCCTGGAACACGAACCCGAGCTCATGTTCCTCCTGCCCGCTTCGCTCCGCCGGCCAGGAAACGGTGCCCGTGCTGGGATCGGACAATCCGGCGATGATCCTGAGCGCACTCGACTTGCCGCACCCGGATGGCCCAAGCAGGGACACGAATTCGCCCTCACGCACATCCAGGGAGAAATCGTCGAGCGCGGTTGTGCCGTTTTCGAAAACCTTGCCGATACCGTTCAGGGATACGACGACGGGGGCCTTCTTGTGTGACGTCATGTGATCGCTTCCAGCGTTCCCGTTATGTGAACCGTCTCCACAGTGCCCGTCAGTCCTTGACCTTGAGCGCCCCTGCAAGCAGCGGAATGGCAACCGTCAGCACCGCAACGGTGATGAACGACGCTCTCAGCGAGAGATAGTCGCCAACAAAGCCCAGAAGCGGCGGACCGAACAGAAAAGCTCCATAGCCAAGTGTCGCAACGGCCGCAAGGGCAGCCCCTTTCGACATGTGCGGATCACTGGCTGCCCGCGACATGGCAAGCGGAAACAGCACCGCATATCCAAGGCCCATCACGAAACAGCCGGCCCACACAGACCACAGACCTGCGCCGGAGACCAGCAGGATGCACCCGAGCAGCGCGACGATACCGCTGACCCGTGCTGTCGGCACCGGCCCGAAGCGGGCGATCACCTTGTCACCGGACAGGCGCATGATCACCATGGCGATAGAGAAAATCGTGAAAGCGGCGGGCGCGATCGACTCGGCAATGCCAAGATCCTCGATCTGATAGAGCGCGGCCCAGTCCGTAACTGCGCCTTCGCCCAGCGCTGCCACCAGCGCCATCAGCCCGACCAGCACCAGAGCCCCCTTGGGCAGAGCGAAAAGCGGTGCCTTGCTGCCATCTTCGTTTTCCGTCTTGGTCTGCGGCCAGGATTGGCGCCAATACCAGACAAGGAATGGCGCCGCGACGATGCCCCACAGGACAAAATGCGACAGCACGCTGAGATCCGCCATGATCGCAAGCCCGCCGGCCAGGGCAGCAACACCCGCACCCAGGCTGTACAGCCCGTGATAGGAGGACATGATCGGACGCTCCAGCGCCTTTTCCACTTCAGCACCCCAGCCGTTCATGGAAATATCCAGCGCACCAATGCTCAGCCCTGCCAGGAACAATGCCGCTGTCAGCAAGGCCACGTTGGGCGAAAGACCGATCAGAACGAAACTGATGATGTTGGCGACCGCCAGCAACTTTGTCATGGGGGCCGCGCCCAGGCGGTCGATCAGCATTCCGGTAATGGGAAAGGCGACAAACGCACCGCAAGCCATGACAAGCAGAAGAATGCCGAAGCCGCTTTCATCGAGCCCGGTTGCAGACTTGATATTGGGAATTCGCGATGCCCACGTACCGATACTGGTTCCGCACATGAAGAAGATCGCCGAAACGACACGACGCGCGGCAATGGCTTGGCGCTGAATTGAAACTGACATGGAGCTAACATTTTCTGGGAGGGCGAGCGCCCGAAAGGGAGCCGTCTTTCTGTCACGCAAGTGCCAGCCTGACAAGCATCATTCCGGGTGAAATAAGCAGCGCCTTAAACCAGCTTCCGCGATAGGAAAAAATGCCTGCAGCCAGGTCTCGATTCTGTGCAGGACCAGGATTGCTGGCTCAAGTGGCCAGCCCGGACAGACGGGACTGGATTTCATTGGTCCGCTCCACTGCGGACTGATAGGCGGAAATGGCTGCAGCGGTTTCCGCCCGGGCCCTGTCCCCGCTCGTTCCGCCAACAGTCTCGGCACTATCCGAGCCGCCAGAATTGTTCCGGCCAGTCGTGCTGTCCGCACCGACAGTCTCAAGATCGGGACCGGAGGCGGAATTGACATTCCCGTCGTCATCATCCCCGGACAGTTCTTCCGACTTCTTCTGCCGGACTTCTGCCTGCGCTTCGGAAATCTGGGCCCTTGCCTGCTGCGCCACCTTCAGATCCTGAGAAGACGGATCGGCAGGTGCGGTCGCAGCGCGAATGACAACCTGCATCTTGCGGATCGTGGCTTCCGGTGTGCGTTCCTTGGAGGTATCGATCTGGACCTCGCCCCCTATGGCATACCGCTTGCCGTCCGGTCCCTGCTGAAAGGTGTAGCTGGGCGCCCCGGCATAAGCACCGCCAACACGGGCATGTGCCTGCTCATGGGCACGGACTTCCTGGTCACGCTGTTTCAATTTGTCGACCTGCTTTTCCTCGGCCTGGTCAAGGCCGTCGCCATCAGTATCTTCGTCCTTTGCAGCATCATCCTGCGCCTGACCAGCTCCACCGCTGGCGGCTTCGGCCTCAGCATCAGCACTGTCGCCAGCAGGCGCCGAATTTGCGGGCGTTCCGGTCTCGGTCTCTTCGCTCTCGGGAGTTCCGGGTGCAGTTGCCTGGCGGGATCTACCTGGCGCATCGGCAGAACCGTCGACTTCCTGCAGGGCGATCACGGCTTGTGCGGTCAAGGTCGGCGTATTGCCGGCACGGGCAGAGATTGCCTGGGCACTTGCCTGGCTTGCACGCGCAGAAGCCTGGTCCCGGCCCTGGGTATTTTCCCCAGAACCAGGATCGCGTTCGGCCGCGACACCGCTTCCTCTTAGGATCGTTGCCGGCGTATTTGACAGGATTGCGCCGATCATGGCGCGAATTGTCCCAAAAAGGCGTCAGCAAATTCTAAACACCGGTTAAGAATCCAGCATCATAAGTTCGTGAAGACCCACTCGCTCAATGGCCGTTCTGCTACCGCCTCTTGCCTGCCCGGACACGCTATGCAAAGGAGAAAGTGACGTATCTTCAAAGCGGAACGGATCCATGCTGCCCAAGCCTTATTGGCAAGACATGACAACCCTCGACTTTCAGTCGCAAGGAGTTGAAGACTGGATCGCGGTTCTTCCCGTTGCGGCCATCGAACAGCACGGCCCGCATTTGCCACTGTCGACGGACACGACGATTGCAGAAGGTCAGGTCAAGCGGGTACTCGAGCTTCTGCCCACTGGTCTGCCTGTCACTTTCCTACCCGTACAGGCCGTCGGCAAATCGGACGAACACATCTCTTCACCCGGCACATTGACCCTAGCCTGGGACACGGTCACACGCGCCTGGCTAGAGCTGGGCGAAAGCGTCGCTCGTGCCGGAATTCGCAAACTTGTGCTGATCAACTCCCACGGCGGCAACGTTCCTGTTCTGGATATCGTGGCGCGGGAGCTGCGCGTGAAACACGACATGTTCGTCACCGCCACCAACTGGCTGCGGTTCGGTCAGCCCGACGGGCTGTATGCCGACGCGGAATTCACCTACGGCATACATGGCGGCGACATCGAAACATCACTGATGTTACATCTGCGTCCTGATCTTGTCCGCATGGAGCTTGCCACCGATTTTCCGTCGGAACAGCAAACCTACCTGCAGGAATTCAAGCATCTGCGTGGCCACGGCAAAGCCCAATACGGATGGAAGGCGCAGGATCTAAACGAAACGGGCGCGCTCGGCAACGCCTCGCTGGCCACGGCTGAAAAGGGTCGGCAATCGCTCGATCACGCAGCACGCGGCTTTATCGAGCTGCTTGAGGACGTCAACAACTTCGATCTTGCAAGGCTCTGGTCACCGGCACCTTGAGACCAGCCGGAAATCGTCCCGAGCTTGTCGGGACGGCTTGAGCTTACGCAAAGGGAAGCATTCGATTTCGTAATATAGCAATATTACGGAATCGAAGCAGGTATTATTTGCGTTTATTCAGCTAAACCCACAAGAATACACAACAATTCTCTGCATGTGTTGACCTGCACCTGTTTAGGCGACACATTAATAAAGGTGGAGATTTGAGAGGGCGGTTCTCGCAGAACCATGAATCTTTCTATTCGGCAACTGGCGACCTTTCGAGAGGTCATGCGAAGTGGCTCGATTTCTGAAGCCGCGCGTACGCTTGGCCGGACGCAACCTGCAGTCAGCTCCACAATCGCGGGTCTTGAAACCGAACTGGAATTGAAACTGTTCGTTCGCGAGCAAGGCCGACTGGTTCCGACACCGGAAGCGGAATTCTTCCTGGAAGAAGCGGAAGCCATTCTCAAGCGGCTGGAAATTTCCAAGCGCACCCTGCGCGGTCTCGCCAACCGGGAACACGGCCAACTGCGGGTCGCAGGCATACCGGAAGCGACGGCCGATTTCCTGCCCAACAGCCTGTCGAAGTTCATTGCCGACAAGCCAAGCGTCAAGGTTGCCCTGGCCAGCAGAACGTCAGCCGAAATCGAGGAACTGATCGCCGCGCAGCAATTCGATATCGGATTTGCAGAAACACCGAGAGCCCGAAATTCCTTCGACCAGATCGACTTCGACCTGGAATGCATGTGCGCGATCCCCGCGACCGATCCCCTGGCCTCGAAGGAAGTCATTACCCCGACTGAACTGGATGGATATCCGCTGGCGCTGCTTCATTCAGAACATCGCAGCCACCGGCAGACACTCGCCCGTTTTCGCGATGCCGGAGTTCGTTTCAACCAGCGCTTCGAACTTCAGACGGCCTGGCTTGGGCTCCGCTTCGTCGAAGCAGGCCTCTGCGCCCTGATGTGCGACATGATCACGGCCTACAACGCGCAGGAAAAAGGTCGGCTCGGCATGGGCCCGCCCATGATCGTCTTTCGTCCGTTCCGGCCGCGCATTCAGAACAGCCTGTCGATCCTCACACCGACCCACCGGCCGATTTCCATTGTCGCCAAGGACTTTTGCGACTTCCTCGCCGCGGAGGTGGAAAGCATCCGCACATCCATGATCAAGCGGACAGCCTGATAGTTTGCCGGAAACGTCCGGCTCGTAAGTTCAGTGGTGTCGGGGAGCAGGTTTTCGACGAAATGCGAGCGACTGACGGCGGTCTCGCCGTCAGACTGGCTGCGGTTCGCGGTTATTTTCTCGCGTTATGCCGCGGTCGATGGGGCTTGCACAATCTGTCAGACGCACGCCTGATCAAACAAAGTCGAGCTGGCTGCACCGGTATTTCAGTTTGACCCACCTCCGGACACCCACAAGTTTCTGGCTGGATGTCCGGAAGGCTGGTCTGTCACCAGATCAGGCGGCTGCGTTCTGGAAAATCGCGCTGTTGGCAGCGACGATGGCAACCGCATTGGTGCGATTTTTCGCCCCGAGACGAGTGATCGCATTGCGGATATGCGCTTTGACGGTCGCAATCGACACGTCCAGCTCATAGGCAATCTGCTTGTTCACCTTGCCTTCGCACAGCTTCACCATGATTTCCAGCTGGCGCGGCGTCACCAGGTCGGTGAGGTTGATCGGCCAACGGATGCCTGCGGCGAACGGGCCGGCGCTACCATTGACTGCGGAACTTGTCGGCAAGGCGAAATGAGCGGTCATCACTATGTTCCTTGGGTTTGTATTCCTCCGTGGTGGCAGGACTTTTCATGATTATCCGGCTATTGTAAAATGTTAAAATGCATACTGCATAATGTTAAAGTTTTGCAATTTGATCCTGAAGGATGCCAAGCGTGAGCAAAAAACTCTATTCCGGCCACACGTTGAGGCAAATCCGCTCGGATTTCGGCCTTTCCCAGGTGGAGTTTGCAAAGAAAATCGGCCTGTCCACCGCCTATGTGAACCAGATCGAAAACAACAACCGCCCGGTCACCGCCTCGGTGTTGCTAACGATTAACAGGATCTTTGGCGTCGATCTGTCGGCTTTCGAGCAGAACGACCTCGACCGGGTGGTGCAGGATCTTCAGGAAATTTTCGCCGACACCCAGTTTCTGACAGCCTCCGTCGGCCGGCAGGAAGTGCATGAGCTGGTCACTCGGGCACCAGGCGTCACCAAGGCGATCATGGATCTTTACGGCGCGCTGCGGACCTATCACGACCGGGAAGCGAACGAGGACGATCTGGTCCAGCTCGGCGGCAGTCCGGAAAGCGGTCCCGGACCTCGGAAATCCGCTTATGAAGAGGTCCGCGACTATTTCCACTACATGGACAATTACGTCGACAGCATCGACCGGGCCGCAGAGAAGCTCTCGCTGGAGATCGGACTTTCGAAAGCCCCTTCGAAGTTCACCGCCCTGACCACCTGGCTTCAGGAACGCTTCGGTATATCAGTCACGGAATTTCCGGACTATCGAGGCACGTTGATCCGTCAGGACGATTTCGCCCGCACCATCGCGCTCTACAGTGCCATTCCGCAATCGACCAAGAGCTTCCTGCTTGGGTCAGTCGTCGCCGAACTGTGTGTACGAGACCTCATTTCGGAAGAGGTCACCAAGGCAAGGTTCAAGACCAAGTCGGCGGAAAGCATCGCGCGGTTGGCCTTGCGGAACTATTTCGCGGGCGCCTTGATCCTGGCCTATGACGACTTCCTGAAAACCGCTGCGGAAACCCGGCACGACATCCAGCTTCTGTCCAACCGGTTGGACGCCAGTATCGAGACCGTCTGCCACCGTCTGTCGACCCTGCAGCGCCCCGGCGCCAAAGGTCTGCCGTTCTACTTCGTTAAGATCGACCGGGCCGGCAACGTCGTCAAACGCCACAGCGCAACCCGGTTCCAGTTCGCCCGCTTCGGCGGCTCCTGCCCGCGCTGGAACGTCCATCAGGCCTTTGAACAGAACTCCAACAAGTTCACCTCGCAGGTCGCCCAGATGCCTGACGGAGTACGCTATCTTTGCGTGGCGACCAGCATCACCAAACACCAGCCGGACTACCGCAGCGGCGAGCGCCGCTACGCGCTTGGTATCGGCTGCGAGGTGCAATATGCCGATGCGGTCGTCTATGCCGACGGGCTTGCGGTCGACGAGATCTCCTCGCCCGAGCCCATTGGCGTCAACTGCCGCATCTGCCCGAGGGACAATTGCGACCAGCGCGCCTTCCCGGCCGTCGACAAGGAACCTTTCATCGATTCAGGCCAGCGCGGCATTGTGCCATATCGGGTGAAGGCGGCTGATTAGGTGTGAAATTTCAGAGGCTTGCCGGACACGCCGCAAGCAACTCAATTCAGGTTTGCTCAGCTGAAGTTAGCGCGACTCAGTTCAGCCCAACCAACTTCCCCCTCATCCTGAGGAGGACCGTCAGGTCCGTCTCGAAGGATGGGCCGCTTGCCCAGAATATGCCGCCCATCCTTCGAGACAGCGCCAAGGCGCTTCCTCAGGATGAGGCAGTGGGTGGGCAGATTTCAGCAGAATGGACCAACCACACCCAATTTCTCCGACCAGTGCCCCTCAGCCCCGTTGCTCCATCCGGATCATGTCCGCCGCCTTTTCGGCGATCATCACCACGGGCGAAGCCGTGTTGCCGGAAACGATCTTCGGCATGATCGAGGCATCGATAACCCGAAGGCCATCGAGACCGCGAACTTTCAGCTGAGGATCGACAACCGACTGTTCGTCCGGACCCATCCGGCAGGTTCCAACCGGGTGGAAGATCGTGGTGGCGATATCGCCGACCTTTTTCAGAAGGTCCTCGTCGCTGTCGACCTGAGGCCCCGGCAGGATTTCCTCCGGCTGGTAGGCCTGCAAGGCCTTGGCCGTCATGATCTCCCGCGCCTGACGTACGGACTTGAGGGCAATGAGCTTGTCCTTTTCCGCCGACAGGTAATTCAGCTTGATGTCGGGTTGCTGCCCACTATCACGGCTCTGGATATGTGACGCACCAACGCTTTCCGGACGAAGGTTGCACACCGAAACCGTGATTGCCGGGAACGGATGCAGCGGGTCGCCGAGCTTGTCGGTCGAGAGAGGCTGGACGTGATATTCGAGATCCGGCGTTTCAAGCGACGGATCTGACTTGGTGAACATGCCGAACTGGCTGGGTGCCATCGACATGGGTCCGGATCGCATCAACCCGTATTGAAGCGCAATCGAGGCTTTTCCGAAAAGACTGTTGGCCATGGTATTCAGGGTCTTGGCGTTCTTGACCTTGTAGACCGTTCGGATCTGAAGGTGATCCTGCAGGTTCTCGCCAACGCCAGCACGTTCATGCTTCACCTCGATGCCGTGCTGCGACAGCACCGCGCCATTGCCGATGCCGGAAAGCTCCAGGATCTTGGGTGAATTGATCGCCCCCGCAGCCAGCAGAACTTCGCGCTCCGCCCGCGCGATCCTTTCCTGCCCCTTCACGGTGAAGGTAACACCGGCTGCGCGCTTGCCTTCCAGCAGGATCGACTTGGTTTCGGCATGGGTGATCAAGCGCAGGTTCGGCCGTTTCAGTGCCGGGCGAAGGAAACCTTTCGCCGTGTTCCAGCGAACGCCGCCATTCTGGTTGACCTCGAAGAAACCGCTGCCTTCGTTGCTGCCGTCATTGAAATCCGCACGCGGTTCGACACCGAACTCCCGTGCGCCTTTCTGAACGGCTTCGAGGATTTCCCATTTCAGGCGCTGCTTGGAGACTTTCCACTCACCGCCACCGCCATGCAAACCTGACTTTCCGGCATGATGGTCTTCCGACTTCAGGAAATAGGGCAGCACATCATCCCAGGACCAGCCGACGTTGCCAAGCTGACGCCAATGGTCGTAATCCGCCGCCTGGCCGCGCATGTAGATCATGCCGTTGACGGACGTACAGCCACCCAGAACCTTGCCACGCGGATAGACCAGGCTGCGTCCGTTGAGGCCCGGCTCGCTGGCTGTCTTCATCATCCAGTCGGTGCGCGGATTGCCAATGCAAAAGAGATACCCGACCGGGATATGTACCCAGTGATAATTGTCCGAACCGCCTGCTTCCAGAAGCAGCACCTTGACCGAAGGATCCTCGGTCAGCCGGTTTGCCAGAACACAGCCGGCCGTTCCGGCCCCGACGATCACATAATCGTAGGTTCCATCGAGTGAAGTCGGACCGCTCATGTCGTTTCCCGTTTCCTGCCCATTCCCTGTCCGCAGTCTTTCCTGCTGCGGTCCAAACTTCGATGATCTGCATCATGCCGGACCAGGCAATCTTCCGCCAGCACTGATGAGACCCTTTAACACCCTCATCCTGATCAGGTTTTCTGTTTCTTCGCAAACTCGAAAAGAGACATATGTGGGCGCTCGCCGATGCGAATTCGCCTGGCTGTTTCCCTCACACTAGAAGATCCTGACGTTTCGGCAATTCCTCCAAGAGGACTATTCGTCCATGACATGCATATCGGCCCAGAAGGACCGAAGAGCATCTGTCAGCTTGCAGTAGGTCCGGTAGCGCCGGTCGTAGTGCGATTTCATCGTAGTTACCGGCAGGTATTCCTTCTGCGTCCTCGTCATGGCTGCAACAGCCGTCTCGTAATCGGCGAAAAGACCGACACCAACACCGCCTCCAATCGCCGCACCCAGCGCACCCGTCTCACGGGCTTCCGCAACGGTGATCGGAACGCCCAGGCAATCGGCAAACATCTGCGGCCAGACCGGGCTGCGTGACCCGCCTCCGGAGAGCACTGCCCGGTCGAACGTGACACCGGTTCTCCCGAGCACCTCGATATGGCGGCGATGTTCAAAGAGAACCCCTTCGAACAAGGCCCTCAGCAGGTGTCCTTCCGAATGCCAGCCGGCGAGACCATAGAACCCGGCGCGGAAGTCCGCCCCAAGCCGCGAGCCGTAAAGGAACGGATGAAAGAACGGGTCGTCCGCCGCGGGCGTGACTTCCGCGATCCTCGCGTTGCAATAGCCGAACGGATCGTCGTGATGTTTCCCGCGCTCCACCAGCTCTCGCACATACCATTCCAGGTTGGCGGCCGATGTTGCGCTCGATTCGATATTGACGAACCGGCCGGGGGCAAAACCCGAGGCCATGAACATCGCCTTGTCGACGATCGGGGCCTCCGAAAAGACCTGATTGATGCTCCAGGTGCCTGCAATGATCGAGGCTTCGCCGGGATGGACAACGCCCGACCCGAGCGCACTGGCGATCACATCAAAATAGCCGCCGACAACCGGCGTCCCTTCCTTCAGTCCGGTCGCAGCCGCGGCTTCTGCCGTGACATGCCCGGCAACATCCGCCGGTTCGACCAGATGCGGCAGCATCGGCTCTGCCTCGCCGAGGCCATAAAGTTCCAGCAGCTCCCTGTCGTAGAGATTGTCCGGCAACCTCAGCAAACCGCACCCCGACATGTCGGAAATCTCGCTGACGCGTTCTCCGGTCAGCTTGAAGGTGATGAAGTCCTTGCACAGGAGCACGGTTCCGGTCCGGGCATAAAGATCCGGCCGGTTGCCCTTGATCCAGGCAAGCAGCGTCGGGGTCTGGGACGGCCAGGGCTCCTGCAGGCTCAGGGCGTGCAGCCTGTCACCATGCGCCTCACGCAGCTTGCCTGCATGATCCGCGGCGCGCGTATCCAGCGACTGGATGCCCAGCAGTGGCTCATGGTCCTTGTCCAGCAGGTAAAGACCGTTGCCGTGCCCGGCACAACCAACTGCCGCGATCTGCGAAGGCTCGACACCGGCTTTCTCAAGGCACTCGCGGATAACCGTTTGCGCATTGCGCCACAACTCGCCGAGATCGCGTTCAACATGTCCGGGAGCAGGTGAAAACGATTGGCCGTCCAGCGCGCTCATCGCCACCTGGCGGCCCGCCAGATCGAACAGGACAGCCTTGATCACCGTGTTGCCGGCATCAAGCCCCAGCAGATAAGTCCTGTCGTCAGCCACGGTTATAGATGTCCCATGCTTCGTCACCGTCGGCACCGTTGTGGATCATTGCCATGAGTGCCGCAACCACCGCTTTCGGGTTGTCGTGCTGATAGATGTTGCGTCCATAGACCATGCCCTTGGCACCCTGACGCATCAGTGCAGCGGATTTCCGGAGCACGGTCTTCAGGTCTTCCTTGCCGCCACCACGCACCAGAACCGGAACGCGCGCCGCTTCGACCACCCGGTGGAAATCTTCCGCGTTGTCGGTCGGGTCCGCCTTGATGATGTCAGCTCCCATCTCGCTTGCCAGCCGAACCAGTGTCACGATCTTGTCTGCGTCGCCATCAACCTGATAGCCACCCCGGATGTCGTTCGGCAGCATCACCAGCGGCTCGATCATCAGCGGCATGCCGTATTTGTGGCAGGCAGCGCGCACCCTGGAGATATTCTCCACGCATTGGCGAAACAGCTCCGGCTCGTCCGGCAACATGAACAGGTTCACCACGACACAAGCCGCATCCATTTCCAGAGCCCCGATGATCGGCTCATCGGCATTCTGCAGCAGCGACCACATCACCCGGTGGCGCTGGTCATTGTAGGGGTTGCCCATGTCGATGCGCATCACCAGCGCCGGCTTGTCCTTCTCCGGACGCGACTGCAACAGATCCGCCTGGCCATAGGCCATCTGGATCGCATCAGGCCCGGCCTTGACCAGGGTGTCGACAACCCCGGCCATGTCTTCCAAACCAACCATGAAGCTCGGTTCGTTGCACACGCCATGATCAACGGCAACATCCAGGCAGCCGCCGTGGGTGAACATCCGGTTCATCCGGGCTTTGGGGCTCAAACGCATATTCTGCTCCTGCTTGTGTCTTGGTTCCGGCGATCTTCAAACGAAACGCCGTGATAGGTGGAAAGGTCTTCGATCAGCCGGTCGCGCTGAAGCCCGCGCTCTGCGTCGGACCAGCCGAGTTCTTCACCGGCGACAGTCGCCAGCTTATCGAGCAGCTCTTCACTCATCAGTCCTTGGATGGCGAGCGTCGTCCGCCGCAACACGATGTCGGCAAGGGTCACCACGCTTTCGCGGGAGGCGAGGAAGGCAATCTCCGCCGCTGTGATTTCTGTCTGCGGCGAAAGTGCCTCGTCGTCCGGCCTGCCCTGACAAAAGGCCAGCAGCTCCGTCGCTGCGGTGCCATAGGTCGCCACCAGGTGCGCTGCGCGCGCGGGACCAATGCCATGGTTCGAGATCAGGTCGCGCTCCAGGATCACGGCAGCATCAGGAAAATCCTTTCCGCCGCCGATCGGGCGCGACAGGGTGCCGACACGCCTGGTCCGGCCGAGTTCGCTGAGCACTTCGTCCGTTGCCTGTTCGGCAAAGGCACGAAACGTTGTCCACTTGCCGCCGATCATGCAGATCTGCGGAACGGGTCCTTCGATACGCTTGGTAAAATGGCCCCTGGAAATCCGGCCTGTAAAATCATGATCGCTCTTCGGCAACGGCCGAATGCCGCTGTAACTGAAAACGACATCATCCGCATTGAAGTCGATCTCCGGAAAGACCAGCCGGAGCGAGCCCAGAATGTAGGCTTCTTCTTCCGGCTCACAGCGCACACGTTCGGCCGTCTTGACGCGGATATCCGTTGACCCGGCCAGCACCTTGCCGAAGAACGGAAAGACAATGCAGACCCGGCCATCCGAATTCTCGAAATAGACCATATGGCCGCCAAGCGCCTTCTCCAGCGCCGGATTGTCGAGAATGAGATGCGATCCCTTTGTACCCGACACCAGGCGTTCGTGGCTGGAATTGCCGGCAAGCTCATCAATGGCATCATCCAGCCAGGCGCCAGTGGCATTGACGAGGATCTTCGCCGAGATCTCTTCCGTTCGGCCGCTCACCTGATCTCGCACAACAAAACCGCTCCCGGCCGGCTCAAGACAGGCATAGTTGAGGGCGACACAGTCCGGAGCCACTTCTTCCGCTTCCCTGACCAGTTCCAGACCAAGCCGCTCCGGGTGGCTGATCCAAGCATCGTGATAAGTGGCCGAACACCGGATGGCACCGGTCAGTCCAGGCCAGGTATCCCGGGTCGCCTTCGCTCCGCGGAAACGGTGTTTCGGCAACAGTCGGCGTTTGCGTGTCACCCAGTCATAAAGCGTCAGTCCGAGCTTGATCGGGACCGCTCCCCGGCTGGAAGGCTGACCTGAAAAGCCGAAGAAACTTGCCGCGCTGTTCAAGAGTCCCGAAAAGAGCGAGCCGATGGGAATGACGGTCGGCAGCGGATGGACCAGATGAGGCGCATTGACCAGCAGCGCGTCGCGTTCGCGCAGGGATTCGCGCACCAGGTCGAACTCGCCGTTTTCCAGATAGCGCAATCCTCCATGGATCATGCGCGACAAGGCAGAACTGCACCCCGAACAAAAGTCGTTCCGTTCCACCAGCAGCACCCTGACACCCTGCAGCGCCAGATCCCGGTAGACCCCGATCCCGTTGATACCGCCGCCGACGACAACGGCGTCGAACGCGCCGTCACGCGCGATACGGTCCCATTTTCCTTGCCGTTGTTCGGACATGCCTTCCCCGTTCACCGGACGGATGCCCGGTGCCCTTTCCAATCTCAATTTCGAAGTCTCTTAAGCGGCGAGTTCGGTCAGATGGGTCGCGGCGGCATCGCCGATGAGCCCGATTTCTTCACTGGTCAACCTGAGGCGCCCCGCCTTGGCATTCTCCCGCGCCTGCTCCGGATCACGGGCTCCGCATAAGGAGAAGGTGATGCCCGGCTGCTGCAGCGTCCAGGCGATCACCACCTGGGCCTTGGTGGCTCCATGTGTCTCCGCTATCGGTGCGATTGCGTCCATCAATCTGGCAACCTTGCGGCGGTTTTCGACCGAGAACCGCGGATTGTCCTTGCGCTGATCATCACCTTCGAAGGTTCTGTCAGGACCGATCTTGCCCGTCAGAAGGCCCAGCGCCAGCGATGAATAGCTCAGCACCGAAACCTTTTCCTTGAGGCAGAGCGGCACCAGGGCGTCCTCGATGTCGCGCTTGATCATCGAATATTCTTCCTGGATCGCATCCAGCTGCCCTGCCGCCACATAGGCCTTCACATCGTCGGCAGTCGTGTTGCTGGCACCGATGGAGCGGATCTTGCCCTGGGTCTTCAGGGTTTCCAGCGCCTCCATGGTTTCCGCAATCGGCGTGGTCGGATCCTGCCAATGGGTGATGTAGTGATCGATGTAATCGGTCCCAAGCCGCTTCAGGCTCTGCTCCACCTCATGGACGATCGCATCCTTGCCGAGATACCGGTGCACCGGCTTGCCGTCGTAATCAAAGAAGTGATTGCCCTTCTGGGTGTGCCAGACGAGACCGCATTTGGTTGCCAGCACCACCTTTTCGCGGCGGCCTGCAATCGCCTTGCCGACAATCTCCTCCGACAGCCCCTGGCCATACGCCGGAGCAGTGTCGATCAGGCTGATGCCTTCATCGATGGAAGCCTGAATTGCGGAAATCGACTTGGCTTCATCCGTGCCGCCCCACATCCAGCCGCCAATGGCCCAGGTGCCGAGCCCGATAGCCGACGCCTCGATGCCTGAACGTCCGATCTCGCGTGTCAGCATTTCATGCAACATTCTGTTTGCCTTCCATGGTTGCGAGGACCGCTCCCGCGGTGTCCTCGTCCAAGATGAGTGAATTCAGATAGTTTCCGTTGAGGACGGCCCGGATCGGCCAGATCTTTTCATCGCCCGAGGTCACCCCGATGACGCGCTTGAAGCGCCGCAGCTCTTCTGGCGCCAGTGCGACCAGCCGCGAATTGAGGGCGTAGTCGGCAACCGTCCCGTCCTGGCGCATCAGGTAGGCCAGGAATTCGGCGCTGACGCCACTGCCAACCAGCATCTTGCGGTCCGATTCAGGCATCGGATGCAGATCGTAGTAACTCGACCCGGGCGTCGCGATGGATCCGATGCCGACCAGAGCGATCGTTGCCTGCCGTGCCAGGTCCAGGACCTCGCGAATGGAGCCGACTTCCATCAGCATGTCGCGCTGTTCCCGGCTTTCGGCAAAGAGCGGCGCATGAAGCTGCAGCGCCTTGCCGCCCAGCTTCTCGGCCATCAGGCTGGCCTGATGATTGACATCCGTGTGGTACTTGCCCTGCACCCCTCCAGTGAGCGGCACCACGGTGACTTCGAACTTCCGGTCGGTCTCGATGTTCTGCACCACCGCCCCGACGGCCTTGCCACCCGTGATGGCGATGATGTCGCCATCGCGGATGGTCTCCACCAGATGGTTGGCAGCGGCAAGCCCGACCTGCTTCAGCGTCGTGTTCGGACTGCCTTCGACGGACGATGTAACCAGCGCCTTTGAAAGGGGCGTCGATTGTTCCAGCAGGTTTTCCAGATCCGTCAACCGCTGGAACGGGTTCTCGATATCGATCTTGATCATGCCCATCTTGCGGCCCTGGGTGATCAGACGGTTCACCTTGGACGTCGACAGGTTGAGCAGTTCGGCGATTTCCGACTGTTTCTTGCCTTCCAGGAAATGCAGCACGAGAACCGTGTGCATCTGGCGCATCAGCTCGATATCGTTTTTCTTGTCCGCCATCTGGTTGCCTCTTCGCTGGAGCCGGGTCAGGCGCGTTTCTTGACGAGATAGTGGTCTATGGAGACCGCCGCCAGCAGGATCGAGCCGCGGATGATGTCCTGCCAATAGACCGAGACATCCAGAAGCGCGAGCGAGCTGGAGACAACCGAAAGCAGCACCGCCCCCAGGATCGCTCCGAAAATGGTACCCGAACCACCCTTGAGGCTCGCCCCGCCGATAACGGCCGCCGCAATCACGTTCAGTTCCATGCCGATGCCGAAGGTCGGCTGGGCAGAACCGAAGCGGGTCATGTAGATGATGCCGGCCACACCACACAGAGCCGAGCAAAGGGTGGTCGTGAAGAACACCACGCGCTTGGTGCGGATGCCGGAATAGGCTGCGGCCTTCTCGTTGCTGCCGGTATAGAACACCTTGCGGAACATCGTCGTGCGGCGCAGCAGGAAGTCGAAGCCGATCACCACCACAAGGAAGATCAGGATCACGACCGGGATCGGTCCGATGGACCCCTGGCCGATGAACTTGAACTCGGGCGGCAGCGTGAACAGACCGAGCGGACGCCCGCCCGTGCCCAGAAGACACGCCCCCCGGGCGATCACCATGATCGCCAGCGACACGATGAAATGATGAAGGCCGACGCGGGTGACAAAGAACCCCATGAACGCCCCGATGGCCGTGCAGGCGGCAATCGAAATCGCCGATGCGACCCAGGGGTCGACCCCGTTCAGGAACAGCCAGCCGGCAATCACCATGGCCAGCGCTGTCACCGAGCCAACCGAAAGATCGATCCCGCCGGAAATCAGCAGGATGGTCATGCCGACCACCACGATGCCTTCCACGGCAAAGGCCATGACCATGGCGCGCATGTTCACCCAGGTCAGGAAGTAGGGCGAGGCGAAGGACATCACGATGAACAGCACAAGGATGATCGCGATCAGTCCCGTTTCACGCATGCGCAACAGTTTGCGGATCATCGATACGTCTGCCGGTTTGCCGTTCGGCGCGTCTGTCAGGGAGACGGCGTCTTCCATGGTTTCCCCCACGATTAGTTTATGGTTGCCTGGGCGCCCACGGACGCCAGGTGCATTATGTTTTCTTCGGTCATCTGATCGCCCGTGACTTCGCCGCTGATCTGTCCCTCCCGGACGACCAGCACACGGTCACAAACGCCGATCAGTTCCGGCAACTCCGACGAGATCACCAGAATTCCGACCCCGCTGCTGGCGAGATTGCGCAGGATGCGATGGATCTCGGCCTTTGCGCCGACATCGACACCACGCGTCGGCTCATCCAGGAAGATCAGCTTCGGATTGACCGACAGCATTTTCGCGATCGCAACCTTCTGCTGGTTGCCTCCGGAAAGCGATGACACCGGGTCCGACAGCGAGCCACATTTGAGATTGAGACGCTTGCCAAGCGTGTCTGCCTGCGCAACCTCCCGGCTTCCGGCAATCAGACCAAAAGAATTCGCGACCTGTTCCGGTTTCAGGGCGGAGACATTGGCGGCAATGGACATATCCAAAAAGATGCCGTCACCCTTGCGGTCTTCGGACAAATAGACGATGCCCTCGGAGATGCTGTCGCGATAGGTCTTCAGCGACAGCTTGCGACCATTGAGCGAAACCTCCCCGGTCACGTCGCCTTCAAGCCGGCAGATGCCCTTCACGATCTCGCTGCGCCCAGCACCAATCAGCCCGGCAATCCCGAGGATCTCGCCCTTGCGGAGCTGGAACGAGACATCCTTGAAACGCGTCCTTTCACTCAGGTTCTGAACGTCCAGAATGATATCGTCCGTCTTTTCGCTTTCGGACTGCTTGCGCGGGTAAAGCTCATCGATCACCCGGCCGACCATGGCATTGACCACGTCATCGGGCTGGATCTCCGCAACATTGCGGGTAGTGATGTAGGTGCCGTCCCGGAAAACGGAGACCCGGTCGCAGTTGTCGAAGATCTCGACCATGCGATGGGAGATGTAGATGATCGAGATGCCCTTGTCGGCAAGACGGCGCATGATCTTGAAGAGGATCTGCGCTTCTTTCTCTGTCAGCGCCGCTGTCGGCTCATCCAGGATCAGCACCCGGCAATCGAGTGTCAGGGCCTTGGCGATCTCGACGAGCTGCTGGTGGGAAATCGACAGATCCCGCACGAGTGTCGTCGGATCGATGTCGCCAAGCTGGCCCAGCACTTCAGCGGCCTTCTTTTCAAGCGCACGATAGTTCATCAGGAACGAACGGCTGACGTTGGTCGTCGCCATGAAGATGTTTTCGGCAACCGTCACATCGGGGCACAGGGCAATCTCCTGGTGAACGAAGCCGATGCCGAGCTTCTGCGCCATCGCCGGAGATGAAATGACCACCGGTTCGCCATCGAAGCGGATATCTCCGCTGTCCGGCTGCAGGATGCCGTCGATGATATTCATCAGCGTCGATTTGCCGGCACCGTTTTCCCCGGCTAGCGCATGGATCTCGCCCTTGCGCAATTCGAAACTTACCCCCTTGAGCGCCTGAACCGGCCCGAAGGATTTCGAGAGGTTGGAGATCTTGAGGATCACATCGTCAGTCATGACAGGGCCGATTTGCTCGCAATTCCGGAGAAAGAACGGGCTGCCTGATCTGCTGCATCGATTGCAGGCAGCCCGCCGTATCACACGGGGCTCCAAAGGAGCCCCGGTTTGTTCATCAGCTCGGGTCGCGGCCTTCCATGTAGGCGTTGAGGTCGAAGCTGTCGGCGTTTTCCTTGGTGATCACGGCAAAGCCGTTGTCGACGTAAGGGATCTGAACCGGGTTGTAGCCGGACACCTTGTAGTCGTTGAACGGATCGAACACGTCGGAATGTGCGGCGAGGAACACGGCCATGAAGCCCATGAACCCCTGCATGCCCTGGTTCGGATTAAGCGCCATGTGGATGTTGCCCGCCTTGATGTGCTCAAGAGTGGTCGGCGTCACATCGGCATGCATGATCAGCACTTTCGCTTCCGCTTCCAGCACCGCTGCGACAGCTCCTTCCGCAGAGCCTGCTTCCGGGATCCAGAGAGCGGCAAGGTTCGGGTTGGCCTGAAGGATAGAGGCCGTTGCCCGGTAGGCGGCATTGCTGTCCTGGTTGGTCGCCTGGCGGCCGACCAGTTTCATGTTCGGGTAGTGCTCTCCCATGTAGTCGAGCAGCGCGGTCACGCGCAGATCGTGGTTCGACTGACCCGGGTTTTCAAGAACCGCATATTCCGCGCTGTCACCAACCTGCTTGACGATTTCTTCGGCAGCAAACTTGGCTTCGGCAAGGTTGTCGGAGGTGATATAGGCACTGCGCTTGGACTTCGGAGAATCCGCCGCGAAGGTCACGACCTGCGTGCCGTTGTCGACGGCCCGGTCGATCGGCTCGATAAACGGATCGGACTGCATCGGGTGCAGCAAGACGCCAGCCGGCTGCTTGACCATGTCCTGCTCGAAGGAAGCGATCTGCTTGGTGATGTCATAGTCCGGCGTGCCGGAGAAGATCGTCTCGCAGCCGAATGCGGCCGCAGCCTGCTTGAAGCCCTGATAGACCGGCACCCAGTAGGGATGGCCGGAAACCATGACGTTCATGATGTAGGTTTCGCCCGGCTCGCATTTCAAACCGTCTGCCGCGGCCGGAGCTGCGGTCAGAACTGCAGCCGACAGCATGGTCGACGCGAGAATTCCCTTGAAGATAGAAGTGCCCATGGTTTCCTCCCTGGACCAACGGGCTGCCAACCGCGAACGGTCGAATGCCCGATGGGTGATCGATTTCAGATTGTCAGGACATCCAGTCTGCGTTCCTCTCAACGCAGGGAGCCTGACGCTGCTCCTCCCGGTCTTGCAGGTCAGCCTTGTCAAAGAGACCAGCTCACTGCAAGAAATTTCAAACACTGGTTTTTATCCCAGCGAGACCATGGATAAGGGCAGCCCCCGAAAGCCGTCAAACTGTTTTGGTATTTATTTCTTTTTCTGAAATTTATTTCAACCAGCGCCTCAAATAAGACATTGCCGAGTAAAGACCCGAGAGAGAACACAAGCCATTGAGAGAAAACATCTTTTCGTGGAAGGCATTGCATCTGACCACTCGAAAACGCTCACCATGAACGTGCCGGGAAACTGACGGAACGCCCCTGACGGGGCCGAAATCCGACCCCCAGTCCCTCAGCTTTGTGATGCATATGAACACAAAAAAGGCCCGGAAGCGGATGCTTCCGGGCCGGTTGATCGTGATGACAGAAGCCTTGATCAGGCCTTCGCCGGCTCCGCACCTTCCGGAACCGGGCTGGTCCCGTCGGCACCGGCTTCCATGTGATGCTTGTCGTGCACCGGCTTCACCAGCGAGTTCGCGATCAACGCGATCACGAGCAAGCCTGCCATGGCATACATGGTGGTGTTGTAGAGGCTCGGTGTGGGATCCACCGTGCCGGCCGGAGCGATTTCCATCAGCCGGGCAACAGTCACCGTCTTTGCGGCCACCAGCTGGTCGAGCTGATCGACACCTGCACCGAATTTCTCGGCAAAGGCACTCGGGTCCACCTTGGCGGCAAGATCCGTGATCGCATTGTTGAGGGACATGTTCCGCAGCTGGGTGATCGCCAGCGGCCCCAGAACGCCTGCCGTACTCCACGCCGTCAGCAGACGCCCATGGATACCACCGACATATTTCGTGCCGAAGATATCAGCGAGATACGCCGGGATGGTCGCAAAGCCGCCGCCATACATCGTGAAGATGATCATGGTGGCTGCATAGAACATCACGAGCCAGGTGACGGCCGGATTGACGCTCACCTGCTCTGCTGCAAACGGAATCGACAGGTAAAGAATGATCCCGAGCACGAAGAAGCAGTGGTAGGTGTTCTTGCGGCCGATGAAGTCCGAAGTGGAAGCCCAGAAGAACCGCCCGACCATGTTGAAGACCGAGATCATGAACACATAGGTTGCCGCAAAGGCCGAATTCACGATCAGCGGCAACGTGGTGCCGAAGATTTCCGTCATCATGGTCTTGGCAACGCCGATCACGCCGATACCCGCCGTCACGTTGAAGCAGAGCACGATCCACAGCAGATAGAACTGCGGTGTCTTGAGCGCCTGATCGATGTGAACGTTGTTGTGGGTGATCATCTTGCGGGACGCAGCATCGGCAGTTGGCGGTGTCCAGCCGGCCGGACGCCAGCCTTCGCGCGGAACCCGGTAGGAGAAGGCCGCGATGATCATCACGACCAGATAGACGATGCCAAGCGTGAAGAAGGTCCCTGCAGCCCCGGTGTTACCGGTACCGACCACATAGATCCCCTCCTGAAGCGCAACGGGCGCTGCTGCCACCTGCTTGGCGCCTGCGATAACCACTTCCACCATCTGGCCGTTGACTTCCGCAAGGCGCTTGCCGCCTTCGGTGATCAGGGCAACAGATCCTTCAGGCCCCAGGTATTCCGGCGCCTTGTAGAACAGACCGAGCAGATATTCCTTGATCGGCGTTGCGATCATCGCTCCACCGCCAAAGCCCATGATGGCCATGCCGGTGGCCATGCCGCGCCGGTCCGGGAACCACCGGATCAAGGTGGAAACGGGTGATACGTACCCAAGCCCCAGACCGCAGCCGCCGATCACGCCGTAACCGAGGTAAAGCAGCCAGAGCTGGTGCGTCATGATACCGAAGCCGCCGATGATGAAACCGCCGCCCCAGCAGAAGGCGGCAACGACGCCGACCATGCGAGGGCCGACTTCCTCAAGCCACTTGCCACCAAAGGCGGCCGCAAGCCCGAGAAACACGATGGCAACGGAAAAGATCCAGACGACCGAAGACAGGCTCCAGTCTTCCGGCGCTGCGGCAACCACCCCGAACTGTTTGATCAGAGGCGGGTTGAAGATGCTCCAGGCGTAGACGGAGCCGATACAAAGATGGATGGCGATGGATGCTGGCGGAACCTTCCAGCGGTTAAATCCGTCCTCTGCGACGATATGTTCCTTTTTCAACCGATCAAACATGCACTTATTTTCCTCCCATGCACGGTTGTCGGGCATTCCTCCGGGAAGGTGCCGGTCCCTTTGCGGCCGGCCTGTCATGTCTCCCCCGGTCCGGCAAGACAAAGCCGGATGCCCCGCTCCCGGCAGACGCGCACCTGTCGAAGCCTCCCGCTTCAGGTCCGCAACGCAGGAACGGTTGCACCGTCCCGCGCCTTCCGGCAGCTCCTTACTGATGGCAAGTTCGGGGCCAGTTTCTTTTCTGTTGAATTTCAGACAGTTAGATTTTCAGGAAGAAAGACGAGTGGACATTTTGTCCACATTCAAAAGTTGTTTTCTAGCCGTTTGGGACAATCTGTCCGGAAGCCCTTGACCGCCCAAACGGCCTAGAGGCCGGGAGCAACTCAGGGGCAGCCCACCCGCAACGTCAAGTGCCTTCAGGCAACCAGATTGTGAAAACGGTCCCGGCCCCTTCGATGCTTTCCACCTTGATATCGCCGCCCTGACGGCTGACCAGCGTCTGGGTAATCGAAAGCCCCAATCCGGTGCCCTGCCGGCTTTTCGTCGTATAGAAGGGGTCGAATATTCGCGCGATAACATCCGCGCTCATGCCGACACCGGTGTCCGAAATCTCGATCGACACTCCGGCGACATCTTCCTTTTTCATATCCCAGGTTTTCATCGTCAGCGTGCCGCCACCGGGCATGGCATGGATGGCATTGACGATGAGGTTGATCAGCACCTGCTGCAGTTCCGTCCGGTTCATCAGCACCAGACGGGAGGCAGTGGCCTCGCGGACAACCTCGATATCGGTCTTGCGCAGGAGATGGCGGACCAGCGGAAGACAGTCAGAAATCACCTCGTCCGGCGCGTGCCGATCGGCATAGCCTGCATATTCGTCCGGCTTGGCGAACTGCAGCAGCTTCATGACGATCTGGTTGATCCGGTCCACCTGCTCGTCGATCAGGCGGATTTCCGTACTGGCAACCTTTGCATGATCACCGAGCAGCATGCGCAGCACTTCCAGATTGCCCTGGATCACTGCAATCGGATTGTTGATCTCGTGGGCAACACCGGCGGTGATCTCGCCGATGGCGGCGAGCTTCTCCGACATGATCAGTTGCTTGGTGGTGTCTTCCAGCTGCCTGTTCGCCATCTTGAGGTCGCGCGTGCGTTCCTCGACGCGGGTGTTCAGCTCCTCGTTCCAGGACCTGAGCTGCCGGTCGCTTTCCTGAACCAGATCGAGCAGATGATCGAGATGCTGGGCGACACGCGCAATCTCGTCACCGCTGCCTTCGGACCGCGTGCGGGCGCCAAGGTCTCCCTTTTCGATGCTGGCAATGGTGTCCGTCATCTTTTCCAGTGGCTTGAAGACACCGCGAGCCCACCTCAGGAACAGCGGCACGCTGCCAGCGGTCACGACAAGAAAGCCCAGCAGCAGCGCGACCAGTGTCGCCAGCTTGGCTTCCCGGAATGGCGTCTCCAGAAAGCCGACATAAAGCATGCCCACCCGCTCGCCGAAACTGTCGGCGATCGGTTCATAGGCCGAGATGTACCAGTCGTTGACGACGAAGGCGCTGTCCAGCCAGACCTGACCCTCGCCCAGCACTTTCTGGCGAACGGCGGCGGACACCCTCGTCCCAAGCGCGCGCTTGTCTTCGAACAGACGGACATTGGTGCTGACGCGGACATCTTCCAGAAACAGCGTCGCGGTGCCCTGGCTGCCTTCGGGAAGGCTCGCCTCGCGGTAGACGAGATCGTTTATCGTGTCGATGAAGACGAGGTTCTGGTTGAGCAGGATGCCACCGACCAGAGCTGCCACGGGCGCACCCGGCACGGTGACCGGGCTTGCGGAGTGAACCACCATGCCGCGTGTTTCCGCGGCCCTTTCGGTCGGCACCGCATTGGGTGTCGGGACGAGATCCAGCCGGGCCCGATCTGCTAGTGCCGGAGAAATCGCCGTCAGATCACCGGCTTCGAAGATATCCACGCTTGTGGCGGCAGATCCTGCAAAGGCCTGTTCGATGACCGGCCAGTCCTTGGAGACCGGCGGAACGGCACTTGGCGGAGAGGCCGCCTCAACTGTCCTGTCCCTGCGCACGACATACAGAAAATCGAGACCCAGCTCCTCACGCCGCCGCTCCAGAAGCCCTGCCAGAAGTGCAGCATCACCACTGTCTGCAACGTCGCGAAAGGAGGCCGACTGGCCCAGCGCATCGATCTTTTCACCCGAATTTTCCAGGATTCTCGAAAAGTACTGATGGGCAATGGTCAGGTCGCCATTGACCTTGGTGATCAACAGGGAATCGAACTTCGCGTTCCAGCGCACCATCGCCCAGCCGAGAAAGAGTGGCAGAACCACAAGTGTCGGCAACAGGGCGATGGCCAGAAGCCTGACTCTGACGGACAGGCGGCTTCCCGATTTCCGGCGTCGTCTCTCCTCAGCCATTCCAGTCCATCAGCTTCCTGTCGATGGTCTTGCGCGAAATGCCGAGCCGCCGCGCCGCTTCGGCACGGTTTCCACCGGCTTCCTCGAGCACCATCAGGATATGACGCTTCTCCATGTCCTGCAGCGTTTCTCCGCCGGGCAGCAACAGGCTCTGCGTACTGTGGAACTCCGCCGGAAAGCGGCCAAGGATCAAGGTTCGTTCGATCGTGTTGCGCAGTTCGCGAACATTGCCCGGCCATTCATAAGCCAGCAGTCCGGAGACCACTTCATCCGTAAAAGGTACCGGCGGCATTCCAAGCTGAACGGACAGCTTCTGCATGAACAGCGACGCAAGTTCACGGATGTCGTCACCACGCTCGCGCAGCGGCGGCATTTCGAGCTGAAGCACGTTGACCCGGTAGTAGAGGTCCGCCCGGAACCGGCCCTCCTCCACGGCCTGCTCCAGATTTGCGTTGGTCGCGAACACGAACCTCAGATCGACAGGCACTTCACGCTCGGACCCGACCGGCCGAATTTTCCGGTCTTCGATTGCCCGCAGCAACTTGCTCTGTAGTGCCATTGGCAGTTCGCCGATCTCGTCCAGAAACAGCGTACCGCCATGCGCGTGCATGAACAGGCCGTCGCGGCTGGACCCGGCGCCGGTGAAAGCGCCTTTGAGATGCCCGAACAATTCAGCTTCGATCATGTCTCCTGGAATGGCGGCGCAATTGACCGGAACGAAGGGCTTGTCCGCCCGATCGGAAAGATCGTGAAGCGACCTGGCAGCAACTTCTTTTCCGGTCCCGGATTCCCCCGTGATCAGAACGGATGTCGGCAGCGGCGCGACGCGGGAGATCGTTTCGCGGATCTCGCCGATCTGGCGCGAATGTCCGATCAGTTTGTCACGCAGAAGAAGATGGTCGGATGTTGCCTGCAACTGGTGGCGCAACAGCTGGTTTTCCCGCAGCAGCGTGACCCGGTCGAGACATCTGGCAACCGCGTTCAGCAGCTGGTTGGACCGGAAGGGCTTGAGGATGAAATCGACCGCACCTGCCCGCAAGGCCTGGATCGCGGTTTCCAGATCCGCATAGGCTGTCATCAGGATCGCATCGGCGAAAAACCCGATCCGCCGCTGTTCACCAAGCCATTCCACACCGGATTTGCCTGGCATGATATTGTCGAGGATCACCACGTCATAGTGGTGGGTATCGAGAAGCGCCGAGGCCTCGAGCGTGTCGGCGGCCTGCTCGATGCGTTTGCAATAAGGCTCGAGCGTGCGGACCAGAAAATTGCGCATGCCGGGCTCGTCGTCGACGATCAGGATCGACGCCTGCGGCAGCCAGGGACCGAACTCCGGCTGTGAATCTGCCTCTTCAGGACGTTTGGAAACACCGCTCTTCATAGCCCCTCCCCGGCAGTTTCATCCGTTCTTTTGTCATGGTCCATCCTCCGGCCCGGAGCATTGCATATTCCAGTATGCAATGTCTTCCGGAGACGCACGTGCAATTGCAACTATCTGAAATCGCGCGACCAATTGCCCAGACAGGAAGCAGCCTCAGCACCGGAGCTCTCAAGTATACCGACGTCTTCCGCTTATTCTCTCTGCGGATCAGGCGCTGAGGGTGTGTGAAAGCAAAAACCCCGCAGGATGTCCCTGCGGGGTTTGAATGTGCGTCGCAGAATCAGCTCACTCTATTGCGCAAGCCTTTCGAACCGCGCAGGCCCGTTCAGCACGAAGAGCTCGATTTCCAGGGTGCTTGCTTCCTTGCCATCGCCTGAGAATGTCACCGTCGAGCGCGAACCCGCCACGGCATTTTCGTTGGCAATGTCAAACACCATCATTGATCCGTCCCAGGCATGCAGCGGCAGCTTTATTGGCTGGGGACCGGCAAGCAGGACGAGCCCGCCATCCACCTCTTGCACCTCGACCGTGCCGAAGTAGGGGTGGCCGTAACGACCGGTGCAATAGTCAGCCGCAGGAGCAGGTGCGGCAGCGGCAGGTGCCGTTTCACCGGCAGTGAAACCGGCAGGCGTATAAAAGGAAGCGAACAGGCCTTCATATCCGGAGAACCAGTCACGGGTCACACGCCCGAACTGCACCATGTCGGAGAAGGATGCGCCGATGGATTCAACGGCACCGACAGGAGCTGCGTTCGACAGGACCACGATCCCTATGTCGAGCGAGGGGATCATCAGGAAATAGGTCGCCGCACCGAGGATGAAAGCACCTGAATGGCTGAGGATTACCCGGCCGGACGGGTCAGTGCCGACATTGAAACCATAGCCGTAAAACCCGGCGCGTTCGTCAGGCGTATGGGGACGGCTGGAAAAGCTCTGCGGACTGATTGCAGGCTGCAAGGCTTCGGGAGAAATAAGCTCTCCACCATCGGCCAGAACCATCTTCATCCATCTTGCCATGTCGTTGATGGAGGAACTCACCCCGCCGGCGGGCGACTGGGCATCCGGCTGCCGCTGGTACAGAGCCTCGAAACCGTCGCCGCTTCTGGCATGCGGCACCGCGCGGTTTTCCCGTGCCATGAAATCATCGAACCGCGCACTGGTCCTGGTCATGCCAAGCGGCTGAAACAGGGCCTCGTCAGAAAGGTCGGCCCATTCAGCCCCGGATGCTTCGGCAACCGCCTCGGCAGCAGCGGTCAGGCCGAAATTCGTGTAGGCGTAGCTCGTCCGGAAGGCGCGCAGGGGCTGCAGGCGCAAACGTTCGAGGATCGTCTGCCTGTCAAAGCCGATGTCTTCCAGATCGTCGCCGGCATGGTCCGGCAGACCGGAACGGTGGCTGTAGAGATCCCCCACTGTCAAACGTTCGGAAATATCGGGATCGGCAAGGCTGAACCATGGCAGCAGGTCGCGCATCCTGCTGTCCCACGAAACAACGCCGCGCGTGACCTGCCGGGCGACGACTGTTGCCCCGATCGACTTGGACACGGAAGCCATCTGGAAAACGGTGTCGGCGTCAATCGGTTGATCGCCCTCGCCGCCCCGCTTTCCGAAGCCTTTCGCGTAGACAGTCTCTCCCTTGTTTACGACGGCAACCGCTAGGCCCGGCACCTTGCTGCGCGCCTTGATGTCTTCAACGATCCCGTCAAGCCCGGCGATCGCCTTGTCGATCTGGCCAGGCGGAACATCGGTTCCCGCCGTTCTGGATGGCGGCAGGTCCTCGGCAAGGGCTGGTGCTGCCAGAACCGCGAGAGACGCGGACGCCAGGAACCGGCGCCGTGTGAGCTGGAAGAACGACATGTGTAACCTCTCAATCAGTCTTGCTGTTCGCGCGTGCAGGTCTTTGCAGATGGGTTTCGGCCGGTCCGGCCGGGGCGATACTTTCCGGTGTTGTCAAAGCGCCATCCCCAGCCTGAAGAAAACCCGGGTCCCCGGATCCTCGGCGTTTTCCGGCCGATGCCAGGGTGTGGCGGTGAGAACCTGAAAATTCACCCGGTCGGCAACCATGCCACTGACACCGACACCGGCTGAACCGAGTTCGTCGCGGGCAAAGTCGGCGGCTTCATCCACGTTCCAGACGACGCCATAATCGGCAAAGGCCGTCAGGGTGAGACCGGGAAGCGCAGACCATCCGGTTTCGATGTCGTGACTGACTTCAAACGCCGACGCAAAGCCACTGTCACCGGAGAGGCTGCCGCCATCGAACGCCCAGCCGTAGGGGTCGCCGCCGAGAGCGAACCGGACCGCACCGGGCAGCGGTGTCGGCGAATACTGGCTGGCCGTGCGCAGCTGAAGCCGAGCGATGGACGCCAAATCATATGAGACGCCGAAGTTGAACCGGCCAAAGCGATAGTCGTCCGGGTCAATTTCCATTTCACCTTTGTGGTTCAGGCTCTGCCCCAGTTCGGCTCCAGCGGAAAATGAGGCCGGACCTGCATCAACGTCGTACCTGAGGGACACCGTCGCCCAACGCGCCTGCTCACGGGCAGCCCGCGCGCCCATCACGTCGATCCGGTCGTTCCGAAGATTGATCTCCACCTTGCCGTAAAGGCTCTGGTCGATGGTGCGAATGAGCGGATACTGGAGATGAGCCGAACCGATAACGGTTTCGATGTGGATGTCCTGCTCTTTCAGGTCTGCACCGGGCTTCTGGGTCACATAGGTCAGGTCGTAGCCCGCGGAGAGCCCGTTGAACCCGATTGGAACCGACCGCGAAGCCTGCAGCAGCACCATTTCCTCGGGCGCGTCCGGAACGGTCACCCCAACCAGGCTTGTCGTTTCGAACAACCCGAAGATGTCGTTGACCGTGGCATTTCCGGAAAGTTCCAGCGGACCGACCGTATCTGTTCCAAGGTTGTCGAGACCGACGCCAGCGCTGTATCGGCTGAAATCAACCGCGAGCTTCAGCGTACCGCCACCTGTGGGCGTTTCCGGGCGCACAATTGTTCCCTCGATCTGCAGACCGGCAAGATCGCTCATCAGCAGCAGGACGCGTTCCGCTTCCTTGATCCGAATGGGCCGCATGGAGGTCAGGCGGTTGATATAGGGCGCCAGGCGCTCCCTGATGCGCGGGATGGAACTGGTGATCTCGACGGTTTCAACATAGCCTTCGTAGACCCGGAGCGAGACCGCACCGGACGCAAAGTCCTGCACCGGAACGACGGTCATCGAAAAATAGCCGGCTCTCAAATAGGCGGCATCAACCGCCTCGGCGATCCGGTAGAGATCCGCAAGAGATATGTTCTTGCCGATCTTGCCCTGCCAGATGGCCGCCAGATCGGTGTCCGAAACCGAATGAGCACCGGCAATCGATACCGACCGGAGCGTGAAGCGTACCCTCTCGGCATCTTGTTCTGAAACACGCTTGCGCTGATCCTGCACCGTGATGTCGACCGTGCCCGGCCTTGTAGGCGGCGTGAACCGTTCAATAATGACGGTTTGCCCGGCGACGGCCTGATCCAGCGTTTGAGCCGGTGCAGAATGAGAAAACACCGCGGCCACGAAAGAGACGGCCAGAACCGAAGCAGCCCGAAGCCGAAAGGCAGATTTGGAATTAGCAGCGGCAGCACCGCGCAGGGTTTTTGTTGCCGGGGGAGGCAGCACCTGTCTTGTCACGGACGGCTCCGTTCTTATTCAGCGGTGTTCTGGGGAGCCGTTTCGCCGAGTAACGGAGCGACGGCGTTAAAAATGCGCATGGCAGGCAGCGAGCAGGACAGACCCGAAGCTTCGTCGGCGTCCTGAGCCGCCTTTCCCTCCTCGCAGTCACCGGAAGGCATGTCGCTGTTCGCCTGGACAACAAGGGTCGTGTCGGTCCGCGGGCTATGGAAAACGACCGTGGTGTATCCGGGCACTTCACCCGTGTGGCCGACCCACTCTCCGTTGCACCGAAGCGCCAGGCCGTACCCATCAGGCGGACGGAAGGATCGCAGCCGCGCTTGCTGCATCTCGGTGCCGAGAAGCCCTTGGCCGGACCCAAGGGCTCGGCCGTAGACGAGCAGATCGTCGAGGTTGGAAATCAGCTCCCCCGCTGTCCAGAGCGAAGCCGGGTTCCAGTGTGTGGCAACAAGAGGTGCTTCCGGCGTTGCATCGACGCCCTGAAGGGTAACGCCCTGCGCGTAGGGCTCCGGTAGTTCGGTCCTGCTTCCCGGCCAGACTGTTTTCTCCAGTCCGAGAGGCTCCAGGACCATCTTCCGCAAAGACGTCTCGAAGGGCTGCCCGGTGGTCTTTTCAATGACCATGCCAAGGAGGATCGTGTTCGTGTTGGAATAATCGTATTGCGTTCCCGGCTCGAAGAGCGGCGAATTCTCGACGGCAAAGGTCAGCAGGTCCTCGGGCGAAAACGCGACACCGGGTTGATCGAGAAACAACTCCACAAACCGCTCGGAAGCGGTGTAGCTCGCCACACCGCTGGTCATGTCCGCAAGCTGGCGCAGCGTGATCCTGTCTCCGTTGGGAATTCCCTCGACATAGGCGTCGATCGTGTCATCGAGAGAAAGCCGTCCGGCTTCTGCAAGCTGCAACAGCATTGTTCCGGTAAAGGTCTTCGTCACGGACCCGATGCGCGTGTGCATGCCCGGCTCCATCGGAGTTCCGGTTGCCGGGTCGGCAACGCCGTACCCTTTTTTCCATGTGCCGTGAGGTGTTTGGACACCAACAATGACGCCCGGCGTTTCGGCAAGTGGAAGCGCGGCCAGCACCGCATCATCCAGCTTTTGCGAGAGTGCTGCGGAGAGCGGCGTGCCGGGCCTGGCGTCCCTTGCCGCGGAAGTCATAACCCGGTCAAAATCCTCAACACATATTACGGTCGCTGCGGCGGGGTTAACGCTGCATACCGACATCAGCAGGACCGCAAGCAATTGCACGGCCCGTGCTGTCACCGGGCATGTTGTGACCGATCTTGTCAAACTGGGCTGTCCTCTTTTCCGGTTTCAGACGGGAGATCGCGCTTGCGGCGGGGCATGCCGCAGGGGCGCGTCTCCATGAGGACTGGTGGTAGGGAAATCAGGATGGCAAACAAAGTCGGCAACGGTGCAAAAATGGTATAAGTAGTTCGTCAATCAGTGTAATTCTTCATAGAGGCACGGTCCTCGTGCCTCACCGGAACATCGGAATCTGCGTCCCAGTGCAAAAAGTCGAACTTGATGTTTCTCGCGGTGAACTGCTGCGTGACGGGGAAGTCGTTCGTTTGCGCCCCAAGACTCTCGCCGTGCTGGTCGAGCTGCACGCCCGCGAGGGACAGGTCGTCAGCCAGCAAGAACTGAGGCACCTGATCTGGGGACAGCAGCATGGACGCGAGACCGGTCCAAAGCAGTGTATCCGCGAGCTTAGACGCTTGCTGGGGGACAGCGCCGAAACACCCGGGTTCATCGAAACGGTCGGCAGGCAGGGCTACCGCCTTGTCGGCAAGATCACGGTTCTGAACTCCGGCACGGACACCACCGGAACAGCCCCTCTTTGCGTGGGCCGAACCACGGAACTGCAGTCCCTTGCGGACTGCGCAGCGGCAGTGCGCGCTGGCAAGCGCATTGTGAGCCTTGTCGCCGGGGAAGCCGGATCGGGCAAATCAAGGCTGGTGGAGACATTCGCCGCCACGCTGCCACGCACGGCAGACTTCTGGTCTGCCCGGGGGCAGTGCATTCCCCATCCAGGTGCCCGGGAACCCTATGGCCCACTGATCGAGATCGTGACACAGCTCGCCGAAGGTGCGTCACGAAAACGGGTCTTGCGGCTTCTTGAGGATGTCGCACCGTCCTGGCGAGACCTGCTGCCGCAGCTTCGTTCTGGCCGGGAGCCCGCTCCCCTGCCCACAAGATTGACGGACACGCACCCGGACTCAATGTTGCGGGAGCTGACCGCACTCATGGAGCGTCTCTCTCAGCAGCAGCCCGGTGTCATCATTCTGGAAGACCTGCACTGGGCCGATCAGAGCACGCTGGCATGGCTTCTTTCCTGGGCTCAACGCCGCGCTCCTGCCAGAACCCTTGTGGTTGGAACCTACAGGTTTGATGAACTGGACAAGTCCGGAGATCTTCAAACGACATTGCATTACCTTCAACGTGTTCAGGACTTTAGCCCGATCACGCTGGACGGCCTCGACGAAACAGCCGTGGCGGACCTTCTCAAGCGACGCTTTCCGGACCACAGACTGCCTGCCACCCTTGCCGGCGAGTTGAGGCGAAGAACGGAAGGGCATGCCATCCTGGTCGATGCGATCATCGACCAGTGGCATCGGGACGGGGTCCTGGAGAGTTCCGAAAATCGGCAGCCACCCGAACAGGACATCACTGAAATCGTTTCGGCAATCTCACGCGGAGCCGGAAAATTCATCGCGGGCGAAATCGGCTGGCTGGACCCATATGAGCGGCAGTTACTCGACATTGCCAGCGTTGCCGGAATTCGCTTTTCCGCTGCCATGTTGAGCGATGATCGGTTCGAGGTGGAAAAAGGCGAAGCGGTTCTCGACCGCCTTGCAAGCGTCAGGCGCTTTATTCAACGGGCCGGCGTCATGGTCTGGCCGGACGGCACGCAGGCAACACGCTACGTCTTCCGGCACGCGCTTTATCAGGAGGCTCTTTACGACGCTATTCCGGCAGCAAATCGGCAAGGACTTCACCAACGCATCGGCAGCCGGCTTGAAACCGCGTTCAAATCCCGCACTGGCGAAATCGCGTCCACACTCGCCGATCATTTCGAGCGTGCCGCCGATTGGAAACGTGCTGCCGTCCATCGAGGGCTTGCGGGCCTGACCGCGCTGGAACGCGGCGCAATCACCGATGCGGCCGCCCAGTTCCGGCAGGCGCTTGTCTCCTTCGCCGCCTGCGAGCCTGACCCCGAAACGCACACGGCGGAATGCCGCACGCTACTGGGTCTGGGAGCGGCACTTATCGTCGGGGATCACTTCACCACAGACGAACTTCGGGACGTTTACGAACGCGCCGCGGCACTTGCAGGCCGAACCAATGACCCGACGACAATTGTGCCCGCACTTGCGGGGCTCTGGAACCACCACCTGACCAAGGCAGACCTTGCAGCCGCCGACGAACTTGCCAAGGGTCTCGATGACCTGGCAGAGGATGCACCAGCGCTTTATGCAATGGTGGCCCACAATGCTGTCGGGCAAACACGGTTCTTCCGTGGTGATTTTGCCGCCTGTCTGCCTCATATCAACGCTGTTTGCAGCGCCTCCGACACGAACCACGGCGCAGAGGCATCCGTTCTCTTCGGCGAGGACCCCGGCATCGTCTGCCGCCAGTATGCCGCTTGCGTTCATCAGTTGCTCGGCCAAAGCGAACATGCCGAACGCCTTTATGCCGAAGGCATGACGTTGACGGACACATTGGAGCAGCCTTTCGGTCGAGCGCAGATGCTTTGGGCAGGAGCTCTGATCGCTCGTGAACGTGAAGACCCGGTGCGTGTGCTGGAACGGGCGACAGCCCTGATCGAAACCTGCGAAGCAGCCGCAATTCCATTCTGGCGCCCCTATGGCGACCTGCTGGCCGGGTGGGCGCAGGTCGTGCTTGGGAACGCTTCCGGCCTTCAGCAAATTCACGAAGGTCTGAACGCACAGGCGGCAATGAACGTGACGCTGACCCGTCCTTACGGATTGGCACTCTACGCAGAAGCGACCGGCCGCTGCGGTAACCCGGTCGAAGGGCTGAAGGCACTTGCGTCGGCGTTCAAGATCATCAGGCGTACCGGCGAACGCTGGCATGAAGCGGAGCTCCACCGCCTGTGGGCCTTGCTCTCGGTTCAGACCGGCCGAACCCGAAACGCTTCATCTGCACTTCGCCGTGCAATCAGGTTTGCACGAACCCAAAACGCCGTGACTTACGAAAAACGTGCGCAAGACCTTCTGGACCGGATTGCAGGTCAACTGACCTGAGAAGCACTCCTCCAACCCGCGTCCGGATAGGACTTCAGCCCGCATCTCCAGCCGTTCAACAGGCTTCTAGGTCACCCCATTCCGACTTGGAGACACAGTGGCAACATCGGATCCGGAAACGAGGCCTTTAGCCATGCCAATAAATTCCCGAATGCCCTTCATTTCAATGGACCCGTGTGCCCTCATGCAATACCACTCTACTAGGACATTCGGTCGAATTAGATTTTAAACACATACGATTATAGAGACTTACGAGGATGACTGCAGGAACACAAAGCATCGACCGCGCAGCGATGCTGCTCGATCTTGTCGCGGGTGGACATCCCGACGGTGTTCCCTTTGCGGACATACTCGCAAAGTCCGGCCTGACCCGGCCGACCGCCCGGCGGGTACTGCAAGCGCTTATCGAACATGGCTTCGTCGACCAGGATGCGGAAAACCGCCGCTTTTTCCTCGGCTCCAGAATTTACGAACTGGGTCTGCTGGTCTTCCCAGCCTATGACCTGCAAGATGTTTGCAAACCGGAACTCGAACGTCTGGTCGAGGTAACGGGCGACACCGTTTTCCTCAATCGTGTCGTCGGTGACAAGATGACCTGCATTGCCCGGGAAAGCGGCGCGTTTCCCGTGAAGGCCTTTGTTCTGGACGTCGGGGTTCATCGCCCGATCGGGCTGGGCGCCGGTGGCATGGCTGTCCTTGCCGCCCTTCCGCCTGCAAAAGCCGAAGCGATTCTGGACAGAAACACCGGCGACCTCAAGGAGTTCTCCGGTGGCGTCACGAAAATCCGTGAAATGGTCGAACTGGCAAGAGAGACCGGCTACATCGACAGGGTGTCGGACGTTGGCGTCAGAACCGTCGCCATGGCAATCCGCGACAGTGCCGGCACACCCTTTGCGTCAATCAGCGTTTCCAGCATCATGGCGCGCATGACCGGCGAGCACCTGCAATCGGTACTCGCCATCATGGGGGAGGAAGTCGCGAAGATCAGCGCCAAGCTGTCGAAGATGCGACCGATAGGAAGAGCCTGATCCGGCCGCGCCTTCCGATTGACCGAGGCTGTTAATCGGCAACGGGATTTTCGGTTTTACGCTTGATCCGCGACCAGAGCAGGTTGAGCAGCGGCAGCACGATGATCAGGATCGTGATGCAGTGGATCGCGATGGCCGTGCTGGATCCGAGAAGATAACCGAAGTCTCCTCCTGAAATCATCAAGGCGCGGCGCAGGTGCTCCTCGAGCATCGGCCCCAGAACGAACCCGATGAGCAGCGGTGCGGGGGAATAGTCGTAAAATCGCAGGATCGCCCCGATAACCCCCATCAACAACACGGCCCAGACGTCGAAGGTGGAATTTGCCACGCCGAAGACGCCAGTGCAGATCAGTGCAATGATCACGGGAAACAGGAACCGTCTCGGCACGGCAACCAGTCGCGCCCAGACCCCGATCAGCGGTACGTTCAACACCAGCAGCAACACGTTGCCGATCCAGAAACTGGCGACCAGACCCCAGAACAGGTCCGGGTGATCGACCACCAGCTGTGGTCCGGGTGCGATGCCGTGGATCATCAAGGCGCCCAGGATGATCGCCATCGTGGGCGTTCCGGGAATACCGAGCGTCATGGTCGGAATGAAGGCCGTCTGGGCGGCAGCGTTGTTGGCAGCCTCAGGTGCGGCGATCCCGTTGATCCGTCCAGTGCCGAATTCTTCCTTCTTGCCCCCCACGGACCGTTCCAGCGAATAGGCCAGAAAAGAGGAAATCGTGGGCCCTGCACCGGGCAATGGCCCCAGGATGCCACCAACGGAGGCTCCGCGAAGGATCGAGAACTTGATGCTCTTGAGTTTGCCGAATGCGAGAAACATGGAGCGGGCGGAAATGGCGATCGGTTTCCTGTCACCCTGGTCATCCCTCAGCTTGTTGATGACCTCCGGGATGCCGAACAGGCCCATGGCAACGGCGACGATCGACAGCCCGTCGAGAAGGTTTGCATAGCCCATGTCGAACCGGGCAACACCGCTGTTGAGGTCAAGGCCGATGCTGCCCAGCAGCATGCCGATGAAGACCATCGCAACGCCCTTGAGCGCCGAGCCGCCCACTGCAACCGATCCGGCAACGAGCCCCAGCAGCAAGGTCGCGAAATACTCAGCCGGTCCGAAGGAGAGCGAGAACTTCACGATCAACGGCGACAGGAAGACCATGGCCAGAATGCCGAAAGTGCCGCCACTCAGCGAGGAGATCTGCGCTGTCAGCAGGGCAAGACCAGCCTCGCCCCTTTTCGCCATCGGGTAACCGTCCAGCGTTGTGATCGCATTGGAAGCCGTGCCCGGCAGATTTAGAAGGATCGATGCGATGGAGCCACCATATTCGGCTCCGTAATAGACACCGGCCAGCATGATGACCGCGGTCGTCGGCTCCAGATAGAAGGTGACCGGCAGCAGGATCGAGATCGCCGCGATCGCGCCGATACCTGGAAGAACACCGACGATATTGCCCAGCAGAACACCTGCGAAACAATAAAAGAGATTTACCGGATGCAGTGCGACCGTAAACCCTGAGAGGAAATCCATCATGATCAGAACCCGGGGAAAAGCCTGAGAGGCATGCCGAGGCCCAGAACGAATGTGAGCCACAGGAAGGCAGAAACGCCGATGGAGAGCAGCACCGTTTCCAGCCATTTCATGCGCGGAATGACGAGCGCCAGCACCGAAATCGCACACAAGGTGGTGAGTGCGATGCCGAGCCGTTCGATCAGCAGAGCGTAGAGTGCGATGGAGGCAACGACCCCGCAGAGACCGAGCCAGGGGAATTGCCTTGGAAGGGTGACGTCACGAACGACGTTGACGACCGCGATCAGCAATCCGAAGACAATCGTCAAGGCACTCAAGACGACCGGGAACATTCCCGGCCCCATGTTGCGCGGCACGCCCATGTCGAGATCGCGGGAAGCGTAGAGGAAAATTGCGCCTACGAGCGCGACCAGCAGCCCGTCCTGAGCCTTGAAGAGAGCCTTCATCCCATCCTCCAGAAAACCGTCAGCTGGCTTTCAAGTGTTTGTGCAGGTTGTTCATCTTGTAACTGTAAGCACTCGGGATCTCTTGCATTTCCATTGCGTATGCAACCCGGGCACGGTCAGCGAGAGGCTTCAGATGCGACGAAGTCCGATCAAAGATCAAGTCTGCCGCCTCCTGTTTGGTCTGCGCATCCCTGCCTTCACCGATACGAAGGGACAAGTGGACGAACCCGTTGTCCGGGTTCATGTCACCGACCAGGCAATCGTCAATGCGGGTGATGCGGATGCGGATACCCGCGATCGGGAAGATACCGGCTTCCGTCATGGCGGCGTGGACACAGCGACCGAAAGTTTCGACCTCGGTCTGATCTGCAATATTACCGGAGTATTCGATCCAGGCGTGCGGCATGGTTCCATCCTTGAAAGGGCGAGCCGAAGCTCGCCCGGTAGGTTCAATTGTTGCGAAATGGAAGCTCAGGGAAAGGTCACTTCGGCTCGATGCCGGCGTCCTTGATTTCCTGGCCCCACAGGTCGACCTCGGAGGCGATGAATTCTGTCGTCGCCGCAGAATCCAGGCCACGCCGGGACGGCGTTACACCGATGCTTTCGAGTTTCGCCTGCACGTCCGGATTGGCAATGGTCTTGTTGAAGGCATCGCTCAGAACGTCCAGACGCTCCTGGGGGACACCAGCCGGAGCAACGACACTGTACCACCCAACCACGTTGAAACCGTCGAAGCCGAGTTCGTCTGCCGTTGGTGTGTCGGGCAGCGCGGCGTAACGGTCCGTGCTCGTGACGAGGATCGGCTTCAGGGCACCGCTCTCAACATGCGGCAGGACCGAAACAGGACTGCTGATCATCGCATTCACACGGCCGGCCAGGATATCGGAAATTGCATCTCCGGACCCTGAGTAGGGAATATTGGTGAAGCTGAGATCCGCCTGCCGGGCCAGCAAACGCGCTGCCAGAAGCGCCGCGCTGCCTCCGTTTGCCATGGTCAGGTTTTCCGTGGCGGCCGCGGCAAAGCCTTCATAGTCGGAGATTTCGGAATCCCCCGGCACCGTGACCACATAGGGCGACTCGGAGATCACCGCGATCCCCGAGAAGTCTTCTTTCGAGTTGTAGGTCGCCGACTTGAAAAGCGACGGGTTCAGCGCAAGCGTCGCCTGGATACCGAACAGAATGGTATACCCGTCAGCCTCTGCCTGTTTCGCCAGAAGCGTGCCGACCGTTCCGGACGCACCCGGACGGTTTTCGACGACGACAGGCTGCCCCAGGTACTCCTTCATGTTGTCGGCAACAATCCGGGCCGTAGTGTCTGTCCCCCCTCCAGGCGAATACGGCACAATCAGGCGGACCGGCTTCTCCGGAAACGCGTCCTGCGCGATAACCGGAGCCGCCACTGTGAGCGCCAAGGCGCCCGCTGCGATTGACAACAAAGTTCTCTTGGTGAGCATTCTTTCCTCCCTTTGCTCAATTACTTCCGACTTTGGAACAACTCGTCGATCTTCCTTTCGTAGTCGTGGTAGTTCAGGAAGTCGTAGAGTTCCTCGCGCTTCTGCATGATATCCAGCACACCGGTCGCCGATCCGACCTCACGAATATGCTTGTAAACCTTCAGGGCTGCCGCGTTCATTGCGCGATTCGCAGACAAGGGGTAGAGCGCCGCTGAAACACCGACGCTGCGCAGCTCGTCCAGAGTGAAGTTCGGCGTCTTGGAAAACTCGGTAATGTTGGCGAGAACCGGATAGGGCGTGTCGAGCGCATCGACGAAAGCCTTGTACTGCGACAACTCCGTGCAGGCTTCTGCGAAGATCATGTCGGCGCCAGCCTCGACGTAGGCACAGGCCCGGTCGATCGCACCGTTCAGGCCCTCGATGGCCAGCGCATCCGTGCGGGCAACAATGAAGAACTGATCGTCGGTCTTTGCATCCACGGCGGCCTTGACGCGGTCAACCATCTCCTGCTTGGAAACGATCTCCTTGCCCGGACGGTGACCGCACCGCTTGAGCTGAACCTGATCTTCCATGTGCATGGCACCGGCGCCGTCCTTGATCAGGCCGCGCACAAGGCGCGCGATGGTGAAGGCACCCCCGAAGCCGGTATCGACATCAACCAGTACCGGCAGACTGCTTGCATCCGTAACGCGGCGGAGATCCGTCAGCACGTCACTCAGGTTCGTGATGCCGAGATCGGGAAGCCCGTAGGATGCGTTCGCAACGCCTGCACCGGCAAGATAAAGAGCCTTGTAGCCCACGCGCTCTGCCATCATCGCCGTGTAGGCATTGATCGACCCCATGACCTGAAGCGGATTTTCTTCCTTCAAGGCCTGCCGGAACCGTGCGCCTGCCGAAAGTGTCGTCATTATGAACCTCTCATTTTTGACTGATCATAATATGATCATTTTTTGAAGTCTTTATTTGATAAAGATCATATTATGGCTTTTTTCAAAGTCAATACGTTATTTCCCGATGATTTCGAGCCGCCTCAGCCGCAGAAAACAGCCAAAAACAAAGGCCCGCCGCGCTTCCGCGCAACGGGCCTGCGTGTTCATAATATGGACACACCCGGCCGTAACCGGGAAATGATCAGGGAAACGCCTGCCTCAACTCCGCAAGACCGCGGGCAAAGACACCAACATCAGCCCCAACGGCCAGAAACTCGACACCCATGAGCGCATAACGATGCGCAAGTTCACGATTGGACGTCAGGATACCGGCAGGCTTTCCCGCGGCCCTGATCCGCGAAAGGGCCTCAACCACGACCGCCTGTACCGGAGCCGCGTCGGGCTTGCCGACATAGCCCATGTCCGCGGCCAGATCCGCTGGCCCGACAAAGACGCCATCGACACCTTCAACCGCCAGTATCTCGTCCAGCGCATCGATGCCCTTGCAGCTTTCGACCTGCACAAGCAGACACACCTGCTTGTTTGCCGTGTGCAGATAGTCGGTGATGCGACCATAGTCCGACGCCCTTGCCAGGGCCGCGCCGACACCGCGCGCGCCCTCCGGCGGATAACGGACCGAACCCACGGCTTCCTGCGCCTCCGCCGCCGTTTCGATCATCGGCACCAGAATTGTCTGCGCCCCTATATCCAGCATCTGCTTGATCAGGGCACGGTCATTCTCACGGACGCGAACCACCGGATGGCTGCTGCCGGAGAGAACCCGCAGCTGCGCCATGATTTCGGCAAGCCCGTTCGGTCCGTGTTCGGCATCGATGACGAGCCAGTCAAAGCCAGCGCCTGCGCAAATTTCCGCGGCGCCGGGATGTGCCAGCGCCATCCAAAGGCCAATCTGGGTCTCCGGCTTTGCAAGCCGCGCCTTGAAGAGGTTTTTCGCTAAGGTCATCACGATCACGCAAATCTGGTGGAGACGGCGCCAAACGGTCCGAAGTCGGCCCGGATCGCCGTGCCGGGTGGACATTCGATGGGGCCGATAAACGATCCCGTCAGGACGATCTGGCCGGGTTCGATGCGGTGGCCGTAGCTCGCCATCCGCCGGGCAAGCCAGACGAGCCCCATCACGGGGTCGTTCAAGACAGCCGCACCAAGACCGGTGGCCATGACCTCACCATCCTGTTCGACGATAGCCCCAACCCAGCGAAGATCCACGTCGCCGGGGTCATGCCGTTGAGCTCCCAGAACCACGCCCGCATTGGCGGCATTGTCCGCCACGGTGTCGAAGATGCGCCGGCGCGTTCCCGTCTCCGGATCAGCACGCAAGATGCGGGTGTCCAGGATTTCAAGCGCGGGGCTGACATAATCCGTCGCCGCGATCACATCTTCACGGGACACGTTGCCATCGATTGGCGCCTTCATCACAAACGCTATCTCGGCTTCCACGCGCGGTTCGATAAATCGGCCGCGTGGCACCTGCCCGCCATCAGGGAACAGCATGTCGTCATAAAGCACGCCCGAATCCGGCGTATCGATACCGAGTGCGTTCTGCATAACCTTGGATGTCAGGCCGATTTTCCACCCCAGGATGCGCCGCCCGACTGCCAGTTTGGTCGCAAGTTGCGCCCCCTGTATGGCATAGGCATCATCCAGCGAGATGTCCGGGTAACGCACGCTGAGAAGGCCAGTCTGTTGCCGGGTCGCTTCCGCTTCCAGAAGTTCGGCCGCCACGTCCTGCACCTGCGCGGCACTCAGCATTTTTCGTCCTCAATGCCGTTGCGCAGGATACCGATGCCTTCGGCTTCGACTTCCACAATATCACCCGGCTTCAACCAGCAAGGGGGCTCCATCCTTGCGCCGGCACCTGTCGGAGTGCCACAGACCAGAATGTCGCCAGGCATCAGCTGTGCAAATGTCGAGACGTAATTGACGATATAGGGGAAGTCGAAAATCATTCTCGACGTCCTGTCCTGCTGGCGAACCTCACCGTTGACCCGGGTTACAAGAGCAACATCCTGCAATTGGGCCGGGGAATGCAGCGGGACGAGAGCCGGGCCGATGCTGCCGGTCCTTTCCCAGTTCTTGCCCTGCGTCACGTTGAATTTCGCATGGCGCGTCCAGTCGCGGATCGTTCCCTCGTTGCAAAGGGTAATCGCGGCAATATGGTCGAATGCCGTCTCGCGCGGAATGCGACGGCCGGCTTTTCCGATGACGATCGCAATCTCGCCTTCATAATCAAGCTGATCGCTTTCCGGTGGCCGGATCAGTGGCTGGCCATGACCGGTGAACCCGCTCGCAAACCGCGGAAAAAGAGACGGCCGCATCTGTTGTGCCTGGCCATCCTTGTACTCTGCGTTCCTGTCCGGGTAGTTCACCCCGACGCAGATGATCTTCTGGGGAGCGGCGATCGGAATCTGGAAGGCGACATCTGCCGCGCGATAGCTCACCGGACGCCCCTCGCCGGCCTTGACCAGTTCCGGCAGGGCGCCGGCGGCAACAACGTCCAGAAGATTGCTGAACCGGGCTTCCAGATTGTCGGTCACGTCCACCAGATCATCGCCTGTCAGGACGCCATAACGCAGGGCGCCTTCTGCCCGAAACGCTGCAATGGCTGGCTCATATGCCGTCATGTCAATTTCCTTCATCGATTCCGCCAACACACAGGTATTTGGCTTCCAGGTATTCATCCAGGCCGAGGCGGGATCCCTCCCGTCCCAGGCCGGATTGCTTGATGCCGCCGAACGGTGCTTCGGCAGTGGAGATCAGGCCCGTGTTTATGCCGACCATGCCGTACTCGAGACGCTCGCCGACCCGCCAACTGCGCGCGAGGTCGCGTGTAAAGAAGTAGGCTGCGAGCCCGTACTCGCTGTCGTTGGCAAGCGTGATCACTTCTTCTTCCGTGTCGAAACGGAAGACTGGCGCCACAGGCCCGAAGGTCTCTTCACGTGCGATGCGCATCTCATGGTGCACACCTGTCAGAACGGTCGGCTGAAAAAAGGTGCCACCAAGGGAATGATGCGTTCCGCCCAGTTCAATCCTGGCACCATTGGCAATGGCATCCGAGATATGCGCCTGGACCTTGTCTGTGGCTAAAACGTCAATCAGCGGACCAAGGTCCGTATCACCAGCCTGCCCGTCGCCGACCTTCATGGTCCGCATCCGCTTCACCAGGGCGGCAACGAATGCGTCGTGAACACCCGACTGCACATAGATGCGATTGGCGCAAACGCAGGTCTGGCCGCTGTTGCGGAATTTGGCGGCCACAGCCCCTTCGACGGCGGCTTCCACATCGGCATCATCGAAGACGATGAAAGGCGCATTGCCGCCGAGTTCCAGCGAGATCTTCTTGACGGTGTCTGCGCACTGCCGCATCAGCAACTTGCCGACGTCCGTTGAGCCGGTAAAGGACAGCTTGCGCACGAAGGGACTGGAGGTCATCGCTGCGCCAATCCTGCGCGCGTCCCCCGTGATAACCGTGAAGAGACCAGGCGGAACACCTGCACGCTCGGCGAGCGTCGCCAGCGCAAGGGCTGAAAAAGGCGTTTGCTCGGCGGGCTTGACGATGATTGCGCACCCGGCAGCCAATGCCGGTGCAACCTTTCTTGTGATCATCGCATTCGGAAAGTTCCAGGGGGTGATCGCCGCAACCACACCAACAGGCTGCCTGATCACCAGGAGGCGCTTGTCCCGGGACGTCGCAGGTATCGTCTCGCCGTATATGCGGCGCGCTTCCTGGGCAAACCATTCGACATAGGAGGCACCGTAGAGGACTTCCCCTTTCGCCTCTTTCAAAGGCTTGCCCTGTTCCAGGGTGATGATGCGCGCCAGATCGTCAGCATTCTCGACAATCAACGCAAACCAGCGCTGAAGCACCTCGGCCCGTGCCTTCGCAGGCTGTGCGGCCCAATCGGCCTGTGCCTCTCTGGCATGTCTGATGGCCAACTCTGTCTCGGCGCCCCCAAGGTTGGGAACATTGCCGAGGCACGCGCTGGTCGCCGGGTTCGTGACGGTAAGGCCCTCAATACCCGCTTCGTAGTTGCCTTCACCAATACGGACGCTTTCGCAGAGAAGGCTCCTGTCTTTTAACACTGATGCATCTCCCCCTGCTCAGACACCTAATTCAAAAAGTTCATATTGTGGATATATATTCAACAAATCCAATAATCACAATCACATTATGAACTAATTTGTTCAAGGGACGCTTGACTACAGTGTTTTTGGGAAGCCTTGTCGCCGAGAGCAGAAGCTGCGGCTGCCCAACCGCGGCTCGAACCGAGCGTTTGAAAGAAGCAGGACGACCCAGCAACCATCAGCTTGCCGGATCGGTCACTTTCGTAAGTATCTGAAAAGACGAATGAATGAGTGCCACTAGCCGGGCACTGAACGTTTACGCGGCTGTACGGTCCGGCAACGAAGGCGAAAGAACCGAAAGAACATCAACGATCTGGCTCACCGACCACATTCTGAACTCGTCGATCGGGCTCACCAAATGGAAGGAGCCAACAGTGAAATGCGGGCTCAAGCAAACCAGGCTCGCGATCAAGGCACCCCGATCGTCCAAACTGAAGCTGACAGGCGTTGTCACGAGTGTCGTCCCAGGGGAACGATGTGCCTGGTCAGTAGTCTTTTGGGGTGACTGTTCTTCACCCCAGGGCCGGATGACGGCGCACTCGAGGCTGCTGCGCAAAAATCGCCCGGCCAGCAGAGGTCAGGCGCTCTCTAATGGTCGGTTTCTATCCGAAGGACGCTGTTTCGGCATTTCAGGCTGACCGGAAGAACTGTTTCCCTTGGAACCTTGCCGTCACAGCCGTCAATCATCTGAACCAGCAGCCGGGCAGCGGTGGCCCCTGCATCAAACTGTTCTATGCGCACTGTTGTGAGGCCAGGCGGAATGAGATCCAGGAACGGCATGTCGTTGAAGCCGGTGATGGAAATCTTGTCGGGGCACGGATGCCCGTTTCTGGCGCAATAATCCATGGCCCCGAGGGCCAGCCTGTCATTGGCGCACAGAATTGCGGTTGTCTCTGGTGACCGGCTCAATATCTCTTTCGCACAACGGCGGCCTTCCTCCTCCTCGAAACGGCAGGCTTCCTCGATGACAAGTGCATCGGCTGAAAGTCCGTAGTCCCGGGCAACCGAGCAGAACGCTTCACGGCGCAGCAGCCCGGTCGACAAGTCCCGAGGTCCGGCAAGATGCGCAATTCGCCGGTGACCATGATCATGAAGATGATCAAAAATCATGCGGATTCCGGCTTCCTCGTCGTTGATCACATATGGGATCTCGGCTTCTTCGACCTTTCGGTTCAGCGTGACAACCGGAAGACCCTGGCGCGCCGCTTCCACGATATTGGGATCGCTGCGCAACACAGCCGTATGGATTATGCCATCCACGCCGCGCTCCTGAAGCGTCTCCGTTAATCGGCGCTCCCGGTCACTGTCACCATCAGTGTTGACGATGATGGAAGCATAACCCAGCGGCTCCATCACACTTTCGATGCCGCGAACGATCGGCGGGAAAATCATGTTGGTGATATCCGGGATCATCACCCCGACCGTCATCGACTTCTGCTTGCGCAAGCTGAAGGCAATCCGGTTGGGCCGATACCCCAGCCTGTCGGCCGCTTGACGGATCTTCACGACAATTTCTTCGGTCAGCGAACTGCGCTTTTGCGGATCAAGCGCACGGGAAACCGTGGAAACATGAACACCTGTTTCCCGGGCTATATCCTTCAGTGTCGGCCGTCGGCTCATCTTTGCGTCCTCCCACCCTCCATATAGCCGGATGGAGCCCTCTTCGCAATCGATTGCATAAAACTGTTGACACCTCGTTTGTGATCGTGTTACCGATTATGCAATCGATTGCAGAGATTTGGATTTCGCGTTCTGCGACTTGCCTGAAATGGGCACCGCACCGGTACGTGCGGTTCGTTCATTGTGGCGAGGGCAAACCCAAAGCGGGTTGGACGAGCGAAAGATCTGTGCTTCGATTTGGGACTGTCAGCCTTGGGAGAGGCGTCGGCCCAACGCTCTGAAACACGACACGTGTTTCGGGCGCTATCGATGATTTGGGAGGGAGTCAGACTTTTCCTGTCCGGCACATCCGGATCAGAGCGTGACGATTTTCGTCGCGCATATTATTGCGAATATCTGTGCAATCGATTGCACGATTACGTTCGATTGCTGAAATGCATGAGGTGATGTGAATGCCGCCCCGATCTCGAACGTGAGCAAGGGGCACGACGAATGGCTACGGTATGGTGCAAGGGCTTGGGAGGGCTCCACCGCAGATCTACCGAAAAGGATCTGATCTCATCTTCAGGGAGGAAAAAGATGAAACGCATTAATTGGACGGTGGCAGCTCTTGTGTCTGCCAGCATGCTTGCATCTGGCTATACCGGAATGGCTCAGGCGGCTGATCCGCTCAAGATCGGCGCCAGCCTGCCCTTGACCGGTGGTTTTTCGATTGCCGGACAAAAACACCAGCAAGGCTATGAACTGTGTGTCGATCTCATTAACGAGCGCGGCGGCATCATGGGTCGCCAGGTCGAGCTGCTTGTTTCCGATAACAGATCCGACCCGGCAACCGCCATCAACCAGTACGAACGCTTCATCAATGTCGACGGCGTGGAGGCGGTGTACGGAACCTTCTCCTCGCGTCTGTCCTTCCCTGTCGCCAGCATTCTGGCAAAGAACAACATGGTTCACCCGTTGCCGGCCGGTGGCGCCCTGCGCATCTATACGCAGGGTCACAAGAACATCTTCTATTTCCAGCCGAATGCCGCCGAATATGTCGGCGCTTCCCTCGCAGGCATCATCAAGGACCTGATCCCCGAGGGTGAAACGCCCAAGACTGCGGCCGTGATATCCGCGGACGACTTCTTCGCAAACGGTGTCTGGTCCGGTCTGATGGGCGAGAAGGTCATGGACCCGGCGGACGGTTCACTCGTGCGCGACCTCGCACCGGGATACCTTGCTGAAAACAACATCGAAGTCGTCTTTTCCGAGCGTTGGCCTGAAGAAGGTTTCAGCGACTGGCTCAACCTTGCCAATCAGGTGAAACGCTCCGGAGCGGAACTGATCATCGGACTGACAGCTTCCGCGGAAGAGGCGGTCCAGCTGACACGCGCACTCAAGACAGTCCGGGCGGAGCCGAAACTCGTCTATTTCAGCCAGGGAACACAGGCTGAATACCTGGAAGGCACCGGTTCAAGTGCAGAAGGCGTCCTGGTTCACACCTCCTGGCACAAAGATGCGCCGTTTCAGTCGACACTGGCCGGCGAACCGTTTTCCAACAGCGACTTCGTCGCCTCCTATCAGGAAAAATTCGGGGCGGTTCCCGATGAGGACGCTGCCATTCCCTTCGCTGTCTGCCAAGGCATCGAGCAAGCAATTCTCGGTGCCGGTTCAACCGACAATGAAGCCATGGGCAAATGGTTGTCGGAACGCACCAGGGACGAGCCGGTTCGCACGATCCTCGGTCGGTTCAACTGGGATGAACTGGGGCTGCCTGCAGACAAGCCGTTCCTGATGACCCAGTGGAACGATGGCGAACTGCAGTTTGTCTATCCGACGGACGAGTTTGAAGGCGTCAGCGCCCTCACCTACCCGAAGGGTTCGTTCTGACGGATCGAACCGGTCCCGGGCGCGTGGCGCCCGGGTAGCTCTCCTGACATTCCAAGCGCAAAGCGAGTTCCCATGCTCGAAATAGATAACCTGTCCAAGCATTTTGGCGGGATCCGCGCAGTCGACGGCTGTTCGTTCACCGTTCCCAAAGGCAGCATCACGGCCCTGATCGGCCCGAATGGCGCAGGCAAGACCACCGCCTTCAACTGCATAAGCCGGACAACCGAACCCTCGGCCGGCAAGGTTCTTCTTGAGGGCCAACGCATCGAACATCTGCGGCCGCACAAGATCACCCGCATGGGCCTGAGCCGCACGTTCCAGATCAGCCGAAACCTGGCGGACATGACGGTTCTGGAAAACGTCATCTGCCAATCCAGGATCGGCGGCTGGCGGGATCTTTTCAAACCCGCCCTTGGTGCGGAAGAAGTCGAAAAGGCGATGGAAATCCTCGACTTCCTCGGCATTACGCGGATCGCCTACGAGGACGGCTCCAACCTGTCCTACGGCCAGAAGAAACTGATGGATCTGGCAGCGCTCCTGATGAGCGACCCCAAGATCATTCTGCTCGATGAACCTGCTGGCGGGGTTAATCCGACGCTGCTTGAGGAAATCATCGGCCACATACAAAAGCTGAACGAACAGGGCCTGACGGTGCTCATCGTGGAGCACAACATGGACCTCATCATGCGCTTGTCCCACAAGATCGTGGTGATGGCCCAGGGCAAGGTCATTGCTGATGGCAAGCCCGAAGAAGTCCGCGAAAATCCTGCTGTTCTCGACGCCTATCTTGGTGGCGTCCTGGAGGAGGCTGCGTGATGAGCGAACTTCTCCACGTTTCCAATGTGACCGCCGGTTACGGCGACGGCCCGGCAATTCTGGACGGAGCCGAGCTTCGTGTCGAACCCGGCAAGGTCCACTGCATCATCGGTCCGAACGGCGCCGGCAAGTCCACCTTGCTGAAGGCCATCTGCGGCATGCTCAAGGTGCGCAACGGCGACGTTCTCTATAAGGGCGAAAGCCTGAAGGGCCTTCGCCCGGACCAGGTGCTTCGAAAGGGAATTTGTTTCGTTCCCCAGGAGCGCGCGCTGTTCCCGAAAATGACCGTGCGGGAAAACATGCGCATGGGCGGCTTTTCCATGAGCGACAAATCCGGTCTGGAAAAACGCATCGACGAGATCGAGGAGCTCTTCCCGATCCTGAAGGAGCGCCGCGACCAGCACGCAGGCACGATGTCTGGAGGTCAGCAACAGACCCTGGCCATGGCCCGCACCATGATCCTGAAGCCGGACATTGTCATGCTGGATGAACCGTCGCTCGGACTGGCGCCAAAGATCGTCCAGGAAATGTTTTCAATCATGAAGATGATGGCCGCAGAAGGCATCACGATCCTTCTTGTTGAACAGAACGCCTTGATGGGATTGAAGAATTCCGACCAGGGCGTCGTTCTGGATCTGGGACGCACCCTGTTTTCCGGTCCTGCGGACGACGTCCTGCGCGACCCGCGGATACAGGACCTTTATCTCGGCGGCAAGAAGGCAGCCTGAGGAGGGCAACCATGGCTGATATTATTCAAACTCTCATTCTGGGCCTTGCTCTTGGTGGTGTGTTCGCCCTCATGGGATCCGGGCTCAGTCTCGTATTCGGTGTCATGCGCATCGTAAACCTGGCGCATCCGGTGCTGATCATCGCCGGCGCTTACGTCGCCTACTGGGGTTTCCGGCTGTACGGCATCGACCCCTTGATGATGCTGCCCGTGGCGATCGTCATTCTGGCCGCCATAGGTGTGGTGCTTTACAAGCTGGTTTTCGAACGGGAAGCACGCTCGGCCAAATATTCGGAAATGACGGTCCTGCTCACCTTCGCAATCGCGATGGTTGTCGAAGGGGCACTGGGAGGGTTCTTCTCGAACACCCAGCGTGTGACGTCTCCGGATTACGCGACCGATGCGATCTTTATCGGTGATGTCTTCATTCCGACCGGCCAGCTTTATGCGGGCATTCTGTCGCTGATCATCATTTCCGTGCTGGCGCTTTTCCTGAAGTATTCCAGTTTCGGCTACGCCATCCGCGCAACCACCCAGAACCGCGAAGCGGCTGAACTGCTGGGGGTGAATGTCAACCGCGTTGCCCTTGTCAGCTTCGCAATCGGCATTGGTCTCGCCGGGGCTGCTGGCTGCCTTGTCTCCTTCGTCTTCTCGTTCTTTCCGGCAAAACACTGGGAGTGGATCGCGGTCCTCATGTCCCTGGTGGTTCTCGGCGGCATGGGCTCGTTGCTCGGCACGGTCGTCGCATCCTTCCTGTTGAGCGTGATTGCCGCCTTCGTCGGCACCTATGTCGGAGCGACATGGTCGACCATGACCTTCTTTCTCGCCCTGTTTCTCATCCTTCTCGTTCGGCCCCAGGGGCTGTTCGGTGAAAAACCGGAGCTTGCATAATGTCCCTTGCTTTCAACGAGACGTCCAACGTTCTGCAGGCCCGGGCCGAGCACAACGAAAAGCTTGCACGGCGCGCCGACAGGACACGGGCCACCTGGTTTCCGATCGTCCTTCTGGCCCTCTTGCTGGCGGTTCCGGCACTGCAATTTGTCGGCAACTTCAACTATGTGATCCACCTCATCCTGTTCACGGCCTGCTATGCGGTCATGGCATCTGGCTGGAACATTCTTGGCGGTTTCACGGGTTACATCTCGCTGGGACACAACGTCTTCTTCTGCATTGGCGGCTACTTTGCCGGAATGCTGCTGGCACGCTTCGGCATTTCGACGCTTTTGACGGCACCTCTGGCAGGCCTCGTTTGCGCTGCTGTCGGCTATCTGATCGGTCGTATCACGCTCAAAACGCGCGGCCCGAGCTTCATCATTTCCTCGCTGGCGCTGGTGATGATTGCCCGCATCCTGTTTGACAACTGGCACTTTGTCGGTGGGGCCAATGGCGTCGCCCTACCTGCCAACGACCTCAGTGTGGAATGGGCCAAGCTGCCGTACTACTACGCCTTCGTCGTCCTGGCGGCGCTGACCGTCTTCATCAGCTACAAGATCAAGCATTCGAAATTCGGGCTCGGGCTGCGCGCCATTTCGAAGGACGAGATCAAGGCCGAGAGCGCAGGGATCGATACTCGCACCTACAAGACGCTCGCCTTCGCCATCTCGGCAGCCTTTGTCGGCATGGCAGGCGCTATCTGGGGTGAATATCTCACCTACATCCGTCCGAACATCTTCCTGATCATTCTTGTCAGCGTGAACATGGTTCTGATGTGCATTCTCGGCGGCAAGGGCACGATCGCGGGCCCGGTCATCGGCGCAATCCTGATTGTCGCCTTCAACGAGATCTTCGTCGCAACTCTTGGCTCTTCGGAATTCAACATCCTGGCAACCGGCCTGATCATGGCGCTGGCGCTGATATTCTTTCCCCTTGGCATCGTTGGAACCCTGGCAGCGAAACACCGCCTGCCCCGCTTCCTGAACTGGGACTGAGAGAAAGGGCTCAACCGATGGGTTTCGTACTTTACAACGCGCCTCAATCCACCTGCTCGCAGCGTGTGCGCTTCTGCCTTCACGCAAAGGGACAGGCATTTGAAGAAAGAAAGCTGGACCTCTTCAGTGGCGACCAGCTCAAGCCGGATTATCTGGCGATCAACCCCAATGGCGTGGTTCCGACCCTCGTGCATGATGGGGTTCCCGTGACCGACAGCGCCGTCATCATGGAGTATCTGGAAGACATATTGCCGGACACCGCCCCGATGCGGCCGTCTGCTCCTCATGAGTGTGCAAGGATGCGGGCGATGTTGCGCTTCATCGATGAAGTGCCGACACCGGCGATCCGCGTACCATCCTATAATCTTGCCTTCCTGCCGCATTTTCAGGCCATGAGCGCAGAAGAATTTCAGGCACTTTGCGACAGCAAGCCGTTGCGCCGCGAGTTTCTCATGAAAATGGGCCGCACCGGTTTTCCGAAGGCTGACATGGACGAGGCGCAGGGACGCCTGGACCGGGGCGTGGACCGGATGAACCAGTGGCTTCTGGAAGGAGGTGGCCCCTGGATCATGGGACAGACCCTCACCTATGCCGATATCGCCATCATGCCGGTCATTGTGCGCATGGACGACATCAACCTGGGCGATGCCTGGGCAGACAAGCCCATGATCTCGGCATGGCTGGACAACATTCGCAAGGAGCCCGCCTTCAGGGCCACCTATTACCACGGCTCCTTGCTCACCGAAAAATATCCGCACCTGAAAGCAGCCAGGGCCGACCAGGCCTTACATGCGACAGCGGCGTCCGCCTGAGGGAACGTCATGGACAGCTACGTTACGACTACAAGACTGATCAGCAAGGAAGAGGATGTTACCCCTGCCGTTCTGGCGGCCATGGAGGCGACATCGGATCCGCGTTTCAAGGAAATCATCACCTCTCTCGTCCGGCACCTGCATGCCTTCCTGCGGGAGGTTCGCCCGACCGAAGCCGAATATGAAAAAGGCCTGCAGATCCTCAATGCCATAGGCCAGCAGACCGACAACGCTCACAACGAGGCGGTTCTCATCTGCGACGTTCTCGGCGCCTCGACACTGATCGATCTCATCAACAATGACGGCATGCAGGGCGAGACGATGTCAGCCTTGCTTGGCCCCTTCTATCGGGGATCTGCACCTGACTGCGAGTTTGGCGACACCATCGCACGGTCGACCACGTCGGGAGACCCGCTGGTTCTGAAGGGCCGTGTACTGGACGTGAATGGTGAACCCATTGCCGGGGCAACGCTTGATGTTTGGCAGGCATCCCCGGATGGACTTTACGAGAACCAGGACAAGGACCAGGCCGACTTCAATCTGCGTGGCAAATTTGTTTCGGACGAAAACGGCAACTACCTCATCCGCACGGTGAAACCGGCCGGTTATCCGGTCCCCGTTCACACCACCACGGGAGACCTGTTGAGGGCACAGAAACGGACACCCATGCGTCCGGCGCATGTCCATTTCATAGTGTCCGCCCCGGAGCACAAGACACTCATCACCCAGATTTTCGCCGATACGGACGAAGCGATGGTGAACGACGTTGTGTTCGGTGCGAAGGAACAGATCGCGGGTGATCTGGAACTCCGGGAAACACCTTCAGCCGAATATCCCGACGTTGCCGCCCCCTTCTACACCTGCACCTACGACTTCATCCTGAAGCCAGGCGAACCCCGTTTCCCCGAACCGCCGATCAAGGGGAAAGTGTCTTGAGCCAGTCATTGAAAGGGAAAGTCGCCGTTGTCATTGGCGGCTCCGGCGGAATAGGCGCAGCATCTGCCAAACTGTTCGCAGAGGCGGGCGCGCGTGTCGTCGTCGGATATCGCTCCAGCGAAGACAAGGCGCAGGCAGTCGTCACGGCACTCGATGGCGACGGCCATCTTGCGCTGAAAGTCGATGTCATCGACACGCCAAGCATTGAGGCCTTCAAGGAGGAAATCGCGAGCAGACTTGGGCGGGTCGACATTCTCGTGAATTCGGCGGGCACCACGACGCCGGTCGCTCACAAGGATCTGGATGGACTGACGGACGCCATCATCGACGAGGTCTTCGCGTCCAATTTCCGGGGGGTGTTCGCGTCCATTCGCGCCTTTGCTCCCCTGCTCAAGGCGAGCGGCGATGGTGCGATCATCAACGTGTCCTCGATCGCAGCCTTCAAGGGGTTCGGTTCTTCCATCGCCTACTGCGGCGCAAAGGCGGCACTCGATTCGATGACCCATACGCTTGGCCTGGCACTTGGACCGGAAGTCCGGATCCTCTCCGTGTCTCCGGGAATGGTTGCGACGGATTTTGTTCCAGGCAGAACACGGGAACAGGTCGAAAAGGCTGGTGCAGCGACCCCATTGCAAAAGGTTGTCGAAGCCGAGGACGTCGGCAAGGCGATCTTTGCGTCCGTTGCCTACCTCACCCACTCCACAGGCACGCGCATCGTGGTCGATGCCGGGCGGGGGCTTTGAACCATGGCGCATAAAACCATCATCACCTGCGCCGTGACTGGAAACCTGACCACCCGTGACCAGCACCCTGACCTGCCGGCAACGCCTCAGGAGATTGCCGATGCGTGCCTTGAGGCTGCCGAAGCCGGCGCCGCAATTGCCCACATTCACGTGCGGGATCCGGAGACGGCCAAGCCATCGATGGAGATCGGCCTGTATGAAGACGTTGTCAGGCTGATCCGGCAAAAGAACACTGATCTGATCCTCAACCTGACGACCGGTCCAGGCGGCCGCTTCGTCCCCTCCGATCATGATCCTTCGGTCGCCGGCCCGGGAACGACGATCCTGCCTCCAGAAAAACGGGTGGAACATATCGCAAGGATCCGTCCGGATATCTGCACACTGGATTTCAACACCATGAACTCGGGTGCGCAGGTGGTGATCAATACACCTCGGAATGTGCGCGTGATGGCTGAAGTCATCCGCGACTGCGGTGTGAAACCGGAACTGGAACTGTTCGACACCGGCGACATCGTCATGGCCAACGATTTTCTGAAGGCCGGACATATCGAAGGTCCCACCATGTGTTCGCTTGTAACGGGCGTGAAATACGGCCTGCCTTCAACTCCGGATGCCATGTCCATGGCTTCGCGAATGTTGCAGCCGGGCACGGTGTGGACCGGCTTCGGTGTCGGCCGATGGGCTTTTCCGATGCTGGTGCAAGCCTGGCTGCTGGGTGGCCACGTGCGCATTGGCATGGAGGACACCGTCTATATCGGCAAGGGCAAACGGACAAAGGGCAATGGCGAACTGACCGCCAGAGCCCGTGACTTCATAGAGAAACTGGGAGGCGAAATCGCCACTGCAGGCGAAGCCAGGCAAATGCTTGGCCTCCAGCAGTAAGCGCGCCGCAACAAAGTGAAAAGGACGGGGACAAGAGCCATGAACGTTCAAAGCAAGACAGTCACCGGCAAGGCCCTTTGGGTGACGGAGAAGTCGCCGGATCTGGATAATCTTCTGATCGACGTGATCGAACCGGCAATACCACAGCACGGGCCGGGTCAGGTCCTGGTTGAAATCAAGGCAGCTGGTGTAAATCCTTCAGACGTGAAGGCGTCTCTCGGCCATATGCCCCATGCGGTTTGGCCAAGAGTTCCCGGTCGCGATTTTGCAGGCGTTGTAGTTGATGGACCAGCACATCTGATCGGCAAGGAAATCTGGGGAGGAGGCGGAGAACTCGGCATCACTCAAAACGGTTCTCACGCCAAGTATATGGCCTTGCCACAGGCCGCCGTCCGCGAAAAACCGGTCAACTTCAGCATGGAAGAAGCCGGTTCGATCGGCGTTCCCTTCATAACCGCCTTTGAAGGTCTGCGGGAAGCTGGCGGCGTCCAGCCATGGGACAATGTCCTGGTTTGTGGGGCCAACGGCAAGGTTGGACAGGCTGCAATCCAGCTTGCAACGATGGCTGGTGCAACAGTGTTCGGTGTCGAATACAAGCCCATGGAATTTCTTGGCCATAGTGCACAACCCATCGAAATGTTCGACAGCTCTTCTCAGGACGTCGCTGAACTGGTTCGCGAGAAGACCGGGGGGCGGGGCGCTGATATCGTCTTCAACACCGTCGGAAGCCCCTATTTCGAAATGGCCAACAAGACGCTTGCAAAACAGGGGCGTCAGGTCTTCATCTCCACGTTCGACAGGGCGGTAGACTTCGACATCTTCGCGTTTTTTCGCGGGCGCCACAAGTTCATCGGTATCGATACCTTGGCGCTCGACAGTGTGTACGGCGCGAAGATCTTCGACGTGCTCAAGCCGAAGTTCGAGGCCGGTGTTCTGAAGCCCTTCCCGATTAATCCGGAAACTGTCTACGGATTTGACGACGCTGCCAAGGCCTACGCTTCAGTTCTGCGGGCAACGCCTGAGCGGGTTATCCTCAAGCCTTAGAAGGAAACGCACATGCAGGTAACCCGCATTGACAGCGCGCAGCAATATGAGGCGCCGGAACACGACGCGATGGCGTGCCTTCGTCTTCAGGGAAAGGAAGCAACGTCAACGCACTCTATGTGGGTAGGCCTGTCCCATCTTCTTCCTGGAGGCCACACATCTCTCAAGGCGTCCCCACAAGAGAAGATCTATGTGGTCATTTCCGGCCAGGTCACGATCACAAATGGAAATGAAGTGGTGACCCTTGGACCACTGGATTCCTGCGTTCTATCTCCAAATGAACCAAGAGCTCTCGAAAACAGGACAAACCAACCGGCCACCATCCTTCTGGCGATGGAGGAAACAGCCCAAAGTCTCTAGAAGGCCTTTGGGTTAACCGGTCGTGGCTCTTGTTTCAGTGGTCCGTCAGGTTGGTGTCTGTGTGAACAGGCTTTTTGTTTGGGCTCGTCGCCGGATTTGAGAGTTTTCTACCCCGCTGCGTGGGTCTTCCGCCCAGCCCCCGTCATACATAACAAAAGACCCCGGTCAGGATATCTGGCGGGGTTTGATATTGTTTCGGTAGTTTGCTTTGAGCGTTTTTGTGCCGGTGCGTCGGGCATAGCGCTTTTTGTGGGAGCGCTGGTGAGTTTAAAATCAGTATCGGTTAGCAACAAAAAACCCCGCCAGGATATCTGACGGGGTTTTATTTGGTTGCGGGAGCAGGATTTGAACCTGCGACCTTCAGGTTATGAGCCTGACGAGCTACCGGGCTGCTCCATCCCGCGTTGTTTTTTTGTTTGTCCTTGGCGCGCTGGGCGTTTGGTCAAACTGGGTTTGGTGCCTTTTGGGCATACCCTTATGTTTCGGTTTGACCGGAAGACTGCGCTGATATGGGATAAGAGATCCGGAGCGCAGCGGAGGCAAGGCCGAGTGGCCGCCGGCCGGTCAGGCCGCCCGCGCGGAGCGCAGCCCTTTAGGGCGGTGCGCGCGTGAGCGGCAAACAAGTTGAAGATGTTTCAAATTGCGATTGGCAGGCCTGGCGGCGACCTACTCTCCCACACCTTAAGATGCAGTACCATTGGCGCTGGGGAGTTTCACGGCCGAGTTCGGGATGGGATCGGGTGGGGGCTCCCCGCTAGGGCCACCAGGCCGGCGAAGCGCAATTTGCGTGAACTGGTCTATATATTTTTTTGATGTTTTTGTCGGCCTCGCCTGGGACGAAGGTTCCAGGACGTTGGCCGTATGGATCATTTCAAACGCGCTCAAGCAGCCCGAAGGGCGGTAGCGCACTTAAAATGATCTTTTTGATGCGCCAGGGGCGCATCCAAAAGATGAACATTGACTAATGAGAGGATCAAGCCGAACGAGCTATTAGTAAAGCTAAGCTTCATGCGTTGCCGCACTTCCACACGCTTCCTATCGACGTGGTGGTCTTCCACGGCTCTTCAGGGAGAACTGGTTTTGAGGTGGGTTTCCCGCTTAGATGCTTTCAGCGGTTATCCCTTCCGTACATAGCTACCCTGCAATGCGGCTGGCGCCACAACAGGTCCACCAGAGGTACGTCCATCCCGGTCCTCTCGTACTAGGGACAGATCCTCTCAATTCTCCTACACCCACGGCAGATAGGGACCGAACTGTCTCGCGACGTTCTGAACCCAACTCACGTACCACTTTAATTGGCGAACAGCCAAACCCTTGGGACCTGCTCCAGCCCCAGGATGTGATGAGTCGACATCGAGGTGCCAAACAATGCCGTCGATATGGACTCTTGGGCATCATCAGCCTGTTATCCCCGGCGTACCTTTTATCCGTTGAGCGATGGCCCTTCCACGAGGGACCACCGGATCACTATGGCCGTCTTTCGACTCTGCTCGACTTGTCAGTCTCGCAGTCAGGCAGGCTTATGCCATTGCACTCAACGAGCGATTTCCGACCGCTCTGAGCCCACCTTCGCGCGCCTCCGTTACCATTTGGGAGGCGACCGCCCCAGTCAAACTACCCGCCACACACGGTCCCGGATATTGTTGTACCGCGGTTAGATATCCATGACGACAAGGGTGGTATTTCAAGGGTGACTCCACAAGAGCTGGCGCTCCTGCTTCAACGTCTACCACCTATCCTACACATGTCGTGACGAATACCAGTGTGAAGCTGTAGTAAAGGTGCACGGGGTCTTTCCGTCTGACCGCAGGAACCCCGCATCTTCACGGGGAATTCAATTTCACTGAGTCTATGCTGGAGACAGCGGGGAAGTCGTTACGCCATTCGTGCAGGTCGGAACTTACCCGACAAGGAATTTCGCTACCTTAGGACCGTTATAGTTACGGCCGCCGTTTACTGGGGCTTCAATTCGGTGCTTGCACACCTCCTCTTAACCTTCCAGCACCGGGCAGGCGTCAGACCCTATACGTCGCCTTACGGCTTCGCAGAGCCCTGTGTTTTTGATAAACAGTCGCCACCCCCTGGTCTGTGCCACCCCACAACGGTTGCCCGTCGTGAGGTCTCCCTTCTCGCGAACTTACGGGAGCATTTTGCCGAGTTCCTTCAGCATAGTTCTCTCAAGCGCCTTGGTATTCTCTACCAGTCCACCTGTGTCGGTTTCGGGTACGGTTTATACGGTGGAGCTATTTCCTGGAACACCTTCGCTGCACCCCCAATCCAATAAGGAGATACAACACACGGCATCCGTCACTACCACCAAGCTGCAGAATATTAACTGCATTCCCATCGACTACGCCTTTCGGCCTCGCCTTAGGGGCCGGCTAACCCTGCGCCGATTAGCGTTGCGCAGGAACCCTTGGACTTTCGGCGAGCGGGTCTCTCACCCGCTT